>NZ_JARESO010000037.1:0-79209 GCF_046030175.1 Paraburkholderia sp. RL17-373-BIF-A
ACCAGCACCGGGGGGGGGCGGCGGGGCGGGGCCGGCCGGGGGGGGGGTGTGTTGTGCGGCGGGGGGGGGGGGGGGGGGGGGTCAATTACACCCGGCCGGGGGCCCCGCGCCTGGAAACCGGGAGTGAACGTTATGTGTCGGATATACATCAACGCCGATCCGATCCTGTATGAATCGCGCACGCGCTCGTTGCGCATTCACGGCGTGATCACCACGGTCCGGCTGGAGAATCTGTTCTGGGACGTGCTACACGAAATCGCCGCGCGCGAGAGCATGACGACCAGCCAGTTCGCCGTGAAGCTCTACGACGAACTGATCGCGCTGCGCGGCGAAATGCCGACTAACTTCGCATCGTTTTTGCGGGTGTGCTGTTTGCGCTATCTGTCGATGCGCACGGAGAAGGGCGACAGTGCGCCCGATGCGGTGCCCGAGCCGGCAAGCGTGTTGAACGAAACGAGGCCGCGGATTCTGAAGACGGTTTGATGCGAGAGGGCAGCGCGAAGCCGCAGTTACGGTTTCTTCTGCATTGCATCAACGCATCATTGGTGCTTCGGGGCCTTCACAGAAGGAGCCTGCGTTTCGGGAAGTCGCCTTCGCTTTTCCACCGCCCCGGCCGTTGACGTCGCGTCAGTTGCCGCTTGACAGTGACAAAGCGGCGAGTGGCGTAGCGCGTTAGGAAGTAGTTACCCCGGCCGAGCGCGCCTGATAGCTGTCGGATTTCATCGGCGCCGCCTTGACGCGCGGGCACAATTTTCCAGTCCGCCTCGCCGGTTCCGGCGAGCATCGGCGCGCGGCTTTTGCCATCGTCCGCAGTGTATTACGCCGGTCCCACCGACTGCCGTCCCGGTATCAGGATTTCCGTGGCCGGGCCGCTGTACGAACCCATCGGCGCCACGGCGCCCACCTTCTTCAGAAGCAGGACCGGCGCAAGCTAGCGGTGCAAAGGCGCGGCTTCCATGCGAGCGAGCGGATAGTCGGCGTCGGTCAATATCGCGCCAGCCTGCTCGGCTTATGCGCCTTATGCGATTGTGCGCAAATGGGAAACTGATCGGAGGTGCAATTTAGGATTCCTCCTATTCTCTTGGTCGCTTCAACCTAGTGAAGTGTTGGCGGCAATATCAATTTCTAACACGCATTGGGGTTTGGGAGCTTGATGAACTACGAAGAATGTTTTAACGGGGCAACAAGAATACTAGCTCGGACTGCCACCGCACTTGCTTGCTTGCTCATGAGCGCTCATGTGAGTGCAGACGGTGGCGACTCGCTTTGTCTCGGCCTCTACGGCAAATCCGGCGCTTCACCGGGTACGCCTGCGTGTGTTCTAACCGTTACGTCAAATACCCCAGTCGGGATGGGTAGCTATAACTGCCCAAACAATCGACCTCTCATTGAGAGCTGGTGCGGGACCCCCTCTCCGGCCGATCCCGACAAAAATTGTGCGGCCGCCGATCCGGTCCTTCCGGCAAATGGGGTGACCATCTTAACGGAAACTGATTTTGCAAGCGGCGACGATACACCTTTAAAGTTCATTCGCTCATATCGGTCATCACCGTTTATCAGGACCGACGCGGGTATTGGTGTCAGCTGGTTCCATAATTGGCAAAGACAGCTCGGGCTGGCAAATGCGGGCGGAAATCCACCGCAAGTTAGCGCGTACCGACCGGAGGGAGGTCGAGTCGTCTTTGCGAAGTCCGGCGACGCATGGCGAGTCGTGGATGGTTCGCCGCTGAGCCTAACGCAGCAGTCGTCGTCGTGGACGCTGAAAGACCTGCTTACCGAAACGGAAACGTATTCGGCTCAGGGCGTCCTACAGTCCGTCAGTACCCGGACGAACATGACCACCAGTCTCACCTATAGCGACTCCAGTACGCCGATGAGCATTGCACCGGCATCGGGGCTCCTCATATCCATTAGGCAGCACGCCGCCGGTTCCAATCCGAACATCGATCTGAGGATTCAACTCGCCTACGATTCGCAACAGCGCATCATTCAAATGACCGACCCTACCGGTGCTGTTACACGGTACGGGTATGACACGCACAACAATCTCGTTTCCGCTACGTTGCCGGACGGCAATGTACGCCGCTACGTCTATGACGATAAGCGATTTCTTGCGGTTCTCACTGGAATCATTGATGAGGGCGGCTCGCGCGCAGCGACGTGGGCATACGATGAGCAAGGCCGAGTTGTTGCTGTAAGCCATCCCGACACGACAAAGAATGTGCAACTATCCTATGGCGGTGGTTCGACCACACTTACAGACGGCAAAGGATATACGTTTCTCGCGTCGTCGCTGATCGCTGGTATGCAGCGACCAACCGTAGTGAATTCGACGTTTGCTAACTCAGACGTCGGGCAATGGAGATAGCGCCACCTATACTTACGATGATGCTGGGCGTCCGACAAAATCGGTGAGAACGACGACGTCTGGCACTGCCATAACCTCGATACGGTATGCCGACGCAACGAGTCTATTGCCCTCGTTGATCGCATCCCCTGGATGGATGCGTTCTTACGTCTATGACACGAACGGCAACACAACGGGGATTAGCGAACTGTCTACGGACGATCCGACGGGTGTCAAAGGTTTCGATGCGTCAACGGCCGGAGGTCAAACGCGCACCTATGGGATGGCCTACGACCCAACGAATCTACTGCTGTTCGCTCAGATGTACGAGAACGGAATCAAAACGGGAGAATGGTCATATGTGGTGGACGCGTACGGTAGCCTCCGCCAGAGCACAAATCGTATCAATCTTTCCTCTCAAACAATATCGATTCGGGATCAAGCGCATAGAGCCGCACAGATCAATGGTCCGGGCTTCACCGCAAGTATCGCTTATGACTCACGCGGACGAGTGACTATCTTCTGGTACAGCGAACAAGCCGGCGTGCTCAACGGAAATGCATCGCGCACATTGAAGGTCAATTTCGCCTACACAGCGAATGGGGATGTGTCATCACGGACCGCAACCGTTTCAACCAACCAAGGGCCTGACGTTGCAATAACAAGTGATGAGATTGACACATGGCTCAGCAATTACGAGAGGGGCATTACGCCCGCTGGGCCGCCACCGAATCATGTAGGGGCAGAAAAAAGTATGCTCGGGGCAGCGAACCAGACTGAACCCTTGTGTGTACTATGCTATCTGAGAGCGGCCAATCCAGTCGCCCAGCGGCTCTACTACGGAGAGTCCAATCGGTGGGCAAACCCGCTTGACACGGGACCAAATCTGCCCAGTACGCCGAAGAAAATCCTTGCTGCGGCTAAGTGCACTGACGGCTGTGCGGCTGAGAAGGCAGCGTGCAGGACTTTATGTTCTACAGCGCGTTATGATCCCGACATGCGCAACATCTGGGGCGGCTCAATGCGCAGATGTATGATGGGTTGCATCCCCGCTCGATGCGGGGGTAATTGAGGCAATACAACCGCGCACCGACGCAGCAAACGTTCACTTAGGAGCAGGCGGGCTCTTGCATCATCCGGGCCGCCTATTTGAAAAACACGCTCTATTCCGTTTTAAGGCAGACTTCTGGAATGAAAGATCGAAAACAAAAAAAGACGCCTTCGATAACTTCGATTCAAGCGCAATTAGTGGACAACCTGGATTCGAAGCAGTTATTTCAGATTGACGAGGCGATTCTGCAAAATGTTACGCACGACTGGCGGAAGGTGGCGATGGTCGCGGGAATGGCGATGATTCAAAACAAGGGCCACCTTAAAGGGGTCCCCGATGTCTTTTATGCGCGAAGGATCGAGATGCTGGCGTCGGATGGAAAACTTGAAATATCCGGCGATGCAATGGAAATGCGGCATAGTGAAGTCCGGTTGCCGACGAAGACATAGGCGCGGTCAATCACGGCGATGCCAGAGTTGGTCGATGCATTGCTGCTCAAAGGGGCGCGGCTCGGAACTTCGCGATGCTGCGTCGTATTGCCCTGAATCTGCTCGAACGCAATACGTCCTCATGGGTAGGACTGAAGAGCCGCTGTCTCAAGGCTTGCACCGACGATCGATATCGCGCCAGTCTGATCGACTTATGAGCCTTGTGCGATTGCCCTGATGCCGCCGCGGCGGATCCACAACCGGCGCGCACCTCCGCGCGTGCTACGATGTCTAGCTCATCACGCACAAAAGTCGGAGACACAGATGCGTCCCGAGAGCGCCGCCCGTTTCGATGAACAATTCGCGCCTCGCATCGCCGAGGCGATTGCCGCCTGTTTCGCCACTACGGTGCATACCGAAGTGCTGCCGTACGGTGGCCATGGACGTCCCACACGCGTGCGAATTCATGCAACGCCCATCGAAGATATGGGACATTACCCGTATCCGTTGAATCTGTATCTGACCTGGGACAGCGACGAGATCGAGAGACTGATGGGCGAGGAAGGGCCGTCGCGTTTCGCCGGCTACCTGGCCGCGTTGCCGCGCAAGCTTGCAGGCTGGGATCATGCGCGCGAACTGGATTTTCTCTCGCATACGCAGGCCGATCCTCTGGTTTTGATCGGCGGACTCGACTTCGAGTCGTAAGCGGCGCATTGCGCGCCGCTTCATCCTCACACGACAACAGGCGCCGCGCGGCGCCGATCCCTCAAGCCGCGGCGCCCAGCCTGAAGAAACTCACGCTTTGCACCAGCCCCGATGCCTTGCTTTGCACCGCATCGGCCGCGGCGGCTGCCTGTTCGACGAGCGCCGCGTTGCTTTGCGTCACCTGGTCCATCTGCGTGACGGCATCGTTTACTTCCGCGATACCCGCTGCCTGATCGACGCTCGCCGTCGCGATCGATTCGACGATACGCGTCACGCTGCCGGCGCTTTCCACCACACCGTCCATCGTATTGCTCGCGTGATTGATCAGTTGCGTGCCAGCGTCGATCGTGGCGACCGACTCGCGAATCAACGCCTTGATCTCGTGCGCGGCATCGGCGGAACGTTGCGCGAGACTGCGTACTTCGCTCGCCACCACCGCGAAGCCGCGCCCTTGCGTGCCGGCACGGGCCGCTTCGACCGCGGCGTTGAGCGCGAGGATATTGGTCTGCGCCGCGATCGCTTCCACCACCGCGATGATATCGACGATGCGCTTGGACGCCGCGTCGATCTGGCCCATCGTGCGCACCGCGTCGCTCATGACGGCGCCGCCTTCGCGCGCGGCTTGCGCGGCGGTTTGCGCGAGCGTCGTGGCCTCGCGCGCATTGGCGGCGTTGCGCTGAACCGAGTCGGTGAAGTGCTGCATCGACGCAGCGGTTTCTTCGAGCGAGGCCGCTTGCTGTTCGGTGCGCGCGGACAGGTCGAGGTTGCCCGCCGCGATCTCCTGCGTGGCCGACGAAATCGTCGTCGCGCCTTCACGAATCTCGCTGACGATATGCCGCAAGCGCTGGTTCATGTCGTTGAGCGCGATGAGCAACTGGCCGGTTTCGTCGCGGCTCATCACCGCCACGTCCGCGCGCAAATCGCCTGCTGCGACCGCCTGCGCGACGCCCACGGCCTGCCTGACCGGCAGCGTGATGCTGCGGCTGAGAAACCAGACCGCGAATGCACCGACGCCGAGCGAACCGATCACGACCGACAGCAACAGCACCGTGGCGATCGTATAGGAGCGTTCCGCCGCTTCGCTCGTGCGCACATTGGAGTCTTGCGCCTGCTGCATCACCGTGGCGACGATGTCGTCGATCGCGGCCGTCGGCGCGCGGTCGATGCCCTTCACGAGACCGTCCACTACGTGCGCGGTGTTCGGATCGCCGGCATCGTAATGCTTGAGTGCATCGAGGTAGCTGTCCTGCAACGAGGCATGCGTGGCGAGCGCCTTGTCGACACCGTTCACGTTGGCACCCAACGCATTCAACTGATCCTTCAGGCGCAGCAGGGCGGCGTGCGTCGTGCCGCTTTCCTTGCCGAAGGCATCACGGTACTTGACGAACGCAGCCGGATCGGCGCCGCGCAACAACAGGTCCTTCCATTCCTGCACCTGCTTCTTGAACTCGACCTGCGCGACGCGCGCCGTGTCGGCGGCTTGCGCGTATTGACTGAGCGATTGCGCCGACTGGATTTGCAGCTCATGCGTTTTCAACAACGCGTGCCAGCCTTCCAGACCCACGATCATCGTCGCGGCTAACAACACCGCGCCGAGCAACGCCAATTTAACGGCGATCTTCAGATTTCTATAGAACGTCACTGCGATGTCCCAGGTAAGGCGTTTAATCGAGTTTGAATTGCGTCACCGCGCTTGCGAGGCTCACGGCCTGGCTTTGCAGCGCGGCGGCGGCCGCTGTGGATTCCTCGACCAGCGCGGCGTTCTGTTGAACCATCTCGTCGAGCTGGCTGACCGCGCGGTTCACTTCCTGAATGCCGCGCGTCTGCTCGTTGGCGGCCTGGGTGATTTCGGAAATGATGGTCGTCACGTTGGCGACGTTGCTGACGATCTCCGTCATCGTCTCGCCGGCCTGGCGCACCTGACCGGAACCCGACGTGACGCTGGCCACGGTCGATTCGATCAGCGCCTTGATTTCCTTCGCCGCCTGCGCGCTGCGTTGCGCGAGGCTGCGCACTTCGCCGGCCACGACCGCGAAACCGCGGCCCTGTTCGCCCGCGCGCGCGGCTTCCACCGCGGCGTTCAACGCGAGGATGTTGGTCTGGAACGCAATGCCGTCGATCACGCCGATGATGTCGGAGATCTTCACCGACGCATGCTGGATCTCGCCCATCGTCGCAATCACTTCGGAGATCACCACGCCGCCGCGCGAGGCGACCTGCGAGGCGGAGACGGCGGTATCGTCGGCCTGCTTCGCGGCGCTTGCCGATTGCGTGACGGTCGAGGTGATTTCCTCCATCGACGCGGCGGTTTGCTGCAAGCTCGCCGCGGCCGATTCCGTGCGGCCCGACAGATCGACGTTGCCCGCCGCGATTTCGTTCGCGGCCACGCGCACCGATTCGCTGGCGTCGCGAATCTGGCGCATCACGTGGCTGAGTTTGTCGATGAAGGTGTTGAACGAACGCGCGATCTGCGCGACTTCGTCGTTGCCGGCGGCCGGCAGGCGTTGTGTGAGATCGCCTTCGCCGGAGCCGATGGCGTCCATGGCGTCGCGCACTTTCGACAGACGCTGAAACGAAACAGCCGTGACCGCCGCCACGACCGCGGCGGCGATGCCGGCGATCACGATCAGCGCGATCACCGAAGCGGTCAGCAGCGAACGCATGCCGGCCGTCGCTTCGGCTTTGTCGAGCGCGACGACCGCGTACCAATCCGTGCCGGGAATCGCTTGGGCACGCATCAGCTTCGTGCTGCCGTTCACGTCCATTTCCAGCGGACGGTCGGTACTGAAGAGGGCGGCGAGCTTGTCGCTCGTCAGGGCCGGCGCCACGTCGGAGACCGGCTTCAAGGTTAGTTTCGCGTCGGGATGCGCGACGATATGGCCGCTCGCATCGATCAACATGCCGAAGCTCGCCGGCGTCGGATGAATCGACTTGACGTTGGCGATCACGCTGTCCATCGCGACGTCGCCGGAGACTACGCCTTTCACCGCGCCGTCGCGCACCACGGGCGCGGCGAACGCTACCACCAGTTTGCCCGTGCCCACGTCCACGTACGGCGGCGTCACCACCGGCTTGCCCGCCGCGGCGGCCTGCTTGTACCAGGGACGGCCGGTCGGATCGTAGTCGGGCGGAATGCCGGTCGGGTCGGAGAACTTGGCGGTCTTGTCCGCGTAGCCGACATACACGTTCGTGAACTTGCCGGCCGCGGCGATCTGCTTCAGCGCGGCGGACGGATCGGCTTGCAGCACTGCGTCCTGCAACGAGTTGATCATCTGGCTGTTGGCGGCGACCCAGTCGCTGATGCCGTCCGCGTGACCGCTTTCGACCGCGGTCAGGCTGCTGTCGATCGCATCGGCGTTGTACGAGTTGGCGACGACATAGTTGAGAACCGCGTTGGCGGCGAGCGCGACCACAACGATAGCGACGCACAGGGCGACGATGCGCGCGCGAATGGAGGTGAACATGTCGGGAGTCTTTCGGAGTGAGCGGTGAACCGGAGTCGGTGAGGCGGGGGCCTCACACGCTGTATACGGCTTCAACAAGTGGGACTTGAGCGGCGATTGCTTTCAATTGCTCACCAACGGCGGGAGAGCCGTGCGGGGCGGCGTGTCGACTGTCGGCGAAATACTTCTTGCGGGTTGGCGTTTTCAATGCGTGCGGAAACAGCGTTTCGCTGCACGCTGGTAAGCGGCCGGTGATGCGCTGTATTCGTATGACAATAACGCCGATCGCCTTACATGACTGGAGAATGCAAATGATGCGGATGGTCGAGTGTCTCCGCCACGATGCGCAACGCCTCCTCGCATTCGTCGCGCGTTTTCGATCCGCCGAGACAGACGCGCATGGCGTTGGGCGGATTGCCATCGGTGGAAAATGCGGCGCCCGCCACGGCGGCGATCCCCTGATTGCGCAACTGCAAGGCGAGTTCGGACGCGCTCCAGCCGCTTTCCACCGGCACCGGCAACCACAAATGAAAGCCATCCTGATGCGCTTCGTAAGGCCACGCTTCGAGCATGCGGGAGGCAATCGCCTGGCGAGCGCGCGACTCGTTGCGGATCGCGTTGAGCATGTCCGCAGCGGTCCCGTCCGCGATCCACTGCGTCGCGAGCGTGACCGTGAACGGACTCGCCATCACGGTGGTGGCGCGTAATGCGCCGGCTAGCCGCTGTGTTTGCCGCGGCGTCGGCGCATGCAGATGCGCGACGCGCAAACCGGCGCCGAAGCTCTTCGACAAACCGGTCACGTAATACGTCAGTTCGGGCGCGAAACTCGCGAGCGCATCGGGCGCGCTCTGCGGCAGCATTGCGTACGCATCGTCTTCGATGATCGGCACGCTGTAGCGCAGCGCCACGTCGGCGAGCGCCTCGCGCCGTTTGTGCGTGAGCGTCAGCGTGCTCGGATTCTGCAGCGTCGGATTGCAATAGAACGCGCTCGGCTTGTCCGTCTTGCAGAGCGCTTCGAAGGCATGAGCGAGCGGCCCTTCGTCGTCGCGTGGCAACGCTTGCAGACGCACGCCGAGTTGCGCGGCGATCGCCTTGATGCCGGGGTAGGCAAGTGCATCGAGACAGATGGTGCCGCCGGGCCGCGCGAGTTGGGAGACGAGCGCCACCAGCGCGCTATGGATGCCGGGGCACACCAACACGTTTTGCGCGTCGCAATGCGGCACGCGGCGCCTCAGCCATTCGGCACCCGCGTCCTTGTCGGCCGCCGAGCCGCCGAAGTCCTGATAACGGAGCAACTGATAAGGATCGCTATCGGCCATCTGCCGCGCGGCGGATTCGCGCAGGCGGATCACGTAATCGGGCGGCTCGGGCGGAGTGTTCATCGACATTTCGATGCTGCTGCCGCCTGCGAGCGGCAAGGTGGCCGTACGGCCGCGCACGAACGTGCCGCTGCCGGCGCGCGAATCGAGCAGGCCACGTTTGCGTGCTTCGGCGTAGGCGCGCGCCACCGTCGTGTAGTTCAGCGCGAGTTCCAGGGCGAGATCGCGCAATCCCGGCAAGCGGTCGCGCGGACGCAGCCGCCCGGTGGCGAGATCTTCTTCGATCAGATCGGGAATCGCCAGATAGGCCGGCTTGCGAATGTCGGCGAGACGTTTGATCCAGTGATGTGTCGGGCTGCTCATTGCCTTCGGGTCTCTATTCACGTTGAAAGAAGTTGATCGCATCCGCATGCGATCAATGATCGGATTGATCGACCGTGGTGAATGACTGCACCATGCCGACACGTCGTTATGCGCGAATCGCACATGGGTGGTGCGGTAGAACCCCGCCAACGGCGTTAGCGCGGTATGTCTGAGTCGTATGCAACCTTCGCGCCAAAAATTTTTTCGAGTCGCACTTCGAATCGAGACGGAATTGATTGCTGATTGATCGCATTCGCCTGGCCGATCAATGGCACGGCCGTTGCATTGGAAGAAGCGCGCACAGCTTGAACGCGCGCCCTCTTTTACTTAGCAAACCTGATCGGAGAGTGTCATGCCAGCCGTCAACAAACCGCTGCATCAGAAAGGCGATTACCTTGTCGACTACGAGGAGAAAGTCTTCGAAGACGTGAAAGCCGAGCCGGGCGAGAAGGCGCTCGTCACGTTTCACACGGTCGCGTTCGAAGGCTCGATCGGCTTCGTCAATCTGCTGCAGGCGACGCGCCTGCAACGCAAGGGCTTCGAAACCTCGGTGCTGCTGTATGGACCGGGCGTCACACTCGGTCTGCAACGCGGCTTTCCCACGCTCGGCGACGAAGCGTTTCCCGGTCATCTGAACTTCAACAAGCAACTGATGAAGTTCATGGAAGAGGGCGGCAAGGTCTACGCGTGCCGCTTCGCGCTGCAGGCACTGTATGGCCACGGGGAAGCCTCGCTGATAGAAGGCATCCGGCCGATCAGTCCGCTCGACGTGCTCGACATCCAGTTGCTTCACCGCAAGGACAACGCGTTGATCATCCATACGTGGACGGTTTGACGAAAGGCGAGTGACCACCATGTCCGAAAAATCGACGGGCAAGCGCGTCGTGCGCGCCGCAGCGGTTCAGATCGCGCCCGACTTCGAGCGCAGCGGCGGCACGCTCGAAAAGGTCTGCGAGGCAATCGAAAAAGCCGCACGCGATGGCGTGCAACTGATCGTGTTTCCCGAAACCTTCGTGCCGTATTACCCCTACTTCTCTTTCGTGCGGCCGCCCGTTGCGTCCGGCGCCGATCACATGAAACTCTACGAAGAGGCCGTGATCGTGCCGGGCCCGGTGACGCATGCGGTGGCCGAGCAGGCGCGTTTGCATCGGATGGTGGTGGTGCTCGGTGTCAACGAGCGCGATCACGGCAGCCTTTACAACACGCAGTTGATCTTCGACGTGGATGGCCGGATCGTCCTCAAGCGCCGCAAGATCACGCCGACGTTTCATGAACGGATGATCTGGGGGCAGGGCGACGCAGCGGGTTTGACGGTGGCGAATACGGCGGTGGGGCGAGTCGGTGCGCTTGCCTGCTGGGAGCACTACAACCCGCTCGCGCGTTATGCGTTGATGACGCAACACGAAGAGATTCATTGCAGTCAGTTTCCCGGTTCGCTGGTGGGGCCGATCTTCGCCGATCAGATCGAGGTGACGGTCCGGCATCACGCGTTGGAGTCGGGTTGCTTCGTCGTGAATGCGACGGGGTGGCTCACCGAAGCGCAGATTGCGTCCGTGACGCCGGATACGAATTTGCAGAAGGCGCTGCGCGGCGGCTGCAATACCGCGATCGTGTCGCCGGAAGGCCAGCATCTTGCCGAGCCGCTGCGCGAAGGCGAAGGCATGGTGATCGCCGACCTCGATATGGCGCTGATCACCAAGCGCAAACGCATGATGGATTCGGTCGGCCATTACGCGCGCCCCGAGTTGCTGAGCCTCGCGATCAACCGGCGTCCTGCGGAAACCGTGGCGCCGATGCCGGCGTGGCCGGCCGCCGCGAGCGCCGATTTCAATTCAACCGAAGGAGGATGCGATGAGCGCCAGCGAGTCGCTGTCGGCGCAGAGCCGGCAATTGATGACTGAATTGCAGTCCGCCGGTCTGCGGCTCGTCTCGCCGGATGCGGGCGCGGCGAGCCGGCGCGGCGGCGCGGGACCGTCTGACCACAAGGCGGTGACGGTGGACGGGGTGACGATCATGGTGCCCGTGCATACGAGCACCGCGTGGCACTCGCCCTTCGTCGCGCAGACGCCCGATGCGAGTGGTTCGAGCGCGCTGCTGCGCGGCACGATTCCGATCGCCAACATCAGCTTTCCGAAAGCGCCGCGTTTTTACTCGATGCAGACGCTAGACGGCGTGCCGTACTCGCATATCGCCGCATTGCACAGTGCGGACGTGCTCGCGACCACCGTGTTGCAAACCTGTATTCGCTACGAGAGCCGGCGCAAGAGTTGCAAGTTCTGTGCAATCGGGCAGTCGCTCGCGGCGGGCCGCACGATTGCGCGCAAGACACCGGAGCAACTCGCGGAAGTGGCGCGCGCGGCCGTATTGCTCGACGGCGTGAAGCATATGGTGTTGACCACTGGCACGCCGCCCACGCCGGATCGTGGCGCGCAGATTCTGTGCGAGAGCGCATTCGCGATCAAGGCCGCGGTCGACCTGCCGATCCAGGCGCAATGCGAGCCGCCCGACGACGATCGCTGGTTCGCGCGCATGAAAGCGAGCGGCATCGACACACTCGGCATGCATCTCGAAGTCGTGACGCCCGCTTTGCGCGAATGGATCATGCCGGGCAAGGCGAGCGTGCCGCTGTCGCGCTACATGGAAGCGTTCGAGTCCGCCGTGGCCGTATTCGGGCGCGGGCAGGTCAGTACCTACATTCTCGCCGGGCTCGGCGATAGCGCGGAAGCCATCCTGACGATGTCGCGCGAACTAATCGAGCTCGGCGTGTATCCGTTCGTCGTGCCGTTCGTGCCGATCAGCGGCACGCCGCTCGAAGATCATCCGGCGCCCACGCCTGAATTCATGAAGTCGGTGTTGCAGCCGCTTGGCGGCATGCTCAATGCCGCTGCCATGCGCTCGATCGATATCAAGGCGGGCTGCGGCAAATGCGGCGCGTGTTCGTCGCTGTCATCGTACGAGGAGTGATCATGTTCGGTGAAGCGATTGCAGGCGAGGCGCTGGATGGTGACGTCGTTTTCGCGCCATATGCGCCGGGCGAATTCCGTATCAAGTGGACCACGTTGAATTGGGAAGCCGAAGAGGCGTTCAAATTGCGGCGCGCTGTGTTCTGCGTCGAGCAGGGCATTTTCGTCGGCGATGATCGCGACGATATCGATCAGCATGCACAGCAACTGGTCGCCGTCAGTTGTCTCGGCGGTATACCGGAGCAGGTGGTCGGCACCGTACGCATTCATCGCGATCACGACAACGTGTGGTTCGGTTCGCGCCTCGCCGTGCATGCGGCGTTTCGCCGACATGGAAAGATCGGTGCGACGCTGATTCGTCTCGCGGTGAGCAGCGCGCATGCGCTCGGCTGTGAGACGTTCCTGGCGCATGTGCAGAGCCAGAATGTGCCGCTCTTTCGCGCGATGTATTGGGACGTGCTCGCGGAGGAAACCTTGCTGGGCAGACCGCATCATCTGATGCAGGCGCAATTGGACCGCTATCCGCCGTGCGTGACGCCTAATGGCGGCTTTGTCACGCGCACGCAAACGCAAGCGTATTCGCGTCGTCTCGAACCCGCGCGGAGTGGGGCATGAGCGTCGCCGATCTCGTCGCCGGCTTGCGCGAAAGCCGCGGGTTCCGGCACAAGACCGATATTGTCGACGTGGTCGGCGCGCTGGCGAAGCGTTTGCCTCGCGGCACGCACGATCTCGCTCAAGCCGTGGCGCTCGGCGACGACTGTGCCGCGCTCGCCGATGGCGACGGCTATCTGCTCTTTGCGATCGAAGGCATGGTCAGCGATTTCGTGAGCACCATGCCGTGGTTCGCCGGCTACAGCAGCGTGATGGTCAACGTCAGCGATATCTATGCAATGGGCGGGCGGCCGTTGGCGGTGGTGGACGCGCTTTGGAGTCCGGGCCTTGGCGCTGCGGACCAAGTGCTGGCGGGCATGGCGGCGGCCTCTGTCGCGTATGGCGTGCCGATTGTCGGCGGCCATACGAATACGCGCAGCGACGCGGCGCAACTGGCGGTGTCGATTATCGGCCGCGCCAAGACGTTGCTGTCGAGCTTCAACGCGAAACCGGGCGACAGTCTGATGATGGCAGTCGATCTACGCGGCCGTTTCGAAGAACCGTATCCGTTCTGGAATGCTTCCGTGGACGCACCGCCCGAGCGTCTGCGCGGCGATCTCGAACTGCTGCCTCAACTGGCGGAAAGCGGTCTGTGCGACGCCGCGAAAGATATCAGCATGGCGGGCACGCTCGGCACGGCGCTGATGTTGCTCGAATGTTCGAAGGTGGGAGCGCGGATCGATCTCGCGTGCATTCCCAAGCCTGACGGTGTGGCGCTGGAGCGCTGGGTGACTGCCTTTCCGAGTTTCGGCTATTTGCTTTCCGTGCGGCCGGAGCATGTCGATGCCGTGCAGGGGCAATTCGACGCGCGTGCCCTCGCGTGTGCGGTGATCGGTTCCGTTGATGCAACGAGCGAGGTTGTTCTGCATCAGCGGGACGATGTTGCGGCGCTATGGGACTTTCAGCGCGAGCCGTTCATCGTCGGGAAGGGTGATACGAAATGAACGCGTTGCGTATCGCCTTGCTGACGCACTCGGTCAATCCGCGCGGCGGCGTCGTGCATACGCTGGAACTGGCGGCGGCGTTGACGATGCTTGGGCACGACGTGACGGTGTTCGTGCCGGCCGCGTCTGGCGAGACGCTGTTTCGTCTGCCGGCGTGCCGCGTGGTGTATGCACCTATCTTATTGGCTCAGGCCGATACCGTTGCGATGGTCGAAGCGCGGATCGATGCGTTCCGGCGAGCACTCATCGAACACGACGCAAGCGCGTTCGACGTGCTGCACGCGCAGGACAGCATCAGCGGCAATGCACTCGCCGAGATGAAAGCGGAGGGATTCATTCACGGCTTCATGCGTACGGTTCACCACCTGGATCATTTCAACGATCTCAAGTTGGCAGCCTGGCAACAGCGCGCGTATCAGGACGCGGATCAGGTGTTGTGTGTGAGTGATACATGGGCGCGTGAAATGCAATCCATGTATGGCATTAGTGCCATCACTGTGTCGAACGGCGTGGACGTGAAGCGTTTTTCTTCGCAGCCGGATCAACACGACGCGCAACTCAGGCAGCGCTTCGGCATCGACGGTGGACCTATCGTGCTGGCAGTGGGCGGCATCGAAGCACGCAAGAACACACTGGCGCTGCTCGAAGCGTTCGCATTCATGCGCCGCAATGTGCCTCAAGCGCAGCTGGTTATCGCGGGCGGTGCGAGTCTGCTTGATCACGATGCCTATACCAGCCGCTTGCTGCAACGCGCAGGCGAGTTGGGTCTGTCCATCGGCCCGCATGAAAGCGTCATGGTGACGGGTCCGCTCGAAGACGCTGTCATGCCCGCGCTGTTTCGCTGCGCCGATGTCCTCTCAATGGTGTCGTTGCGAGAAGGTTTCGGTCTCGTCGTGTTGGAGGCGCTCGCGAGCGGCACGCCGGTGGTGGCCTCGTCGATTGCGCCATTCACCGAGTATCTCGACAACACCACTTGCTACTGGGCCGATCCACTCGACGTCAATTCGATCGCCGCGGCACTAGGGCGTGCATTGGGCGGCCGTGGAGTCGACTTCGAGCACGCCGTGCCTGCGTTGCTCGCGCGCTTTAGCTGGGCCGCGAGCGCGCAGCATCACGTAGACGTCTACCGCCGTTTCCTCGCGAAGCGCGCTCTGCTTGCTCATTGATTCGAGGATTAGCGATGCCTGTCATGCACTTTCGCATTCAATGGCCAGATGGCGACGAAGCGAACTGCTATTCGCCTTCGCTCGTGATCGGCGACTTTTTCACACCGGGCGAGGCCTACGCGTTGGAAGATTTCGTCGCGCGATCGCGGCAGGCGCTGGGCATCGCGTCCGAGCGAGTGCGCGAGAAATACGGCTTTGCCTGCTCGGCGGCGATGGACCAGCTTGCGCAGATCGAGCGCGACGCGGCGCGCTTTCGCGATCGTCCGGAGGCGACCGTCAGGGTTATCGAATTCAGCTAGGCGCTTATTCTTTCAGAGGACGCATCATGTCGAATCCAGCACATCACGTGCGCGCCGAGGGCCATTACAGCGTGCTCGTCATCGGCGGCGGGCAGGCGGGTCTGTCGGTCAGCTATTACCTCAAGCAGTCCGGCATCGACCATCTGGTCGTGGAGAAGAACACCGTGACGCACACGTGGCGTGAGCAGCGCTGGGACGCGTTCTGTCTTGTCACGCCGAATTGGCAATGTGCGCTGCCCGGTTATCCGTATCGTGGCGACGATCCACACGGCTTCATGAAAAAGGATGAGATCGTTGCGTATCTCGACGGTTTCATTGAACACGTCGATGCGCCGCTGATGGAGCGCACTGAAGTCAAGCGCGTCAAGCAGCGCGACGACGGCGTCTATTCGATCACCACGACGCAGGGCGATTTCACCGCGGATCAGGTGGTGGTGGCCTCGGGCGGCTATCACACGCCTATCGTGCCGCGCCTTGCCGAGCGCTTGCCCGCGCGGATCGTACAACTGCAGTCGTCGGCGTATCGCAATCCGCAGGCTCTGCCTGATGGCGCGGTGATGGTGGTCGGCACGGGGCAGTCCGGCGCGCAGATCGCAGAAGATTTGCATCTGGCCGGCCGCAAGGTCGTACTCGCAGTCGGCGAGGCGCCGCGTTGCGCGCGTTTCTATCGAGGCCGCGACGTGGTCGACTGGCTCGCCGACATGCAGTACTACGACATGCCGGTCGAAAAGCATCCGTTGCGCGAAGGCGTGCGCGATAACACCAATCATTACGTGACGGGCCGCGACGGTGGCCGCGATATCGATCTGCGCAAGTTCGCCGCCGAAGGCATGGAGTTGTACGGCCGCCTCGACGATCTGCGCGACGGGCAATTCCATTTCTCGCCCACGCTCGCGGCCAATCTCGATGCGGCGGACGATACGTATAACCGGATCAACGTGAGCATCGACGGCTTCATCGAGAAGCACGGTATCGACGCGCCGCAGGGTGGCGCATACGAACCGGTCTGGCGTCCAGCGCAAGAGCGCACTACGCTCGATGTAGAAGCGAGCGGGATTGCCGCGATCATCTGGTGTATCGGCTTTACGCCGGACTTCAGCTGGCTCGACGCCCCCGTGTTCAACGGTCGCGGTTATCCGGCGCATACGCGCGGCATCACACCAATCGACGGCTTGTATTTCGTCGGCTTGCCGTGGCTGCATACGTGGGGCTCGGGGCGTTTCTCCGGCGTCGCGCGCGATGCGGAGTTCATCGTGCACGCGATTCGCGAGAAGGCACGCGAGCGCGCGTCCTTATCGGCCGCCGTCGCCGCGTGACGTTGCCAGGCGCAAGTGCCACGAATGGAGCAAAAAAACGGCCGCTGTGTTCTACATCGCAGCGGCCGTTGTATTTCACCGAAGCTTTCGGCTAAGGCTTAACTACCCAGCGCCGGATCGCTCATGCTGCTCTTGCCGGTCTCGACGTGTCCGGCAAAGCGCCGCGCGAACAGCGGATCAGTATTGGCCGTAATGGCCAGGTCGTACCAACCGTGGGCGTTGCGCAGATCGAGGTAGAGCTGGTCGGTATCGCCGCCGCGTACCGTACGCCTGATCACGTTGTTCGGGTCGTACGCGTTGATGATCTTGAACTGGGAAGGCGCGCTGCCCACGTTCTCGAGGCGCAATTGCAGATTGCCGTTCGCGACGTCATAACCTTCCTCAACTTCAGGCCGCGCGATGTCGGAGCCGTTCCACCAGCTGCGCGAGACCGGCTTGCCCGCGAAGCGGCGCAGAAAGCCATTCGGGCCGTACACAGTGAAGTCATAGCTGCCGTCGGCGTTCAACGGAAGCTGATCCTGCAGGCGCTTGCCGGCTTCGACCGTATACGTGCACGGCGCGTCGAGACCGTGAGCGGCGTAGACGAGAAACACCGCGCCGGCGCGGCCCGTGTTGACGAAACGCATCGTGAGCTGGTTCGTCGCGCCTTCGCCATGTACGCGCACGAACAACTCGTACGGCACCGCGCGAGCGGGGCGCACGCCGGGTTCCTGTTTCGGCACCGCCTGGATGGCCGGCGGCAGCGGCACATAATCGGGATGACGGTTCTGATCGGGCGGCACGTAGCCGCTCGTGCCCGGCAGCGTCGGGAAGGCGTCGTTCGGATTGCTGAAGTTGAACGCCGACAGCAGGTCGCCGCATACCGCGCGGCGCCACGGTGTGATGTTGGATTCGCCGAGATTGCGCTCATGACCGAAACGCTTTTCGATGAAACGGATCACCGACGTGTGGTCGAACAGTTCCGAGCACACGTAACCGCCTTTCGACCACGGCGACACCACCAGCATCGGCACGCGCGGTCCGAGTCCGTACGGGGCGGCGGGAATCTTCGCATCGCCGGGATAGATTTCGTTGCTGGTATCGACGGTGGACAAACCGTTCGCGCTCGACGACGGTGCGAACGGCGGCGACACGTGGTCGAAGAAGCCGTCGTTCTCGTCGTAATTGATCAGCAAGACCGTCTTGCTCCATACCTCGGGATTCGACGTGAGAATCTGCAAGACCTGGTCGATGTACCACGCGCCGTAATTCGTCGGCCAGTTCGGATGCTCGGAATAGGCTTCGGGCGCGACGATCCACGACACTTGCGGCAAAGCATTATTCTGCACGTCGCGCTTGAGGATATCGAAATAGCCGTCGCCCTTTGCGGCGTTCGTGCCGGTGCGTGCGTTGTCGTAGAGCGGATTGCCGGGCTGCGCGTTGCGGTACTGATTGAAGTAGAGCAGCGAGTTGTCGCCGAAGTTGCCGATGTACGGGTTCTGCGTCCAGCCCCACGCGCCGTTCGCGTCGAGACCGGTGCCGATGTCCTGATAGATCTTCCACGAGATGCCGGCGTTTTGCAGCACTTCGGGATACGTGGACCAGCCGTAGCCGAGCTCGGAGTTGTCGATCACCGGACCGCCGCCGCTGCCGTCGTTGCCCACCCAGCCGCTCCACATGTAGTAGCGGTTCGGGTCCGTCGGTCCCATCAGCGAGCAGTGGTACGCGTCGCAGATCGTGAACGCGTCGGCGAGCTGATAGTGAAACGGAATGTCCTCGCGCGTGAAATAGGCCATTGTCGTGGCGCTCTTGGCGGGCACCCATTGATCGTAGCGGCCGCCGTTCCATGCCGCGTGCGTGCTGGTCCAGTCGTGCGCGAGATCCTGCAGGAATTGCAGACCCAGATTGGGCGCGGTGGGGCGGAACGGCAGCACGTAGCCGACGTCCGCCGCGAGCGGCTGATACCACACGGGCTTGCCGTTCGGCAAATTGATCGCGCGCGTATCGCCGAAACCGCGGACGCCCTTGAGCGTGCCGAAGTAGTGGTCGAACGAGCGGTTTTCCTGCATCAGCACGACGATGTGCTCGACGTCGCGGATCGTGCCGGTCTTGTTGTTGGCAGGAATGGCGAGCGCGTTGCGAATGCCCAGCGGCAGCATGCTCAACGCGGTGGCGGAACCGGCTGCATGCGCGGCGGAGCGCAGAAAATCACGGCGATTTTTTGAGGTCATGGTATTGGCTTTTGATCTTCGGTGGAGGAACGAGGCACGTGGCGCGCGAGCCTCGCCCGCGCGTCGCGTGACACGCAAAACTCAGTCGACGGTGTGGATCACAGGTGTGGCGAGCGGCGTCGACGCGGCGGCGGACAATGCCGGATCGGCGCTTGATGCGGGTAGTGCAGGGGTTTGAATCGTCAGTGCTGGGGGCGCGGGTGAAGCGGAAGATGGATTCGCCGACAGAACCGTGGCGGCGCTGCTGTCGCCGGCGGAACTCTCGGTAGAACTAAGGGCGCGTGTGTCCGGGGATTTGTCGTCGTCGTTGCCGCAAGCGCCGAGCAGCATGCAGAGCGACACGGCGGCCAGTGCGCCTGCCAAACGTTTGCGATGGAAGGCAATAGACGGCTGCGACACAACAGACATGGCAATGTCTCCGGCACGGGGAAGTTGCGCCAGGGCATCCATGTGCCCAGGTCAGCGATGCGCAAGAATAGTCGCTTACCTGTGTAACTTTTGTGAAGATGTGGAAATTTGGGTATTTGTTGAGAATTGGGCGGCGGGCGATTACATCTAGGCCAGCCAATAGATATGCGCTGTTCGGCGTCGGGAAGGTGGCTTAGCGCTGCGTCAGAACGAATGCCGCAATGGCTTCGTTCAACGGCCCTGGCGCATCGCGATGCGGCGAGTGGCTGCAAGCGTCGAGTTTGACCAGTTGCGCATGCGGCACGTGTGCGGCGATCGTGTCGATCTGGGCCATCGTGCCGTAGTTGTCGTCATGGCCTTGGACCGCGAGCAAGGGCTTGCGGATAGACGCCAGTTCCCCGGCAATGGACCACTGCCTGAAAGCCGGATTCAACCAGATGTCATTCCAGCCATAGAACGCGGAATCGACGTCCGCGTGATAGCGGCTGAGCTTGCTGCGCAGGTCGGTGGTTTCGTAGAGTTGTTTGGTCTGCGCGATGCTTTCCACCGAAATATCTTCGACGAAGACATGCGGCGCAATCGCCACCGCGCCAGCCAACTCGTCGGGATGGAGCGCCGCGTACAACAGCGTGATCGAACCGCCGTCGCTATGGCCGATGACCCACATGCGCCGGCGTTCGCGCATATCGATATCGAGTGCGTCGAGCAACGCGGGCAGGATATCGCGCGCCTGCGCCGTCATGAAATCGACGGGCCACTTCACCTCATGCGGACGCGGCGTGGAAAGCCCGTAACCGGGCCGCGAATAAACGAGTCCGCGCATGCCGAGCCGCTCGCACAGCGCTTGCGGCCAGTCGCGCCACATCGCGATCGACCCGAGGCCTTCATGCAGGAAGACGGCGATCGGCGCGTTGCCCGCCGCTTCATTCACCCAGCGATACTCGATGCGCAACGGTCCATGCGACGCGGTAGCGGGCAAGTCAGCGAAATTGCTAGCGGTCGTTGCTGCAACGTTGCCAATGGCGGGGTTCTGCATAAATCACCTTATGACTGCTCGCGCAGTTTGAAGCGTTGAATTTTTCCGGTGGCCGTCTTCGGCAGATCGTCGACGAACACGATATCGCGCGGATATTTATGCGGCGCGAGCCGGTCCTTCACGAAGGCCTTCAATTCATCCGCGAGTATCTCAGACGCCGCGAATTCACGCTTTAACACCACGAACGCGCGAGTCTTCACGAGGCCGCCATGATCGACACCGACCACCGCCGCTTCGAGCACCGCGTCGTGCTGCACCAGCACCATTTCCACTTCGACCGGAGAAACATACTGGCCGCTCACTTTGAGCATGTCGTCGCTGCGGCCCGCGTAGACATAGCAGCCGTTCGCCAGCCGGCAGTACTTGTCGCCGCTGCGAATCCACTCGCCGAGAAAGGTGGCACGCGTCTTCTCGCGGTTGTTCCAGTACATCACGGCCGCGCTCGGCCCCTTGATATACAGGTCGCCGACTTCGCCATCGGCCACGGCGTTACCGGCATCGTCGCGCAACTCGACTTCGTATCCCGGCACCGGGCGGCCCGTCGTGCCGTATTCGACCGCGCCCGCACGATTGGACAGGAAGATGTGCAGCATTTCTGTCGAGCCGATGCCGTCGAGAATCTCGCAGCCGAAGTGCGCGGTAAAGCGCTCGCCGATTTCACGCGGCAGCGCTTCACCCGCCGAGGTGCAGATCCGTATCGCGACGTCGGCGCGCGCGGGCAGGTTGGGCGACACCAGCATGTTCGCGTAGAGCGTGGGCACGCCATAAAACACTGTCGGGCGATGTTTGACGAGACGCGTGAAAATCGCGTCGGCGGTGGGGCGTTCCGCCATCAGGATCGCCGTGGCGCCGACCGACAGCGGGAACGTCAATCCGTTGCCGAGACCGTACGCGAAGAACAGCTTGGCCGCGGAGAACACCACGTCGCTCTCGGTGATGCCGAGAATCGGCTTCGCATACAGCTCGGCGGTCCAGTACAGGTTCGCATGCGTGTGGACGGTGCCCTTCGGTTTGCCGGTCGAGCCCGACGAATACAGCCAGAAGGCGATGTCGTCACAACCCGTTGCGGCGGCCTTGGTGGCAGGCGCAGCGGCGTCGATCAGTTCTTCGAGCAAGGGCGCGAGGAGCGGCTCGCCTTCACACGGCTGCGAAACGATCAACTGACAACCGTCATGTTCGGCGGACTCCAACGCCTGCGTCACGTTCTGCAACAGCGCACCCGAGGCGATCACGGCGCGGGCGTGGCTGTGTGTGAGCATGTACACATAGTCGGCGGGTGTGAGCAGCGTGTTCGCGACCACCGGCACGACGCCCGCGTAGAGCGCGCCGAGGAAGGCAACCGGCAGCGCAACGGTATCGAGCATCACGAGTAACACGCGCTCTTCGGGATGCACGCCGAGCGTGCGCAGTGCGCTCGCGAAGCGCCGCGCGCGACCCTCGAGTTCACCGTAGGTGGCGCTGCCGGTGTCGTCGATATAGGCGGTTTTGGCGGCGCGCGTTTCGTTCAGCCGAAACAGGTAGGCCGCGAAATTGAATAGCGCGGGCGGCGCTTCGACCGTCGCGGCGGGCTGATTCGCCGTCTTGTCCAACAGGGCTTCCATGTGTCTCCTCCATCGGGTGGGCGCGGTCCGGCTGTTCTGTGCTCGTGATCCGCTCGATGCTTGCAGGCTAATGGGTGGGCTCGGTCCTCATCGCTGAACGCGTGCGCGGTCAGGCCGCCGGCAAATGAGTCGCTTGCGTCAGCGCGTCGAGTGCCGCGCTCGCCGCCTGGATGGCCGAGCGCCGGTGATAGAAACCCAGCGCGCGCAAACCGCCCAGTTCTTCGCCGCCGCCCGCGCGGCCAGGGCCGCCGTGCAGGGACATCGGCATCACGTTGCCGTGACCGGTTTGACTCTGCTGGACCGAGGGCGAAATGGCATGCACGCGGCCGTGCGAATCCGCGAGTTCCAGTGCAAGGCGGCCGAGATGCGCGTCGTCGTTCGAATAGATCGAGGCGACGAGCGATCCCTGGCCGCGTCGCGCGAGAGCGACCGCGTGCGCTTCGGGCAATGCGTTTGCATCAGCGGTGACGCGATAGGGCGCCACGCTCGCCACCGGTCCGAACACCTCGACATCGTGCAGCAGCGTCGCGCTATCCGGATCGTTGACGACGAACAGATGCGGCGCGATGCAAGCCGCGATATTCGCGTCCGCATCGATGAGCGGTACAGCGGAGCCGTCGTAGGCGAGCACCGCTTCTTCGCGCAGCGCCGCGATGCCGGCCAGCACGTTCTCGTATTGCTCGCGGCTCACGAGCGAGCCCATGCGCACCGCCTCATTGCGCGGATCGCCGACGGTGATCTTCGCGAGCTTCGCCTTGAGCGCTTCGAGCACCGCTTCAAGTGCAGCCTCGGGGACGAACGCGCGACGGATCGCCGTGCATTTCTGCCCGGATTTCACGGTCATTTCTCGTACCAGTTCCTTGATGAACAGCTCGAAGGCGGGCGTGTCGGGCGTGGCGTCGGCGCACAGAATCGCGCTGTTCAGGCTGTCGGCTTCGACGTTCAGGCGCGCGCCGCGCTGCACGAATGCGGGGTGCGCGCGCAACGTGACGGCGGTTTCAGCCGAGCCCGTGAACGACACCACGTCGAAGGACTGAATCTGATCGAGCAGGCCCGCCGAGCTGCCGCAAATCACCGAGAGCGCGCCGGGCGGCAGAATGCCGGCGTCGATCACATCGGCGACCATGCGCTGGGTGAGCCACGCCGTTGCCGTGGCGGGCTTGACGATGACGGGCACGCCGGAGAGCAACGCCGGCGCCGCTTTTTCCCACAAGCCCCACGACGGAAAATTGAACGCGTTGATAAAGAGCGCGACGCCGCGGGTCGGCGTGAGCACGTGCTGCACGCTGAACGATTGATCCTTGCTCAGCGAGACGCTGTTGCCGTCGCGCAGCGCATGCACTTCGCCGAGCGACGCGCCGAGTTTTGCGTAATACGACAGCGTGAAAATGCCGCCGTCGATATCGACCGCCGAATCGTTGCGCGTGGTGCCCGAGTTCGCGGTGGCGATCGCGTAGTAGTCGTCGCGCTTCGCTTGCAGCAGCTTGACGATATCGGCGAGGCGGGCGGCGCGTTGCGCGTAGGTCAAAGCGCGCAATGCGGCGCCGCCGTTATCGCGTGCAAAGCCGAACGCGCGGGTGAGATCGAGGCCTTCGCTCGATACACGCACGAGCGCCTCGCCCGTCACCGGATCGGTGAGCGTGACGCCGGCGCCGCCGCCGGCGATCCACTGGCCGGCCACATGGTTCTTCAAGAGTTCGGTCATGGCAGCGCTCAGGCGGGAGTGAATTCGATTGCGCCTTGCGGCAGGAGGTACAGCACCAATGCTTCGCCGTTCGCCACCGTCGGACGATGCGCGGTGCCGGGCCCGTACACGCACCATCCGGCCGGGTGGCCGTCGAAGGTCGCGCCTTCGGTGAGCGGCATGATCAGATCGATCTCGCCGTTCGGGTGAACATGATGCGGACCCGCAATATCCTTCATATCGACGACGTCGACGGAAAAGCCGTGGGTCTCGGGCAGCGCCTTGAAGATGCGGCCGTAGCGAATGCCACCGCCTTCGCGATTGCACAGCCAGCCTTCGGCGACACCGGTTCGGCACGCCTCGGCAAGTTCGCGGAACGTGGCGCTGTCCGCGGGATAGGCGTCGTTCAGCCAGTCGGCCAGTTTGCTGTCGAGCGGTCGGCCGTCGAGTTGCTCTGTGACGCCCGCGATCAGGCGCTGGAATTCATGTGGGGACATGCGAGCCTCCAGATCGGCGCATTCGACCGCCGCACGCACGTTAATGCATGCGAGCCGTCGCGCCATCTCTGTGACGCTGCCGAAAAATCTCGACAGCGTTTGTTATTGGATCAATATTTGGCGAAAATTAACCGTTCACTCGGTGCCTGTCAAGCACTATAATACATGTATCGCAGTTCGGAGGCAGCAAAACATGAACCAAAATTACTCTCCTGCACCGCTGGACGATTCCGCCGACGACGCCGCAGGCCGCACCGAACGGGCGGCGGAGCGCGATCCCTTTCTGACGGCGATGGGCGAACGCGTGCGGCTCCTGCGCGCGCGCCGCGGCATGACGCGCAAAACACTGGCAACGGAA
The DNA here is from genome assembly GCF_046030175.1 of Paraburkholderia sp. RL17-373-BIF-A. Lineage (NCBI taxonomy): Bacteria > Pseudomonadati > Pseudomonadota > Betaproteobacteria > Burkholderiales > Burkholderiaceae > Paraburkholderia > Paraburkholderia sp. RL17-373-BIF-A. The sequence goes on from NZ_JARESO010000037.1 coordinate 24,790, forward strand.
ACGGGCTTGTCGGAGCGGCATCTGGCGAATCTGGAATCGGGCGTGGGCAATGCGTCGGTGCTGGTGCTGCGGCAGATCGCGGCTACTCTGAACTGTTCGCTGGCCGAGGTGATCGGCGACGAAACCACCGCTTCCGCCGAATGGTTGCTGATCCGCGAACTGCTGCAGGGGCGCGATCAGGCGGCCTTGCAGCGCGCCCGCGTGGCGCTCGCCGAGATGTTCGCGCAGGCGCCGCGCGACCCGCATCGCAAGGACCGGATTGCGTTGATCGGCCTGCGCGGCGCCGGTAAATCGACGCTCGGGCGGATGCTGGCGCAGGAGCGCAAGGTGCCGTTTGTCGAACTCACGCGCGTGATCGAACAACTGGCCGGCTGCCCGCCGTCGGAGATTCATTCGCTTTACGGCGCGGCCGCTTACCGGCGTTATGAACATCGCGCGCTCGAGGCTGTGATTCAGGAGCACGAGCGCGCGGTGATCGCGTCGCCGGGCGGACTGGTGTCGGAGTCGGGCACCTTCAATACGTTGCTGTCGCACTGCTATACGGTGTGGCTGCAGGCCGCGCCGGAAGAGCATATGCGCCGCGTCGTCGCGCAGGGCGATCTGCGGCCGATGTCGGGCAACAAGGAGGCAATGGACGACCTGAAGCGCATCCTGGCGGGACGCGGCGAGCTGTATGGCCGCGCTGACATGACCTTCGACACCAGCGAAAAAACCTTGGCCGACGCCTACCTGCAGCTGCGCGACCGCCTTGCTGCAAGGCTCGCCGCGGAATCGCCGGACGAGGCTGGCGTGAGCTGACATGCAATTCGGCGTCAGGGTTTACGTGTAAACATGCACTAAAGTGCTTTACATGGATTTGACGATGCACTATTGTTCAAAAACAGTATTTGCATCGTCCAGCCAGGAGAGGCCCCATGTCTACAGCAGAAACCGCCGTCGCGCCGGTCGACTACCGCACCGATCCCTCGCAGTACAAGCATTGGAAGCTGAGCTTCAACGGTCCCGTTGCGACGCTCGGCATTGATATCGCCGAGGACGGCGGCATCCGTGACGGCTACAAGCTGAAGCTGAATTCGTATGACCTCGGCGTCGACATCGAATTGCACGACGCAATACAACGGATCCGCTTCGAGCATCCGGAAGTGAGAACCGTGGTGCTGACGAGCCTGAAGGACCGCGTGTTCTGCTCGGGCGCCAACATTTTCATGTTGGGTCTCTCCACGCATGCGTGGAAGGTCAACTTCTGCAAGTTCACCAACGAAACGCGCAACGGCCTGGAAGACTCGTCGCGCTATTCAGGTTTGAAGTTTCTCGCGGCAGTGAACGGTGCCTGCGCCGGCGGCGGCTACGAACTCGCTCTGGCATGCGACGAGATCTATCTGGTGGATGACCGTTCGTCGTCGGTCTCGCTGCCGGAAGTGCCGCTGCTCGGCGTGCTGCCCGGCACCGGCGGCCTGACGCGCGTCACGGACAAACGCAAGGTGCGTCACGATCGCGCCGACATCTTCTGCACGGTGGTGGAAGGCGTGCGCGGCGAACGCGCGAAAGCATGGCGCCTGGTGGATGAAGTCGTGAAGCCGAACCAGTTCGATCAGGCGATCCAGGCGCGCGCGCTCGAACTCGCCGAACAAAGTGACCGTCCCTCGGACGCACAGGGCGTTGTGCTCACGCGTATCGAACGCACGGATCGTGAAGACGGCCTCACTTATAAAACGCTCGACGTGACGATCGACCGCGCGAAGCGCATTGCGACGTTCACGGCCAAGGCACCGCAATCCGAACCGCCCTCGAGTATCGATGCCATCGTCGCGGCCGGCGTGAACTGGTGGCCGCTGCAATTCGCCCGCGAACTCGACGACGCTATCCTTTGCATGCGCACCAACGAGCTCGCGATCGGCACGTGGGTCTTCAGGACCGAAGGCGATGCCCGCAATCTGCTCGCCGCTGACGCCTCGCTCATGCAGCACAAGGACCACTGGTTCGTGCGCGAGACCATCGGCCTGTTGCGCCGCACGCTGGCGCGCATCGACGTTTCGTCGCGTTCGCTGTTCGCGCTGATCGAGCCGGGTTCGTGCTTTGCCGGCACCTTCGCGGAACTCGCGTTCGCCGCTGATCGCACTTACATGGCGGCGCTGCCGGGCAATGAAGAGGAAGAGCCGGCTATCACGCTGTCGGAAGTCAACTTCGGCCTCTATCCGATGGTCACGCATCAGTCGCGTCTCGGCCGGCGTTTCTATGAAGAAACCGAGCCGCTCGACGCCGTGCGTTCCCTGATCGGTCAGCCGATCAAGCCGGTCGAAGCCGAACGCCTCGGCCTCGTGACCGCATCGCCCGATGACATCGATTGGGCCGACGAAATTCGCATCGCGCTCGAAGAACGCGCCGCGATGTCGCCGGATGCATTGACCGGACTCGAAGCGAATCTGCGCTTCAACGGTCCGGAAACGATGGAGACGCGCATTTTCGGCCGTCTCACCGCGTGGCAGAACTGGATCTTCAACCGGCCGAACGCGGTGGGCGAGAAGGGCGCGCTCAAGGTGTACGGCAAGGGCAGCAAGGCGCAATTCGACGTCTCGCGTGTTTGATACGCATTTGATGCGCGCTTGATGGGCGACCGATCGCCATCAACGCAACGAGCGCGAAACGGGCCACCATCAGCCCGACACGCGCCTCTCACCGTCACTGCAGTTTCTGAACCAGGAACCGACCATGTCATCGATCAACTACAGCGAAAAGATTCCGAACAACGTCAACCTCGCCGACGACCGGGCGCTACAGCGCGCGCTCGAACAATGGCAGCCGAATTTCCTCGCGTGGTGGGGCGATATGGGCCCGGAAGGCTCGCATGGCTACGACGTGTATCTGCGCACCGCGGTGAGCGTCGATGCGGGCGGCTGGGCGCATTTCGATCACGTCAAGATGCCGGACTACCGCTGGGGCATTTTCCTCACGCCCGGCGAGCAGGACCGCAAGATTCACTTCGGCGAACACAAGGGTGAAGCGGCCTGGCAGGACGTGCCGGGCGAGCATCGCGCGAATCTGCGCCGCATCATCGTGACGCAGGGCGATACCGAACCGGCGTCGGTCGAGCAGCAGCGCCACCTCGGTTTGACGGCGCCCTCTATGTACGACTTGCGCAACCTGTTCCAGGTCAACGTGGAAGAAGGCCGCCATCTGTGGGCGATGGTGTATCTGCTGCATCGCTATTTCGGCCGCGACGGACGTGAGGAAGCCGAAGCATTGCTCGGCCGCCGTTCAGGCGACGACGACAATCCCCGCATTCTCGGCGCATTCAACGAGAAAACGCCGGACTGGCTCGCGTTTTTCATGTTCACGTACTTCACCGATCGCGACGGCAAATTCCAGTTGTCGGCGCTTGCGGAGTCGGGATTCGATCCGCTCGCGCGCACCACCAAGTTCATGCTGACCGAAGAAGCGCATCATATGTTCGTCGGCGAATCGGGTGTGTCTCGTGTGATCCAGCGTACGGCCCAGGTGATGAACGAACTCGGCACGGACGACGTCGCGAAGATCCGCGCGGCCGGCGTGATCGATCTGCCGACCATTCAGCGCTATCTGAACTTTCATTACTCGGTCACGATCGACCTGTTCGGCGCGGATCATTCGTCCAACGCCGCCACGTTCTATAGCTCGGGCCTCAAGGGCCGCTACGAAGAAAACAAGCGCGACGACGATCATCAGTTGAACGGGCAGAGCTACAAGCTGCTCGACGTGCAGGACGGCAAGCTGGTCGAGCGCGAAGTGCCGATGCTCAACGCCATGAACGAAGTGCTGCGCGACGACTACATCAAGGATTCGGTGGCGGGCGTGGGGCGTTGGAACAAGGTGCTCGAAAAGGCCGGTATCGAATTCCGCATGACGGTGCCGCATAAAGCGTTCAATCGGCAAATCGGCACGTTCGCCGGCACGCGTGTGTCGCCCGACGGCCGCGTGGTCAGCGCAACCGAATGGGCCGCCAACGAAGCGAAATGGCTCGCCACACCGGATGATCGCGCTTACGTCGCGTCGTTGATGGGCCGCGTTACGGACGCGGGCAAATTCGCCAACTGGATTGCGCCGCCTGCGATGGGCGTGAACCGTCAGCCGGTCGATTTCGAATACGTGCGCTTCAACTGAGTGCGCGAGCGGCGCGTGGCACGCTGGCGCCGCATCTCAAGGTGGAGGAAGTCATGAACGGCCCAGTATCGATCGAAGTTCTCCGGCAGCATCTGATCGATCCGGAAATCTGCATTCGCTGCAATACGTGCGAAGAGACTTGCCCGGTCGATGCGATCACGCACGACGACAACAACTACGTGGTCAAGGCGGATATCTGCAACGGCTGCATGGCATGCGTGCCGCCGTGTCCGACCGGCGCGATCGACAACTGGCGCACCGTGTTGAAGGCCGATGCGTATCCGATCGAAGAGCAGTTCACGTGGGACGTCCTGCCGGAACAGAACACGATGGCCGTGCCCGCCGCGGACGAATCGTCGGGCGCGGGCGCATCGGGTGATTCGCCGGCCGAGGCGAGCGGCATCGAAGTGGATACCGTGCGCGGCTCCGTCGTGCCGCCGTGGTCGGCCGCAAAGCCGTATGTGAACCTCTATACGCACAAGGAGCCGACTAGCGCGACGGTGGTCGGCAACTATCGGCTCACCGATGGCTCGACCGATAGCGACATTCATCACATCGTGCTCGATTTCGGGTCAATGCCGTTTCCGGTGCTGGAAGGCCAGTCAATCGGCATTCTGCCGCCCGGCGCGACCGCCGATGGCCGTACGCATCACGCGCGCCAGTATTCGATTGCGAGTCCGCGCGATGGCGAGCGGCCCGGTTATAACAACGTCTCGCTCACTGTCAAACGCGTCTCGCAGCAGCACGGCGACTCGACCGATGGCGTGTGTTCGAATTACCTGTGCGATCTGAAGAAGGGGGACGTGGTCAACGTGATCGGCCCGTTCGGCGGCACCTTCCTGATGCCGAACCATCCGAACTCGCATTTGCTGATGATCTGCACCGGCACGGGTTCAGCGCCGATGCGCGCGATGACCGAGTATCGCCGCCGGCGCCGTTTGAAGGGCGCGACCGGCAAGCTGATGCTTTTCTTCGGTGCGCGGACCAAAGAAGAGTTGCCGTACTTCGGGCCCCTCACGAATCTGCCGAAAGACTTCATCGATACCAATCTGGCGTTCTCGCGTACGCCGGGTCAACCGAAGCGCTATGTTCAGGACGCCATGCGTGAGCGCGCGGTCGATGTGGCGCACATGCTCAAGGACGACAACACGCATATCTACGTATGCGGGTTGAAGGGCATGGAAGATGGTGTGTTGCAGGCGCTCAAGGAGATCGGTGAGCAGCATCAGCTGGACTGGGAAGCGCTGTGGGGCAAGTTGAAGAAGGAGGGGAGGTTGCACCTGGAGACGTATTAAGGTGCCGTGCCTTCTAAGGCTCCGCTGTTCATCATCGACAGCGGGGCCCTTTCAGTTACTTCTATCTCGCCGGGTCGGCGCCATCCTCATGCTGTGCGGGTGACACCGCCCCGCACGCCCGAATCACCAACTGCACCACTTCCTCCGTCGTCGCATCGAACGCCTTTTGCGTCAACGCACGCTTGCCTTTAAGCGCGCGAATCTGCGCATCAAAGTCGGCGTAATGCTGAGTCGTCGCCCAGATCATATACATCAGCGTTTGCGCGTTCACCGGTGCGAGCAACCCGCGCGCGATCCAGTCGTCGATCACCTTAACGCGGCTGTCGAGCCACGGCTTCACGCGTTCGGTGAGTATGTCCTCCATGTGTTCCGCGCCGTGAATGATCTCGCTTGCCCACACCTTCGAACCGAGCGGACGGCGGCGCGACAATTCCATTTTCGCGCGCACGTACCCACCGATCGCTTCGACCGGGTCGTCGCTGCATTCGAACGTATCGGCCGCGCGATGCCAGTCTTCGAACAGGTCTTCCAGCACACGCCGGTAGAGCGCGAGCTTTGTCGGGAAGTAGTAATGCACGTTGGCTTTCGGTAAGCCCGCACGCTCCGCGATCATCGCGGTGCTGGTGCCGTCGAGTCCGCGCTCGGCGAAAACCGCCTCGGCGCACGCCAGAAGATGGGCTTCATTCGACTCGCGAATGTGCGCCTTGCGCCGCCGCAAAGGTGCGCGTGTTTCCTCGTTTTCCGTGATGTCGGCCGCCACGTCGTCGTCTCTCATGTTCGCCTTCGGCGGCATGGGTGCCGCGTCGCGCTTCATTCTAGTCGTTTGGCGCGCTGCCCACACGCGCATTCGTCGCACGCGCCGAAGCCATGCTGCGGTGCAATGGCACACTTCTCGCTATGTTTCTCACCGCACGAAAGGTGTTGATTTGGCGAGCTTAATCGTCTACAACCTGTCCAACTGGACAGGATTGGAAGAGCGGCCGATGCCCCAGGGTTTGCCCTCTGTATAAGAGGCGATCGAAGGTGTCGAATGTGCACTGCCCCCGTGCGAGCACGCCCCAAAACCCGCCACCAATGCACCAGTTTCAAGTCGGTTCACCGAAAGGAGCGAGACGAATGAACGCGGTATCCGAAGCGCTGAAGCACGCTGAACCCACCACGTCGATCAAGGTCGACGGCAAGCGGCTGTGGGACAGCCTGATGACGATGGCGAAGATCGGCGCGACGCCCAAAGGCGGAGTCTGCCGCCTGGCGCTCACCGACCTCGACAAGCAAGGACGCGACCTGATCGTCAGTTGGGCGAAGGAAGCCGGCTGCACGGTCAGTGTCGACCAGATGGGCAATGTATTCATGCGCCGCGCCGGGCGCAATCCCGATGCGTTGCCGGTCATGACCGGTTCGCACGCCGACTCGCAGCCGACCGGCGGCCGCTTCGACGGCATCTACGGCGTGCTGGGCGGTCTCGAAGTGATTCGGAGCCTGAACGATCACGGCATCGAGACGGAGCATCCGGTTGAAGTGGTGATCTGGACCAACGAGGAAGGCTCGCGCTTTGCGCCCGCGATGGTGGCGTCGGGCGTGTTCGCCGGCGTGTTCACGCTCGACTATGGCCTGTCGCGCAAGGACGTGGACGGCAAGACCATCGGCGAGGAACTCAAGCGCATCGGCTATGCGGGCGATATTCCGTGCGGCGGACGGCCGCTGCACGCGGCGTTCGAGTTGCATATCGAACAGGGGCCCATTCTCGAAGCCGAACAGAAAACCATCGGCGTCGTGACCGACGCGCAAGGTCAGCGCTGGTACGAAATCACGCTGACAGGGCAGGAGGCGCACGCGGGTCCGACGCCCATGCCGCGCCGTCGCGATGCCTTGCTCGGTGCCGCGCGCGTGGTCGATCTGGTCAATCGCATCGGTCTCGACAATGCGCCATTCGGCTGTGCGACGGTCGGCATGATGCAGGTCTATCCGAACTCGCGCAACGTGATTCCGGGCCGCGTGTTCTTCACGGTCGATTTCCGTCATCCGGACGATGCGGTGCTCGCGAAAATGGATGCGGCCTTGCGCAAGGGCGTGGCCGACATCGCCAACGGCATTGGTCTTGAAACCGAACTCGAACAGATCTTTTACTACGCGCCAGTCGCATTCGACGAAGCCTGCGTGAAGTCGGTGCGCGCGGCGGCCGAACGCTTCGGTTATCCGCATCGCAACATGGTGTCCGGTGCGGGACACGATGCCTGCTATCTGTCGCAAGTCGCGCCGACCTCGATGGTGTTCGTGCCGTGCGTGGACGGCATCAGTCACAACGAGATTGAGGACGCCACTTTCGAATGGATCGAGGCCGGCGCCAACGTGTTGCTGCACGCCATGCTGGAGCGTGCGTGCGAGCCGGTTTCATGACGCTGTCATAACTCTTTGGCGGTTGCGGTCGCTTTACCCGCTTCACCGTAGTGCCCATAAAACATGCCGTCCCGGCTCCGCTTTAAGCGTGGCCGGCAGGAGCGGCTACGTCCTCACATCGAAGAAGGAACGAGTATGGCCATCAAGCAAACCGGCGACATTGCCGCTCAGCGGCTATCGCCCGAGCAGCTCTCGTGCGAGTTCTCCGACATCGCGCCCTTGCTCGACGCAAGCGCCGCGGCCGCGGCGGCGAGCCGCTGCCACTACTGTTATGACGCGCCGTGCGTGAACGCCTGCCCGACGCAGATCGACATTCCCAGCTTCATCCGCAAGATCAGCAACGGCAATCTGAAGGGCGCGGCCGTGGATATTCTGTCGGCCAACCCGTTGGGTGGCATGTGCTCGCGCGTCTGCCCGACGGAGATTCTTTGCGAAGGCGCATGCGTGCGTAACCATCAGGACGCGAAGCCGGTGGCGATCGGCGCGCTGCAACGTCATGCCACCGATTGGGCGATGGCGCGCGGCGAAGTGCTGTTCAAGCGCGCGGCTGAAACCGGACGACGCGTCGCGGTGGTCGGCGCGGGTCCGGCGGGACTCGCCTGTGCACACCGGCTCGCGCTGGCCGGTCATGACGTGACGATCTACGACGCGCATGAAAAGGCCGGCGGTCTGAATGAATACGGCATCGCCGCCTATAAAACCGTCGACGATTTTGCTCAGCGTGAAGTGGAGTGGCTGTGCTCCGTCGGCGGCATTGAGATCAAACACGGCGTCGCGCTTGGTCGCGATGTCGACCTCGACACGCTGCGCAAGCAACACGATGCGGTGTTCCTCGCGATCGGCCTCACGGGCGTGCGCTCGCTTGCCATGGAAGGCGAGGATCTCGGCGGCGTGATGAACGCGGTGGACTTCATCGAACAGGTGCGCAGCGCGAGCGACTTCGGCACGGTGCCGGTGGGCCGGCGCGTGGTGGTGATCGGCGGCGGCAATACGGCAGTCGACGCGGCCGTGCAAAGCCGCAAGCTCGGCGCAACATCGGTGACGATGGTTTACCGGCGCGGCGTCGAAGCAATGAGCGCCACTTGGGCCGAGCGCGACTTCGCGCAGACCAACGGTGTCACGCTCGTCACGCACGCCACGCCGATGCATTTGATCGGCGACGGCGGCGTGGTCACGGGTGTCGAATTCGCGCGCACATCGCGTGAAGGTGGAGAGGAGCGCTTCATGGTCGAAGCCGACATGGTGCTCAAGGCGATCGGTCAAACGCTGGTGCCGGTCGGCATCGAGCGTGAATTGCTGACGCTGGACGACAGCCGTATCGCTGTCGATGCGAACGGCCAGACCTCGCTGGCGAGTGTATGGGCCGGCGGCGATTGCGCGGCCACCGGCGGCATCGACCTCACGGTGCAAGCGGTGCAGGACGGCAAGATCGCGGCTGCCGCGATCGACGCGCAGTTCGCCCGCACGGCGGCGAAAGCCGCCTAGAGCGACCCAAGCCAAACCAAGCGAAGCAGCACCTCAGACAAAGAACAGCAGTCCCCAAGGAGCCGAACATGGCCGATCTGCGCTGTACGATTGCCGGCATCACTTCGCCGAATCCTTTCTGGCTCGCCTCCGCGCCGCCGACCGACAAAGCCTATAACGTGAACCGCGCCTTCGAGGCGGGCTGGGGCGGCGTGGTGTGGAAGACGCTCGGCCTCGACCCGCATGTGGTGAACGTCAGCTCGCGCTACGGCGCGGTGCAATGGAACGGCCAGCGCATGGCGGGCCTGAACAACATCGAACTGATCACCGACCGTCCGCTCGACGTCAATCTCAAGGAAATCGCGCAAGTCAAACGCGACTGGCCGGACCGCGCGATGATCGTCTCGCTGATGGTGCCGTGCAACGAACGCGACTGGAAGTGGATTCTACCGCTCGTCGAAGACACCGGCGCGGATGCGGTCGAATTGAATTTCGGCTGTCCGCATGGCATGAGCGAGCGCGGCATGGGCGCGGCGGTCGGCCAGGTGCCCGAGTATGTCGAGATGGTCACGCGCTGGGTGAAAGAAGGCACCAAGCTGCCGTGCCTTGTCAAACTGACGCCGAATATCAGCGACATTCGCCTCGGTTCGCGTGCGGCCTACAAGGGCGGCGCGGATGGCGTGTCGCTGATCAACACGATCAACTCGATCGTGGCGGTCGATCTCGATGCGATGTCGCCGTTGCCGATGGTCGATGGCAAAGGCACGCACGGCGGCTACTGCGGACCGGCTGTGAAGCCGATCGCGCTGAACATGGTCGCGGAAATCGCGCGCGACGTGGAAACGCCGAATCTGCCGATCTCCGGCATCGGCGGGATTTCCACATGGCGCGACGCCGCCGAATTCATGGTGCTCGGCGCGGGCAGCGTGCAGGTCTGCACGGCGGCGATGCACTACGGATTCCGTATCGTTTCCGACCTCGCGGATGGCCTCTCCAACTGGATGGACGAAAAAGGCTACGCGACGCTCGACGACATTCGCGGCCGCGCCGTCCCGAACGTCACCGACTGGAAGTACCTGAACCTCAAATACGACATCAAGGCGCGCATCGATCAGGACAAGTGCATTCAGTGCGGCCTGTGCCATATCGCCTGCGAGGACACGGCTCACCAGGCGATCATGAAAGAAAAAGATGGCGTCCGTCATTTTGAAGTGATGGACTCCGAATGTGTCGGCTGTAATCTGTGCATGCACGTGTGTCCGGTCGAACAGTGCATCACGATGGAGCGCGTGGACAACGGCGAGTACGCGAACTGGACCACGCATCCGAACAACCCGGCGCGCGTGGGCGCAGAGGAGGGCGCAGCGGCGGACGCGACCGAAACCGCGGAGCACGCCCATGCGCACGCGGCAAAAGCGGCCTGAAATACGATGTGGTTAGAAATAACGCAGCGCTAGTACTGAACCTGTCATTCCCCAAAGGTCCCGACGCGCCGATAGAAGCCGCGCGGGCCTCAACGATCGAGTGGAGATCTTTAGATGAAGCAGACAGCGCAACCCGTCGACCCGCAGTTCGCGGCCGGCGTGCAGGGCAGCAGTCTTTACAACGACGATCTTGCGCCGACCGGCGTCGCGCAGCGCACCTGGAAGTGGTATCACTTCGCCGCGCTGTGGGTGGGCATGGTGATGAACATCGCGTCGTACATGCTGGCCGCCGGCTTGACGGAAGAAGGCATGTCACCGTGGCAAGCCGTGATCACCGTGCTGCTCGGCAACCTGATCGTGCTGGTGCCGATGCTGCTGATCGGCCACGCGGGCGCGAAGCACGGCATTCCGTACGCGGTGCTGGTGCGCTCGTCGTTCGGCACGCAGGGCGCCAAATTGCCGGCGATGCTGCGCGCCATCGTCGCCTGCGGCTGGTACGGGATTCAGACGTGGCTCGGCGGCAGCGCGATCTATACGCTGCTCAACATTCTCACGGGCAACGCGCTGCACGGCGCGGCTTTACCGTTTCTCGACATCTCGCTCGCTCAGCTCGCGTGTTTCCTGGTGTTCTGGGCACTGCAGATCTACTTCATCGTGCATGGCACCGATTCGATCCGCTGGCTCGAAAGCTGGTCCGCGCCGATCAAGATCGTGATGTGCATTGCGCTCGTGTGGTGGGCGACTTCGAAAGCGGGCGGCCTGGGCTCGATGCTGTCGGCGCCGTCGCAATTCGTGCCGGGCGGCAAGAAAGAAGGCCTCTTCTGGGTCACGTTCTGGCCCGGCCTCACGGCCATGGTCGGCTTCTGGGCCACGCTCGCGCTGAATATCCCCGACTTCACGCGCTTTGCCAGAACGCAGCGCGATCAGATCATCGGCCAGTCGGTCGGCTTGCCGGTGCCGATGGCCTTGCTCTCGGTGATCTCGGTGGTCGTCACGTCGGCGACGGTGGTGATCTACGGCAAGGCGATCTGGGATCCGATCGACCTGACGAGCCGCATGACCGGCATCGGCGTGGGCGTCGCGCTGATCATCCTGACGCTCGACACCATGTGCTGCAATCTCGCGGCGAATCTCGTCGGCCCGGCGTACGATTTTTCGAGCCTGTGGCCGAAGGGCATTTCGTATCGCGTGGGCGGCATGATTACCGCGACCATCGCGATCGTGATGATGCCGTGGAAGATTCTCGCCACCACGCAGGGCTATATCTTTACGTGGCTGGTCGGCTACTCGGCGCTGCTTGGTCCGGTCGCGGGCATTCTTATGGTCGACTATTTCCTGATTCGCGGCACGCGTCTCGACACGCGTGAACTCTTCGACGAGCACGGCGAATACAGCTATACGGGCGGCTGGAATATCGGCGCGGTGGTCGCGCTCGTGATCGGCGTGCTGCCGAATCTGCCCGGCTTTTTGCACACCGCGTTTCCGGCGTCGTTCCCGAACGTACCGGCGATCTTCAATACACTCTATACGTATGCGTGGTTTGTCGGGCTCGCGTTGGCGTCGATCGTATACAGCGCGTGGATGAAACTGAGCAAGGGACCGAGTGCGCGCGTGGCGAGCGCGTGAGCATCAACGAAACGAAGTACGTAGCACCGAAACCAGCAGTTCATAAGGAGGCGGCAACATGACGACCCTGATTCGCGGCGGCACGATTATCGACGCGGAGAACACGTATCGTGCGGACGTGTTGTGTGCGGACCCGCAGGACGGCGGCACGATCCTGCAGATCGGAGCGGACCTGGAGGCGCCCGCCGGCGCCACGATCGTCGATGCGGGCGGGCAGTATGTGATGCCCGGCGGCATCGATCCGCACACGCATATGGAATTGCCGTTCATGGGCACCACGGCGAGCGACGACTTCTACACGGGCACGGCGGCGGGTTTATCGGGCGGCACCACGAGCATCATCGACTTCGTGATTCCGAGCCCGAAGCAACCGCTGATGGACGCCTTCAAGGAATGGCGCGGCTGGGCCGAGAAGGCGTCGGCGGACTACGGCTTTCACGTCGCGGTGACGTGGTGGGACGATTCGGTCTATCGCGACATGGGCACGCTGGTGCATGAACACGGCGTGTCGAGCTTCAAGCACTTCATGGCCTACAAGAACGCGATCATGGCCGACGACGAAGTGCTGGTGAACAGCTTCTCGCGTTCGCTCGAACTCGGCGCGCTGCCCACCGTGCATGCGGAAAACGGTGAACTGGTGTTCCAGTTGCAGCGTCAGTTGCTGGCGAAAGGCTTTACCGGTCCGGAGGCGCATCCGTTGTCGCGGCCGCCGGAAGTGGAGGGCGAGGCCGCCAATCGCGCGATCCGGATCGCGCAGGTGCTGGGCGTGCCGGTGTATATCGTGCACGTGTCCTCAAAGGACGCGGTCGATGCGATTGCCCGCGCGCGCAGCGAAGGTCTGCGCGTGTTCGGCGAAGTGTTGCCCGGCCATCTGGTGATCGACGAAGCGGTGTATCGCGATCCCGACTGGACCCGCGCGGCGGCCCATGTGATGAGCCCGCCGTTCCGCTCGGCCGAGCATCGCGAGGCGCTATGGCGCGGTTTGCAAGCTGGCCAGTTGCACACTACGGCCACCGACCACTGCGTGTTCTGCGCGTCGCAGAAGGCGATGGGCCGCGAGGACTTCACGAAGATCCCGAATGGTTGCGGCGGCGTGGAAGACCGCATGGCGGTGCTCTGGCATCACGGCGTGAATTCGGGGCGGCTCACGCCGAACGAGTTCGTGCGGATTACTTCGACGAATGCCGCGCAGATCTTCAACCTGTATCCGCGCAAAGGCGCGGTGCGGGTCGGCGCGGATGCCGACCTCGTGGTGTGGGACCCGAACGCGAGCAAAACGATTTCGGCGAAGACGCACCATCAGAAGGTCGACTTCAACGTGTTCGAAGGCATGACGGTGCAAGGCGTGGCGATGCACACGCTCACGCGCGGCGCGCTCGCCTGGACCGACGGCGAGCTGCGGGCGGTGCGCGGTGCGGGCCGCTATCTGAAGCGTCCGCCGAACGGCGCTTACTTCGACGCGATCCGCGTCGCCAACAAGCGCAAGGAGCCGCATCCGGTGGAGCGGTAAGCTATTCGCAATCCGACGACGGGCGGCGCCGCATTCAAAGCGGCGCCGCCCGTTTTTTCCTGCCGCGCGCTCACCGCGGCGAGACCTCTCGCGTTTTCCCCGATGGCGCGCAACATAGGTTCCGTGTTGCGATGCATGCCGCGTCTGTCTATCTGCTGTAGAGTTGAAATCCACGTCACACCAGAGGCTATGGCTGTTCGCTTAGCACGCAAGCGCATATCGATCGGAAACCTGATCCTTTGTAAAAACGCAGGCCGTTTGCTACAGTCCGCCCACTCTGCGGGCGCAAGCGCCGGCGGGGACTGTCCAACACAAGACTCAGCCACCGACGTGGCACATTTGACGGAGCCGCCTGATGAAATCGATTCGTTCCATTCTGCTGATCGCGTTGTTCCAGGCGGTGGCCGTGAATTCCGCATTCGCCGCCGACGAACTCGCGCAGATCAAATCCGCCGGCGTGTTCAGGATCGGCACCGAAGGCACCTACGCGCCGTTCACGTACCACGACGAATCCGGCAAGCTGACCGGTTTCGACGTCGAAATCGGCACGGCGATCGCGCAGCGTCTCGGCGTCAAGCCGCAATTCGTCGAGGGCAAATGGGACGGTCTGATCGCCGGTCTCGACGTGAACCGCTACGACGCGGTGATCAACGAAGTGGCCGTCACCGACGCGCGCAAGGTCAAATACGATTTCTCCGACCCGTACATCACGTCGCACGCGGCGCTGATCGTGCAGTCGAACAACACCACGATCAAGAACTTCGACGACCTGAAGGGCAAGAAGTCGGCTAACACGCTGACCAGCAACTTCGGCAAGATCGCGGCGGCGCACGGCGCGGAAGTGATCCCCGTACAGGGCTTCAATGAATCGATCGATCTGCTGACCTCGGGTCGCGTCGATGCCACCGTCAACGACTCGCTGTCGTTCCTCGACTTCAAGAAGCACAAGCCGGACGCGAAGGTGAAGATCGCCGCGCTCGATACCTCGGCCGACAGCAGCGACAAGTCCGCCGTGCTGATCCGCAAAGGCAGCCCCGAATTGCAGGCCGCAATCAACAAGGCGCTCGCCGACATGAAGAAAGACGGCACCTACGCGAAGATCTCGCAGAAGTATTTCGGCAAAGACGTCTCCCAGTAAACGCCTTCCGCGAGTCTGAATCATGCCGGCATGGTTGCATCTGATGGCGCAGTCGCTGTGGCCCCTGCTGTATGCGGGGCTCGTGTTTACCGTGCCGCTTACGCTGATATCGTTTGCGATCGGACTTGCGCTGGCGTTCCTCGTCGCGCTGGTCCGCCTGTTCGGGCCGAAGTGGGCCGTGGCGATCGTGCGCTTCTACGTGTGGCTGTTTCGCGGCTCGCCGTTGCTCGTGCAACTGTTCGTGATCTTCTACGGCTTGCCGAACGTGGGCATCGTGCTCGATCCGTTGACGGCGGCGATCATCGGCTTTTCGCTGAATGTCGGCGCGTACAACTCCGAAGTGATACGCGGCGTGATCGAGTCGATTCCAAAAGGGCAGTGGGAGGCGGCGTATTCGATGGGGATGACGCGCGAGCAGGCTCTGCGTCGTGCGATCCTGCCTCAAGCGGCGCGCGTCGCGTTGCCGCCGTTGTCCAATTCGTTTATCGCGCTGGTGAAGGACACCTCGCTCGCCGCGGTGCTGACCGTGCCCGAGGTATTTCAGGCGGCGCAGCGGATCGCGTCGGTGACTTACGAGCCGCTGATTCTGTACACGGAAGCCGCACTGGTCTATCTGGTGTTCAGCTCGGTGTTGTCGTCGGCGCAAGTCAGGCTCGAGCGCAAGTTCGGCCGTCACGCACTTTTCCAGGCAGGCAACTGATGATCCGACTGGAAAAAATCGACAAGTACTTCGGTGGTCAACGGGTGCTCAACTCGGTCGATCTGCAACTCGCCTCGGGGAATGTCACCGCGTTGATCGGTCCATCGGGCAGCGGCAAGAGCACGCTTTTGCGTTGCGTGAATCTGCTCGAGATTCCCGAGTCCGGTTCGCTCGAACTCGGCGATCAGCGGCTGGAATTCAGTCGCGACCACCGGCCCTCGCGCGACGCGGTGCTGACGATTCGCCGCCGCACCGGCATGGTGTTTCAGAATTTCCAGCTCTTTCCGCATCTCACCGTGCGGCAGAACGTGATGGAAGGCTTGGTGACCGTTCTGAAGTGGGACAAGGACAAGGCGCGGGCTCGCGCCGACGAACTGCTGGAGAAGGTCGGCATCGCGCAGAAGGCGGATGCATGGCCTTCGACGCTCTCCGGCGGGCAACAACAGCGTGTGGCGATTGCGCGGGCGTTGGCGCCGTCGCCGGAAGTGTTGTTGTGCGACGAGCCGACCTCGGCGCTCGACCCCGGTCTCGCCGCGGAAGTGGTGGAGGTGCTCAAGCAACTCGCCACCGAAGGCATGACCATGCTGATGGCCACGCACGATTTGCGGCTCGCCGCGACGATCGCGCGTGACGTGGTGTTTCTGAACAACGGCGTGGTGGTGGAGGCCGGGCCGTCGCGCGAGATCTTCATGCAGCCGCGCGCGCCGGAAACCGAGCGTTTCGTGTCGACGTTGACGCACAGTCTGCCGGATGAATGGACTCAATGACGCCGGACCTGAAAGGCAGTCACGCCCGCGATGCGGTTGGATAAAAAAAGGGGGCGTCGTCGAGACGCCCCCTGCGCATATAACCGCTACAAATTGACCACCAACGGCAGAGAACCTTAGACCCCCACGCTCTCCGTGGCATCGTTCATCGCGGCGTCGAAGAAGCTCTCCTTCGCCTGCGCATTGACCCGTGCGTAAGCGCGATTCACGCCGCTGATCACCGCGCGAATCGACGCCGTCACCAGATTGGCATCGATGCCGACGCCGAACGCGCTGCCGGTCACATCGGCGCCGGCCATTTCGGCGACTGCCACCGCGCGGGCATCCGCACCCTGCGTCAACGCGCGTTCTTCATAGTGCTGAATCCGCACCGGCACGCCGATCGCGTGCATCAACGCGTCGAGCGGACCATTGCCTTCACCGGTCAACACGCGCCGCGTGCCATTAATGTCGACCGTGAGTTTGATGTGCTCGCGTCCTTCACGCTCGGACAGGCTGTGACCGACGTAGTGGATCGGCGCCGTGTTCTGCACATATTCCTGCTGGAACAATTCCCAGATCTGCGCGGACGTGACTTCCTGGCCGCTGTCGTCGGTGAAGCGCTGCACGGCCGAGCTGAAGTCCACTTGCAGGCGGCGCGGCAACACGACGCCGTAGCCCTGCTCGAGCAGATAGGCGATGCCGCCTTTGCCCGACTGGCTGTTCACGCGAATCACCGAGTCGTAGGTGCGGCCGAGATCGGCCGGATCGATCGGCATGTAGGGCACTTCCCAGACGGCGTCCGGTTTCTGCACCGCGAAGCCCTTCTTGATCGCATCCTGATGCGAGCCCGAGAAGGCCGTGAATACCAGATCGCCGACATACGGATGACGCGGATGGATCGGCAATTGCGTGCATTCTTCCGCGGTGCGCGCGACTTCGTTGATGTTCGAGAAGTCGAGCCCCGGATCGACGCCCTGCGTGTAGAGGTTCAACGCGAGCGTGACGAGGTCCACGTTACCGGTGCGCTCGCCGTTGCCGAACAGGCAGCCTTCGATACGATCCGCCCCGGCCATCACGGCGAGTTCAGCGGCCGCCACCGCGGTGCCGCGATCGTTATGCGGATGCACGGAGATGAACAGCGAATCGCGGCGCTTGAGATTGCGGTGCATCCACTCGATCTGGTCCGCGTAGATGTTCGGCGTGGACATTTCGACGGTGGCCGGCAAGTTGACGATGGCCTTGTGTTGCGGCGTCGGTTGCCAGATGTCGAACACGGCGTCGCAGACTTCCTTGGCGAATTCGATTTCGGTGCCGCTGAACACTTCCGGGCTGTACTGGAACGTGAAGTGCGTTTCCGGCATGGTCTCGGCGATCCGCTTCATCGTGCGGGCAGCGTTTTGCGCCAGTTCCTTCACGCCGCTCTTGTCCAGATTGAAGACGATCTTGCGGAATTCCGGCGCGGTCGCGTTGTACAAGTGGACGATGGCGCGCGGCACGCCACGCAAGGATTCGAAGGTGCGCTCGATCAGGTCGTCGCGCGCTTGCGTCAAGACTTCGATGGTGACGTCGTCGGGAATGTGGCAGCCTTCGATCAACTCACGCACGAAATTGAAGTCGGTCTGCGAAGCGGACGGAAACGCGACTTCGATTTCCTTGAAGCCGATCTGCACCAGCGTCTTGAACATGCGCATCTTGCGCTGCGCGTCCATCGGCTCGAACAGCGACTGATTGCCGTCGCGCAGGTCGGTGCTCATCCAGATCGGCGGGTGCGTGATGGTGCGCGACGGCCACTGGCGATCCGTCAAGTTGACCGGTTTGAACGAGCGGTATTTGGTAGCGGGGTTCTTCAACATTTTCATCATCCGTGGGTGAGACCAGGTAGCTGGGAGTCGACCGGACGACGAAAAGACATAACTGGGCCGCCGGTCGGAAACCGGGGCTGGGTCAGTTACTGGGGAATTGAGCGGTGCTTCGTGTGGTTCAGATGGAAGCGCGCAGCAGCAGACCTAGCCCGGTAGAGGGGGCTAGTAGTAGCGATAGGATGGTCTGGGCGCGGTACATAGTGCGCAATAGGAACATATTATTGGGACGGCGTCAAGCGCCGTCCGGTGCGGCGCGAGATCAGTGCGCCGGTTTCACGAAGCGCAAGGTCATGCGGTCCGATTCGCCGATGGCCGCATACTTCGCCCGGTCGACGTCGCCGCCCTCGAAGGTCGGCGGCAGCGACCAGACGCCGTTGGGGTAATTTTTGCTGTCGCGCGGGTTGGCGTTTACTTCGCTCTTGCCGGCCAGTTCGAAGCCGGCCGCGCGCGCATGTTCGATCACGTAGTCTTCGGTCACATAGCCGGTGTCGATGGTTTGTTGCAGCGAAGTGCCCGGCGCTGCGCGGTGTTCCTCGACACCGAGCACGCCGCTTGGCTTGAGCACCGCGTAGAAGGCGCGCAGGTTTGCGTCGATCTGGCCGTCCTTGATCCAGTTATGGATGTTGCGGAAGGTCAGTACCTCGTCGAAGCTGGCATCGGCCGGAAAACCGCTGAACTGGCCGGCGTGCAGCGTGCCGACCACGACGTTGCCGTAGACGGCGGGCGTGGCCGCCAGTTTGCGCGCAAATGCTGCCCGATTGGCCTGCGCTTCCGCCGACGGCGTCCCCTGTGGGCCGTCGTACTGCGCCTCGTAGAGCTTGCCGTGGTCGTGCAGATACGGCGCCAGGATCTCCGTGTACCAGCCGCCGCCCGGCTCGATCTCCAGCACGCTTTGCGACGGCGTAAGTTCGAAGAATTGCAGCGTTTCCCGCGGATGACGGTAGACGTCGCGGGCGCGGGCCTTGTCGCCGCGTTGTGGTCCGGCAATCGCCGCGTCGAGCAGCGCCGGACTGGACGACGCGGACGCGGAAGTCGAGGCCGATGGGCCGGCGCAGGCCGCCAGCAACAGCGTTGCGGTCAGTGCCGCGAGTGTGGCGCGCAGCGCACGAGACCGGAGATTGGGTCGAAGGTTCATGACGTCCATTATCGGGCGCGATCGCGCGGGAGGGAAATCGGTAATCGGCATAAGGATAGGCGCTCACTGGATTTGCGTGTCTGCAGCCGCGGCCCGGAATAAAAGGCCATACCCGCCAGTTTCTCTGTTTACCGCGACTCGCGCTTACGTCGCCGAATCCGAAGCGCGGCATGGCGCGTATAAATGGTGTGATCAGCGTTTGGCGTCGCGAGCGGGCTTGTTGTGTGCCGGGCGCGACTTGATTCCCTTCATTTCATTTTGCCGGAGGCAGGTATGAAACGAACATCGACGATGTCGCGGGTAGGGCGGGTTTTGCTGTGCGCGGCCGCGTGCGCGATTGCGGCGCAGGCGGGAGCGCAAGGTTTGAGCCCGCAGGACGACATGAACGCGCCGCAAAACAGCACGCGTTTGATGCCGAACGCGGCGCGCGGCAGCGAATATCCGACGCACGGCAACCAGCAGGCAGGCGAATTGAACCTGAACCCGACCGACCCGCGTGCGCAGCTGGTCAACGGCTTGCCGAATCACACCAATTCCGGCGGTTACGGTTCGCCGCTCGCCGGCGTGCGCACTTACGTGCAACCGCAAATGCCGTCGAATTGAGCGCTCGCGTGGACGACGGTCGTGCCGCATCGCGCGTTGGACTGCAGCGCATCCCTGCACGGACCGTGTTGTTCAATTGGGCTTTTTCGGGTAATGGGCCGTGCGTTCCCCACATGCGGGCACTGGTCAGAGTCCGAACATGATCCGCAGCGTATCGTTCTGCACGATCACCGAGACGCCGATGATCACCAGGATCAGCGGCAGCAGCGCGGTGCCATAGCGCCGGATCGGTGCGCCCAGCAACGGATGCTCCACCAGCCACACCGCGCCGGCGCACCAGAACCCGATCATCACGATAAAGATCAGCGAGATGAATGCGCCCGCGCTGTGCGAATGACTGGCGTACAGAGGCACATAGACGGCGAGATTGTCGGAACCATTGGCGACGGCCACGCACGCTACAGTCCACCAGGATGAGGCGCGGCTTGCGTGGGATGGGGCGGTTGGAGCGGGCGAGCTTGCCTGATTCGCTGCACTAGCCGGATACCCCGACCCGGCCGGCCCGGATGATGCGGGTGGCGCCGTTTCGATTCGCGCTGCTTCCTCCTGCTGCGGGCTGCCGGGACCAAAGCGCTCCCACGCTTTGCCGAACCCCACGCCGATCGGCAAAATGCCGAGCAAACCGACGTAACCAGCCGGCAAGTGCTTGAGCAATGCGGCGAGCAGCGCCGACCCCGCGATAAGAATTAGCGAGCCGGCATACTGCCCGGCGATCACGCGACGCCGCTCGTCGCCGGCTTCCGCCAGGAAGGCGAGCAGCACGAACAGGTTGTCGACGTTGGTAGCGGTGTAACCCGCGATGGCGAGCAGGGCAAGGCTGAACATGCGGGAAAGCCGGTCGGTACACAGTGAGAAAGCGTGACAAGGCGAAGCGATGCGCATCGCGAGGGCCCCGTCGCAACGTCGGCAGCGCGCCGATCGAATGGCGGCCGGTCAACACGATGCCGATGCGAGCCGCCGCGGTCAAGCAGTCACTGGGTTTCGGGCGCGCTGGATGCGCGGTGAAAGTGTCGATCGCCTTACGCGGCTCGCGCGCTGCCGGCGCTCGAAGCCGGCGCCGCTCAAGCAGGCCGTAAGCTACAATTGCCGACGGCTTGAAAAACGGAACACCAATGAAGATTCGGATTCTCTCTATCGCCTGCGTCACGACCGCTGCCGCGCTGCTGGCGGCGTGCACGGCCGTCTATAAGAACACGGACGCGTGCGAGCAGTTGATGCGAAGCAAGCTGGCGGAAACGTCGGCGGATCCGCTGAAGATCACTCATGCGGGCGCAGGCATCTATGGCTCGCGAGTGGTGGTTGAGGGATCGATCGAACGTGTGGCGGTTCCGGCGTCCGAGACTGCGGAGGCGGGTGCAGCCAGTGCGCCGCTTGCAGCTTCGGGTGCGCCGGCGGCTTCCGCTGTGACTGCTGGTGGAGCAGGTGCAGCGGGCGCCTCAGATGCATCGGCAACAGCGCTTTCGCTCAAGCCCGCCAAACCTAAGAAGACCGCCACGCCAGCAGCCGCGGAGTGCACCTTCCACGGGCCGACGCTGGACGTGTTCAACTGGCTGGCGCCGGCTGATCTTGTAACCGCGAGCCCTAACGCGACCGAGTAGCGTATCGGCGCACGGGTACGGCGGCCCGGCGCCGAATAATCTCGTGACCCCGGGCATCATGCGACCGGGTGGCGACCGGGTAGCGCACTGAGCGGCGCCGAATCTCAAGCCATCGCTTCTTCCTTGCACCGGCGTTGCTTCCCCCGCACCCGTTCCAGCACGCATTCACCGAACGCCTGCGGCCGCCCTTCAAAGCAACGTTCCACGGCCCGCGTATCGATCAGACGCTGCCGCAAGGCTGCGCGCTCGTTATGCGCGTCGATCATCCGCACGGCGGCGGCGATGTAATCCTCGACGCTCTCCGCCGTGGTCCACGACGGCATGCCCACACGCTCGAACAGCGCGCCGTCGATCCGCTCGAACACTTCCGGCCCGCGTTTGCAGATGCCGGGCAAACCCAGCGTGAGCGCGTCGACGATACCGTTGGTATTGCCGAACGGAAACGGGCTTAGAAACAGATCGGAGCGATTGACGCGCGCCAGATAGCCCGCGTATTCGTGAAAGCCGTGCACGACGGCGCTCGGCAGTGTCTGGCGGATCACATCGCGCATGCGCTCGAGCGGCAAGCCGAAGGGCACGCCGCTCATGAAGTGAAACTGGACCGGCGTCGCCGCGCGCGCGCCGATCTCACGGCACGCTTCGAGAAAGCCGGGATTGAGCTTCATCGCGCTGGCCGTGATGACGATCTTCAGCGTTTCGCGTGACGGCGGAATCTGCGCGACGATGTCCGGCAGCGCTACCGAGGGCCGGTACGGTTGACCGTCTTTCGGCAGCTTCATCAAACGTTCGCTGAAGCAGGCGGGATCGCCGACATAATCTTCCTCGACACTGACGTATTCGATCTTGTCGGAGTGAGTCGTGGCGGGGTGACCGAGGCCGACGATCTGCAGCGGCGCAATACGCAGATTCGACATGAACACCGTGAGCGCGAACATGCCGACGCTCGGCATGTAGAGCACGTCAGGCTGTTCCGCCTCGGCAAAGTCGCGGATCGTTTTCAGACATTCGCCTATGTATTCCGGCTCCTCCAGTTCGATGAAACGGTCGAACACCGCGCGCCCCATATCGTCGATGGCGTAGCCGAAGCCGAAGGCCACCACTTCGAAATGCTCGCGCGCGGCTTCGAGCGTGCGCGAGTGCGTGCGGTAGATCGAATGGGCGCCGCCAAACCATTCGAGCACGACCACCATCAGCGGTTTTTTGCCGCGCGGCTTGCGGCTTTTCGCGCGGGCTAGATTCGCCGCGGGAATATCGGTCAGCCCTAGTTGATCCAGCTTGCGGCGCACCAGCGCGTTGATGTCCCGTTTGATCTCGTGCCGCCGCGGCGTGTCCGCGTAGCTGCAGAACATATAGGCGTTGTGCAGCAAGGCGGTCGGCAGGTCGTCGAGGTCGTCGATTTGCTGCAATTTGCCGGGCAGCCATTCCATCAACGCTTCGCGCTTCATATGCGCGCTCGCCGATCCTTTGAAGACCGGCGCCAGCAAAACGAGGGCAAGGCAGGCGGCGAGCGATTTGTCGTACGCCCACAGCGCGGCGAAGTCGAGTTCCAGTTCGGACTCGGTCGAGTAGAGCGCGCAGAGTTTTTCGACGAAACTGTCGCCGGACAGAAACTGGGCGTTGTCCGCACCGCGCGGATTCAAGTAACGGGTCACATGGTCCGCATTGCCGAACGACGTGCAGGCGAACACCAGTCCGACCCACTCGTGCAGGGTCAGAATCAATCTGAAACACTCGGGTGGCAATTGGAACGCCGGGTCGGCGAACAGGGTCGACGCCGCGCTCGCGAGGCGTGTGCAGAAGCGCTTGCGTTGCTCGTCAGGCGGCAGGTCGGCGATGCCCGAGGCAAGAAAGCTGCCGTCCAGTTCGCCGCGCTTTTGCTGAAGGAGCGCCAGCGCGGCAATGAACTGGATCGCGGCTTTGACATGCTGCCGCGTATAGACGAGCTGCTCGAAATGATCGAGCGAAAAAGTGGGTTCTTCCATCTGCCGACAATTCCAGGATTTGCATGACTAACTAATTGGAACGGAGTTAGCCGGAAGGTGGAATTATCTCAGCCGATACGTACCAAATCTGTCCGTCAGGTGATTTTGCGAAATTTCGGCGTCGAAAGAAGCCGTCCGTTCAGAACGCGTAGTAAGGCCCCGGGCCCGCCGACGTTTCGCGCGAGGCGATCGCCGTATAGACGCGTCGTCCGAAGAAGAACGGCAAGCCCCAGCCGAAGCCGCTGCTGGCCACGCCGGCCAGATTGTTGAAGGCGTTATTCGACGACGCGAACAGCGCGCTCGAATTACCGACCGCAAACGACACCGTGTTCGACGCGCCGTCCGTCCCGGTGATCGCGGCGTTCGCGGCTTGAATCGAAGCCGGGCAGTACCAGAAGCCGCACTGCGGAAACTGGGTGGTGCGGAAGAACAGCCCATTCGAGCCGCTGTCGACATAGCTCTGCGAATAAGTCTGCCCGCCGCTCGTGGTGACGACGTAGCCCGTCTGCGAATTCGCCTTGAGGACGCTGGCGCCGTTCAGCGTGTTGTTGGCCTGGGTGCCGATGCCGAAGATCATCGAACCCGATACGCTGGCCGCGCCGGCATCGGCGATGGCCGGCAGGTCGATCACCACGCCATTGTTGTCGAGCGCAAAGCGGCTGACCGGATTGGTCACCTGCTGCGCCAGCGCTTGCGTGCTGGCGAGGCAGGCGCCGCCGGCGTCGCAACGGTAGTACCAGCGCGGCAGCGCGGCGGTGACGCAGCCGCTGCCACAGTCGCCCGCGAACAGGCCCACGCCGAGAATGCCGTTCGAGCGCAGGCCCGCCACCGTCTGCATGGCGCGGCCGGAGCCCGCGCAGTCGGCGGGCACGGTGGGCAGCGCCGGGTCCGCGATCGTCTGGATCGGGATCGACGCGGCCAACTGGCCGGCCATGCGCACGTCCGCGCTGCGCACCGCGCCCCAGGTGTAGCCGCCGCCGAACACCGCGCATTCGCCCGCGATGCCGCTGCCCGACGCGATTGCCGCGAGCGACAGGTCCGCCGGCAGCGCGGACGCGAGAATCCTGAGCCCGTGCGAACCGGTGTCGACCTGGACATTATCGATCGTCGCGCAATTGCTGGTGCCGGGCTCGCAGACGGTGACGCTCGTCGTCAGCATGTTGCGCGTCAGACCCGGTGCGGCGGTGACGGCGATCGGCTGGACGTTCGGGATATTCGACTGCGGCACGGAGGCGGTCGGGCCGGCACTCGAGGCGCCTACCGACCCACTGGCGGGGCTCGGGATGCTGGCCGGGGCCGCCGAGCCCGTCTGCGATGTCGCGGCCGGCGAGCCGCCGCCACCGCCGCCGCATCCCGCGAAGGCGGCGCAGACCAGCAGTAGGGCGTAAATGGAAAGGGCGGATTTCATGGCGTGGTCAGTGCTCGTCGCGGCGTGGTGCCGATGCTGGTGCTAGTGCTGAGTGCTTGCGCACATCACAGAAAATCGTCAGCCGTGACGCCGGGCGGCAGCGCCGCGGGCAGCCATGCGCGGCCCACGTAGCCCCGCATCGGGCCGCCGGATTCCACGATCACGTCCGGCCGCGCCACGCGCGAGACATGCAGATTGCCGTCCGACGGCGCCGCAGCGGCGCCGGCGCGATACGAGGCGGCGTACTTGCCGAGCAGCGCGCGCAGGTCCGGCATGGTTGGGCCTTGCCACGCGTAGCCTATGATCTGGCCGGTGCTCGTCGCGTACTCGTTGATGGTCGTGTTGCCCGCGTCGGTCAGCGTGCGCATGCGCAGTGCCCCGTTCAACATGGCGCGCGGCGCGCTCGCGCTCGCATCCGCCTGAGCCGGCATGGCGCCGCCCAATTCGGCGTGCGCTTCGAGGCTCGTGCACAACGCGGCAACCGCGATCGCTGACGCAGCAAAATTCGGGGTAAGGGTACGCAAGGGCATGACGGTCGGTCCCGTGGTTGGAGCGCTCAAAGGCTCTTGAGTTGTCTATTTCAAGATATCACTCGGGTTTTCAGACCGTGACCTGAAGCGGCATTCAACAAATTTCGATATATCAAAATCGACGTGGCGAGGGCCCCGGAAAGTGCCGTCGAATCAATGATCTGACGATCACGTAGGGCGTATCTGACAGACCGTTGGGAAATGTGGGGGATTGTTAAATTTGCAGTGCGCCGTTCGTTTTCACGCGCGAAAATGCGGCTCTTGCAACTCATGGAAACGTTGACGGAAGGAGTCGCTTCGGTGTCCTTCTCGCGCGTCGATCCCGCGTCCTTTGCGCACGTCTCACGCTGCTCAATTCACGGGCAAACCCGGGTTTTTGCACATGACTCGCCGGGATCGGTAAAATGTTGGGTTGATCCACGGAAACTTGCCGTGGCGTAGCGGAAGGATTCCCCGAACATGACTGATCTTCGTCTTACCAAGCGGTTTGCAGTAATGCTGATGGCAGGCGGTCTGGTCGCCGGCTGCGGCACCTCGTCGCCGACCAAAGTCGACTACAAGAGCGACTCGAAATCGAAGCAAGTGTCACTTGCCGTACCGCCGAACATGATCGATGAGACGGCCGATCAGCGCTCGTTGCCCCCGCAGGGCGGCGAAACCTCGTTGTCCGCGCTCAAAGAGGTTCAGGCGCAAGCCCCGTCGGCCAATTCCGTGGTGGTGGCGCCGGCGGTCAACGGCATGCATATCCAGCGCGACGGCACGGAAAGCTGGCTCGTCATCGACAACAAGGCGCCCGAGCAGGCATGGCCGCAGATCCGCCGCTTCTGGCAGGAACAGGGCTTCCTGCTGGTGGTCGACCAGCGCGACAAGGGCGTGATGGAAACCGACTGGAACGAAACGCACGCGCAGATCAACGAAGGCCTGATCCGCAACACACTGTCCAAGGCCATGGGCAACAGCTACGTGACCTCGGAGCGTAACAAGTACCGCACGCGCCTGGAAGCGGCGCCGAACGGCGGTACGTACGTGTTCGTCAGCCAGAAGGGCATGCGCGAGGCGCTGACCGGCACGAACAACGATTCGAGCACGTGGGTGCCGAAGCCGAACGATCCGGGCCTCGAACAGGAATATCTGAAGCGGCTGATGGCGGCGCTGGCGTTGGCCGATTCGCGTTCGAAACCGGCTGACGCGCAAAACGCCGACCTGTCGGCCGGCGCGCAAACGGCGCCGAACGCGGCTACGGCGGGCGCCAAGTCGGCGGCGGCGGCCACGGCGGCGCAAAACGTCGCGCTGTCCGCCCAGCAACCCATGCCGGCTGGGGACGCGGCGAACGGCACCGACGCTCAGCTTTCGTCGACGGAACTCACGCTCGGCGAGCCGTACGACCGCGCATGGTTGCGCGTGGGCCTCGCGCTCGACCGCAGCAACTTCACCGTCGACGACCGCGATCTGACCCGCGGTCTGTATTTCGTGCGCTACGTCGATCCGAAGGACATGTCGTCGGCCGAACAGGGCTTCTGGAGCCAGGTTTTCCACGGCAAGAAGGAAAAAGTTGCCAAGCAGTACATGGTGAACGTGCGCGCGGTGACGCCGAACCAGACGCGCGTGGCTGTGGTCGACGACAAGGGCGCCATCGACCAGAGCCCGCAGGCCAAGCAGATCATGAGTTTGATGTCCGACCAGCTGCACTAAGGCTGCAGCAGCTGGAACGCTGTCTGAAAACCCGCCCGGCGATCACGCCGGGCGGGTTTTTTTGTGCCTTGGGTTTCACGCAGTGCGTGGCCGACAAGAGCGCGGTCAACCCGCGTGCACGTCTTTTTGCATGGTTTCCTGAATACCGGTCCGAACCGGAATTCGACGGGAGATGGCCATGCGTGATTCCTTACTGCGGCCGGCCTGGTGGCGGGAAAGAGGAGAGTCGGCGACGCGGGGCAAGCGTCGCGCGACATGAAGCGGGTTTCAGGTATCGGCGCGGCGGGTGCCGATCCACGGCAGACGCTTGATCACGCCGGTGGCGAGCGCGGTGCCGACCAGAATCACGCCGCAACCTTCCAGCATGCCGGGCGAGACGCTTTCGCCGAGGAACAGCGCGCCCCACAGAATGCCGAAGATCGGAATGACGAAGGTCACCGTAATCGCACGCGCCGGTCCGGCCACCGCGATCAGGTGGAAGAACAGCATATACGCGACGCCGGTACAGGCGACGCCGAGCGCGATCACCGCGCCCCATGCATGCAGCGAGATCGGCGCCGCCGGCCAGTAGATCACGGCGAGCGGCAGCAACACGATGGTGGCGCCGGTCATCGTGCCGGTGGCGACGGTCAGCGCGTCGACGCCGGTCAGATGGCGCTTGGTGTAGTTGGCGGCGATGCCGTACAGCAGCGTGGCGCCGAGCGCCGCGCCGGCCGCGAGCGCGGTGGTGAGCGGCGTGGCCGGCGTGCCGTTCGGCGCGGCGATCTGATCCCACACCAGCATCAGCACGCCGAGAAAGCCGATCATCAGGCCGAGCGTGCGCAGCGCGCTCAACCGGTCGCGCAGCCACAGAAAGCCGACCAGCGCGCCCCACAGCGGCGTGCTCGCATTGATCACGGACGTGACGCCGGCCGACAGCGTCAACTCGGCATAGGCGAACAGGCAGAAGGGCGCCGCCGAATTCAGAATGCCGACCACCAGCAGCGGGAAGGCCCGGGTGCGCAGGATCGTCGCGGATTGGCGCAGCGGACGGCGCGCGATCAGCACGATCGCGAGAAACGCCGCGCCGATGCCGACGCGCAGCGCCATCAACGGCGCCACGCCGAAGTCGGTGACGCCGACGCGGATAAACAGGAATGAGGCGCCCCACAGGGCGGCGAGGATCAGCAACTGCAGCAGGTTTTTAGCATTCATCGAGGTGGCGCCGCGCGCGGTTGAGTCGAGACGCCTGCGCATCGTAGCAGCGCAATCATGCGAAACGTTTCAGGCTGGAATGAAACGGCAAGATATGGGAGAGGCAAGGCGTCTGGTAATTGTCCATCGTAAGCGCAGCGGCGCTCTGGGCAAAACGAGCAATTCTCACGCTGATGTGAGAAATATTGCGATCAAGGCGGTGGGATGGGACGAAGCGCTAGGAAAGGATAGGGGCTTGAGCGAAGAAGCGTGAGTTATTTTGCGGCAGCGCATCAGCCGCAAATGGTCGGGATGGTCATCCTCGCATCGTTGAAGCGGCGCGCGCTAGTGAGCGCGCGGCCGCCGGTTGGCGAGAGTGCATCCTACCAGGCGGGTTGTGAGAGTTGAGCAACCCGCCCAACCCGCCTCAGTGCGGAATCATCCACTGCAAGAAATTCTGCTGCAGCCACACCAGCACACCAAGCAGTACCGTCAACAGAATCGAATGCTTGAAGGTTTTGGCGAACACCACGCCTTCCTTGCCTTTGAGTTCGGTGGTCGCCACCCCGGTCGAGATGTTCTGCGGCGAGATCATCTTGCCCATCACGCCGCCCGACGAGTTCGTCGCCGCCATCAGAATCGGGTTGAGATTCAACTGATTGGCCGCCACCACCTGCAGGTTGCCGAACAGCGCGTTGCCCGACGTGTCGCTGCCGGAGAGGAACACCGCGACCCAGCCGAGGAACGCCGACACCAGCGGAAAGAACGGTCCGACCGACGCGACGCCCAGCCCGAGCGTGTACGTGAGCCCCGAGTAGTTCATCAGATACGCGAGCCCGACGATGGTCGCCACCGTCAGGATGGCGATGCGCGTCTGCACCCACGTGTCGGCGATGGCCGCGCCGAACTCGCGCGGGCTCAGTTTGACCACGAACGCCGTGATGAGCGCGGCGACCAGAATGGCGGTGCCGGTGGCGAGCGGCTGGAAGTCCCACACCGCGCCGTACGGCGTGTTGTACAGCGTGATGAACACGGCCTTGTCGAGGCCGGGCCACGGCACCTTGACGTCGCCGATCAGGAAGATCTTCGCCACGGTCCAGACGATCACCACCACCGACACGATGATCCACGGATACCAGCCCTGGCCGCCGCCGATCTTGCCGCGCACTTCGCCCACGCGGTCGATGTTGATCGCGAACTTCGGATCCGCCGCCGGCTTCCAGACGCGCAGGAAGGCGATCGTCAGAATGAGCGAGACCATCGACGACAGCACGTCGGTCAGGCTGTAGTTCACATAGTTGGACGCGACGAACTGCGTCAGCGCGAAGCTCGCGCCCGACACCAGCAGCACCGGCCACACCCGCAGCATGTTGCGAAAGCCCGCATAGACACTGATCACATAGAAGGGCAGCAGGAAGGCGAAGAACGGCAACTGGCGGCCGACCATCTTGGCGAGCGAATCGGCCGGCAAATGCGTGACCGCGCCGAGCACGGTGATCGGCACGCCGAGCGCGCCGAACGCGACCGGCGCGGTATTGAAGATCAGCGTGAAGGTGAGCGCTTCGAGCGTGGGAAAGCCGAGCAGAATCAGCAGCGAACTGGTGATGGCGACCGGCGTGCCGAAGCCGGAAATCCCTTCGAGCAGCGCGCCGAACGAAAACCCGATCACCACCAGCACCACGCGCCGGTCGTTCGGCAGGTTGTCGATCATCCACATGCGAAAGGCCGCGAAGCGGCCCGAGCGCTGCGAGATGTTGTAAAGCAGGATCGCGGTGAACACGATCCACATGACCGGCCAGCAGGCGAACACCGCGCCGGCGACCACCGAATCGACCGCGAGTCCCACTGGAAACTGCCAGACAAGGATCGCCACGATCAGGCCGACGATCAACCCCGCGAGCGACGCCTGCCATGCCGGCCGGCGCGCCCCGCCAAGCAGAAGCAGCACGACGATGATCGGTAACGCCGCGACTAGAAACGATGGCAATAGCGAATTGCCGACCGGAGTGAGTAGTTGGTGAAACATCACGTCTCCTTCGTTGTTGTTCGGACTCGACGCGGCACTACGCACTACGGGACGCGTCGATCTGGCATGACGGATGGGCGTCCGCGGCACGTGTGAGCGGCCGGGATCGCTTATTTAAACAGGTACTGCGTGCGGCCTACCAAGCATAGAACCCAGTCGGGCCGCGTCAAGAAGGGAAACTACGGGCGATGCGGATGGGCGCTGGGAGCGCGTCTTGCGCGGGTTGGGCGGCGCGACACGCACTGCGCGATGCCGTGCAGGCACCGCACGGCCGGAATCTGCCGTGCGAGCGCATCGAGTGAAGATCAGGAACCTGGACTGCGCCGGCGGGCGTCAATGCCAATGGCCGTGACCGCCCCATCCACCGTGGCCGCAACAGTAGCCACCGAAGCCGAAGCCGATCGAGACCGATGGTCCATACCAGCCCGGATAGCCGTAATAAGCGGGATAGACCGGCGGCGGGTAGTAGGCGGGATAAGGCGGCGCCACATAAACAGGCGGAGCGGCGACCGCGTAAGTCGGAGGCGGGCCTTGCTGGCCCGTCTGCGCCTGTTGTTGCTGCTGTTGTTGCTGTTGTTGCGCGGCGGAGGAATCGTCTTGCCCGACCGGCACCGCCTGCTGGGCACCGCCTGCGGGCACCGTGGCGTAGTATGGATAAGCTCCGCCCGGATAGTAACCGTACGGGTAATAGCAACCGGACAAGGTGAGTACACAGACCGCGCCACCCAGCGCCATGCCTGTTTGCGAAAGACGCGGGAGAGACCTGGAAAAGCGCAGCGGCAACCGCTGGCCGATCGCGCACACCGTATTGATGAGGCGGGACGTCATGACGCGCTCCTGGTTGAATCGAACGCCGCCATTAGGGGCGTCACGGCACCAGCTTACGCCGTCGCCGCGCCCAGAGGATTGCAAAACCGTAACGGCTTATTTCACCTCATTGCAGCGCGCTTCGCGATCCGAAGCGAGGGCGCGTCACTAGTGTTATCCGAGAGCGGCTGCGCGAGTTATTCGTGCGCCGGGCGTCGCACAACTCACGCTTGCCTCATACATAAACATTGCGCGATGACCCGCCGTACCCCTTACTTGCCCACCTCGTGTCCGATGACCCCGCCCGCCGCCGCGCCACCAATCGTCGACAGCGCATTGCCGCCGATCGCCGCGCCTGCCGCGCCACCCAAGCCCGCGCCGATTGCCGTATCGCGCCCCTGACGGCTCATGCCTTCGCATGCGGAAAGGCTCACCACGACTGCCACGATGGCCGCAAACGTACCGATTTGACGTATCGATTTCATGATGTCGACTCCAGTAGTTATGGTTGGAAGTACACCCGTCCTTGCATTTGATGTTATCGCCGCCTCCCGTATCCGGATGTATGCGCTTGTCAGCGAACCGACGGTTTCGTAATCAAATGTTTCCGGTCGCCCAGCACGCGGCGTGCCCGGACGACATAAACGCAAAAGCCCGCCAGTGGCGGGCTTCGATGCTGCGACGCAGTGGTCTGGCGGATCGAGTGGCGTAACAACGACGCTCGATCCGCGACCCGAACCTTACTGCCGCTGATAAATCTCAGCGCCTTTCTTCATGAACTCGATCGACTTCACTTCCATGCCTTTCTTCAGCGCTTCATCGTCGGTGACGCCTTGTTGCGCGGCGAACTCGCGCACGTCCTGAGTGATCTTCATCGAGCAGAAGTGCGGGCCGCACATCGAGCAGAAATGCGCGACCTTGGCCGAGTCCTTCGGCAGCGTTTCGTCGTGGAATTCGCGCGCCTTGTCCGGATCGAGACCGAGGTTGAACTGGTCTTCCCAACGGAATTCGAAGCGCGCCTTGGAGAGCGCGTTGTCACGCACCTGCGCGCCCGGATGGCCCTTCGCCAGATCGGCGGCGTGCGCGGCGAGCTTGTAGGTGATGATGCCGGTCTTGACGTCGTCCTTGTTCGGCAGCCCAAGGTGTTCCTTCGGCGTGACGTAACAGAGCATGGCCGTGCCGAACCAGCCGATCATCGCCGCGCCGATGCCCGACGTGATGTGGTCGTAGCCCGGCGCGATGTCGGTCGTCAACGGTCCGAGCGTGTAGAACGGCGCTTCGTCGCACCATTCCAGCTGCAGGTCCATGTTCTCCTTGATGAGCTGCATCGGCACGTGGCCGGGGCCTTCGATCATGGTCTGCACATCGTGCTTCCAAGCGATCTGCGTGAGTTCGCCGAGCGTCTTCAATTCGCCGAGCTGCGCTTCGTCGTTGGCGTCGTAGATCGAGCCGGGACGCAGGCCGTCGCCGAGCGAGAAGGCCACGTCATAGGCCTTCATGATTTCGCAGATGTCTTCGAAATGCTCGTACAGGAAGCTTTCCTTGTGGTGAGCGAGGCACCACTTCGCCATGATCGAGCCGCCGCGCGAGACGATGCCCGTCATGCGCTTGGCCGTGAGCGGCACGTATTGCAGACGCACGCCCGCGTGAATCGTGAAGTAATCGACGCCTTGCTCGGCCTGTTCGATCAGCGTGTCGCGGAAGATTTCCCACGTCAGGTCTTCGGCCTTGCCGTTGACCTTTTCGAGCGCCTGATAGATCGGCACCGTGCCGATCGGCACCGGCGAATTGCGGATGATCCACTCGCGCGTTTCGTGGATGTGCTTGCCGGTCGACAGATCCATCACTGTGTCGCCGCCCCAGCGGATCGCCCATGTCATCTTGTCGACTTCCTCGCCGATCGAGGACGTCACCGCCGAGTTGCCGATGTTGGCATTCACCTTCACGAGGAAGTTGCGGCCGATGATCATCGGCTCGCTTTCCGGGTGATTGATGTTGTTCGGGATGATCGCGCGGCCGCGCGCCACTTCCTCGCGCACGAACTCCGGCGTGATCGCCGTGAGGCCGTTCGGACCGAACGCGCTTGCGCCGAATGCCTGGCCCGGATGTTGGCGGCCCATCATCGCCGCGAGCTTTTCGCCGTTCGGGCCGCTCGTCTTGAGGCTCTCCAGATACTCGGCGCGGCGCTGGTTCTCGCGAATCGCGATGTATTCCATTTCCGGCGTGATGACGCCTTGACGCGCGTAGTGCATCTGCGAGACGTTCTTGCCGGCGATCGCGCGGCGCGGCGTACGGTGCAGGCCTTGGAAGCGCAGATCGGCGGTGGCCGTGTCGGCGGCGCGTTCGCGGCTGAAGTCGCTCGACAGACCCGTCAGCGCTTCGGTGTCGCCGCGTTCTTCGATCCAGGCCTGGCGCAGTGCGGGCAGACCGGCCCGAATGTCGATTTTGGCTTCCGGATCCGAGTAGGGGCCCGACGTATCGTAGACATAGACGGGCGGATTCTTTTCGCCGCCGAAGCTGTCGGGCGTGTCGGCCTGCGAGATCTCGCGCATCGGCACGCGGATATCGGCGCGCGAGCCAGTCACGTAGACCTTGCGGGAATTCGGCAGCGGCGCGACAGCGGCTTCATCGACGTGGGCGTCGGCGGAAAGGAACTTCGGATTGGCGTTCATCTGTATCTCCTATGCAAAGCTATGTGGGGCCGCTAAGCAGGAGACGAGACGGAAGTAGTCGGAATTCGCGAGAGATGAGGCGATAGAGCTAGGGTGCGAAATCCGTACGCTTCCCTGCGCTGGCATTATCCAGATCAGGTTCAAAGGGTATTTCTCACCCACGCAGCACGGACCTCCAACCTCCGTGCGACGCAGGACCCCCGCGTTAGCAGCGCACACGATACACCGGCCGCCCGCTGCTTGGCAACCCATCTTGAAAAGTCGGATGATGGATATAACAGCGGGCCGCCACGCACTTTTCTTGAATTGACGGGGCAGCCGGAGCTATTGCGGCAAAAATTTTGCGTTGCGCGCGAGCGTTGCTTACAGCGTGAAATCGTCGGCGGCTTCGGGTTGAAACAGGATCTTTTCCAGCTTCAGCACTTTCTCCGTGCCGCTTGGCGGCGTGAAGCGGATGCGCTCGCCGCGTTTGGCGCCGAGCAAGGCGAGGCCGGCGGGCGAGAACACATTCAGGCGGCCGTGCGAGAAGTCCGCATTGGGCGGATAAACCACGGTCCAGGTCATGTGCTCGCCGCTGGTTTCGTCGACCAGCGTGGCTTGCGAATTCATCGTGACGACGTTGGCCGGTATCTCGCGCGACTCGACGATCACGGCGCGTTCCAGCACGTCGTCGAGCATGTCTTGCAAACGCGTGTCCGCGCCGGGCGCGGCGGCGTGTTTCTCGAGACGGGCGACGTCGAGTTCGGTGAGGTAACAGGTTTTGGTCTTTTTCACGAGGGGTACTCCAATTCGATCTGCATTTGAGGGGACAGCGTGCGGATGAGATCGGCCCGGAGCCCGACAACGCGGCTCAGGCAATGGAGCGAGCAGCGTTAGATCAGGCGCCGGGCGGCGTGGAGCGGGAGCGTTCGGGACGGCTCACCGGCGCGACGCGGCATGAGTTCCGCGCGCGCGCAACCGGTTGCGCGACGGGGGCGCAAGCGGAAGAAGGCACGGGAAGTCGGAAAGCGCATCAAGGTAGCCGGCAGGTAGCGAAAGAGAGTGAAGAGGGCGCCCCCATCAATCTGAATGGGCGCGATCGAAAGCTCAATGTTAGCACGGGGTCGTGCGTCCCTCGACTCGGTCGAGTTTCAAGAAAAAAGTTGGCAACGGACTGTCATAACCGGCCGTGCGATTCGACAAACGTGCGGATCCTGATCGGAGCACGTCATGCAAACCGCCGCACCCCGCCGAGACTGTCGGCGCTTCACCCGAATCATCGCGCTCGGCCTCGCGCTGACCATGCTCGCGGCCAGCGGCCTCGCGACCGCGGCCGGCGCCATCTGCAGCGCGCATAGCCCGGCGCATCGCGTGGCGCTGGTCGAGCTGTACAGCAGCGAAGGCTGCAACAGCTGCCCACCCGCCGATAACTGGCTGAGCCAATGGAAGAACAGCGGCGCGGCGCAAAGCGTGGTGCCGTTGGCGCTGCATGTGGACTATTGGAACAGCCTCGGCTGGACTGACCGCTTCTCGCAACATCGCTTTACTGAACGTCAGCAAACGCTCACCGATCTTGCCGGCGGCCACACCATTTACACGCCGGAAATCTTTGTCTCCGGACGCGAATTGCGCAGCTGGTCGCAACGCGACAGTTTTCAGAGCCGCGTCGGCAAGGTCGTCGCCGAGCCGGCGCAAGCGAATGTCGCGCTGGAGCTCAAAGGGCAGGCGCCGGGCGCGTTCAATGTCGCGGCGCAATTCACCAGCAAGGCAGCGGACACAGCGGGCCAACTGGACGCCTACCTCGCCGTTTATGAAAACTCGCTGAGCTCGCAAGTGGGCGCCGGCGAAAACAGCGGCGCCACCTTGCATCACGAACGAGTCGTGCGGCAATGGATCGGCCCGGTGCCGCTGGTCGCGGGCAGCGCGCAGATCCGCCGCGATATCCGCATCCAGGACACCGCCGCGGATGCCAACGTCAACGCGCCCGCCGACCGGTTCGGTGTGGTCGCCTTCGTCGAAAACGCGGCGACCGGCGAGGTCCTGCAGGCGGCCGAACTGGCCGCGTGCCCTTGATCGCCGCCTCTGCGCACACAGGAGATTCTCATGGCAACTCATCATGCTCTTCGCGACAGCGCGCCACCGGCCAAGCCGGAAAGCAGTGCGATCCATCCGCTGTGGGTGCGTCTCACGCATTGGCTCAACGCGCTCGCGGCCATCGTAATGATGCTTTCGGGCTGGCGCATCTACGACGCCTCGCCGATCTTCCCCGCGTTCCGTTTTCCTACCGACATCACGCTCGGCGGCTGGCTCGGCGGCGCGCTGCAATGGCATTTCGCGGCGATGTGGCTGCTGGTCTTCAACGGCTTGCTGTATCTCGCGTTGAACCTCGCAAGCGGGCGCTTCGTGCGCAAGTTCCTGCCGGTGTCGCCGCGCGCCGTGCTGCACGATTTCATCGCCGCGTTGACCGGCAAGCTGTCGCACGCTGACCTACGCGTCTATAACGCGGTGCAGAGATTCGCCTACCTGTTCGTGGTCTGCGATCTGATCGTGCTGGTGCTCTCGGGTCTCGCGATCTGGAAGTCGGTGCAGTTTCCGCTGCTGCGTGAACTGATGGGCGGCTACGACAACGCGCGCATCGTCCATTTCTGCGCGATGTCACTGATGGCCGCGTTCATCGCCGTGCATCTGGTGATGGTGGCGCTCGTGCCGCGCTCGCTGCTCGCCATGTTGCGCGGACGCTGAGCCATCTATCCGCGTAAGCGAACGTTACGGATACCGAATCATGAACAAACCCGCTCGAAACCCCACTCGCTCCATTGGCCAGAAACTCGACCGCGAATCGATCCTGATCGACGCCCGCCGCGAACTCGCGATGCCGTCGCGGCGCCTGTTCGGCAAACGGCTTCTGACGCTCGGCGGCCTGTCGATGCTGACCGGCTGCTCGCTCACCGACGACGACTCGGTCAACAAGTTTCTCACCGCCGTCTCACGCCTGAACGACCGCGCGCAGGCCGCACTGTTCGATCCGAAGCAACTCGCGCCGACCTACACCGAAGCGCAGATCACGCGGCCGTTTCCGTTCAACGCGTTCTACGGCATCGACGACGTGCCCGAGGTGAACGGTGCCGATTACCGGCTGAAGATCAGCGGACTCGTGACCGGCCAGCGCGTCTGGTCCTTGCCCGAGCTGTACGCGCTGCCGCACGCCGAGCAGATCACGCGGCATATCTGCGTGGAAGGGTGGAGCGCGATCGGCCGCTGGGGCGGCACGCCGTTCAGCGACTTTCTGCGGCGCATCGGCGCGGACACCAGCGCGAAGTACGTCGGCTTCAAATGCGCCGACGACTACTACGAAAGCATCGACATGCCGACCGCGCTGCATCCGCAGACGCTGCTCACGTTTTCGTACGACGGTGAGCGTCTGCCCGCGAAATACGGCTTCCCGATGAAGCTGCGCATGCCGACCAAGCTCGGCTACAAGAACCCGAAGCACATCGTCGAGATGTTCGTCACTAATACGTACCCTGGCGGCTATTGGGTCGACCAGGGCTACAACTGGTTCGGAGGCTCCTGACGCGCGCGGGTCGGCGCCGCTGAAACGGCTGCGCGACCCCAGGCGGCAGAAGCTTCGGAAATACGCCGGCTAGTGCTCTGGCCGGTTCTGATTCATCCACAACACTCGGAGTCATCTCATGAAAAAGTTTGCAATCGCAGCACTCGCCGTCGCTCTCCTGACCAGCGGCGGCGCCGCATTCGCCCAGGCAAGCGGCGCCATGTCCAACGATGCGATGTCGAAGGACACCATGTCGAAAGATTCCATGTCCAAAGACAGCATGTCGAAGGACGGCATGAAGAAGAACACGATGAAGCACGACAAGATGAAAAAGGGCGACGCGATGGGCATGAAGCACGAAGCGTCGGGCGCGATGGCCAACTGAGCCGTCCTGATAATGCGAGCTGCATAGCTCGAACGCGCCGTTGGCCTGCGCGACAGAAAAGCCGGGGCACGTCCCCGGCTTTTTGTTGCAAGTACGCCAAAAAGTTACGATTCTTTCAAGCGACGCCGTGGGCGCTTACTGCATAATGCGATGCGCGCCGACCATTCGGCGCGTGTTCGCCGTGGCTCGATTTCTACCGATCGCCGCGGCGTTGTGGCCCCATTGGCCATCTATCGTCCTTCCGTTCCACCGACATGTCCGCCAGCCTCGCCCGTCAGACCGCATCGCCGATGCGGTGTCCGCCATCCCGCAGCAGGGTTTTTAGCGGGGGCGCAGCACCTCGAGCGGCATGGGCGGGTTGAACGCATGTCGCTGCAACTCCCCAATCTTTTTTCGCGTGGTTTTCCGATCCGTTTGCCGCAGTCGCGCAACGGGCAGATCGCGCTCGCGCTCGCCGTCGTCTATCTCGTGTGGGGTTCGACGTATCTCGCCGTGCACGTCGCGCTGGGTTCGTTTCCGCCGTTGCTGCTCTCAGGGCTGCGCAATCTGTTTGCCGGCGTAGGGCTGTTCGTGTTCGCGGCGCGCCGCAAGCCGGTCTGGCCGAGCGCCGCCGAGATCCGCAATGCCGGCCTCGTCGGCACCATGCTGGTCGGTTTGTCGAGCGGCATGCTCGCCTATGGGATGCGCACCGTCGGCACCGGCACCGCGGCGGTCATGGTCGCGACCGTGCCGTTGTTCGCGACGGTGATTGCGGCGGTGGCGGGGCGCAAGATCGGCCGCGGCGAGTGGTTCGCGGTCGGCCTCGGTCTGGTCGGCATTGCGATTCTCAGCCACGGCGACAGCGCGCCCGGCTCGGCCGGCGGCAGTCTGGCGATCCTGTGCGGCGCGCTTTTCTGGGCGGGCGGTGCGCATCTGGCCGGGCGTCTGAAGCTGCCCTCTGACCTGTTTCTCTCGACGTCGCTGCAAATCGGCCTGGGCGGCGCGATGTCGACGCTGGTCGCATGGGTCTCGGGCGAGCGGATGCTCGAGGTGCATTTCCTGCCGGTGCTGGCGTTCATCTACCTGATGCTGATCGGGACGATGGCCGCCTACGTCGCGTACGGTTTTCTGATCCGGCACACCAGCCCGATCATCGCCAGCAGCTGCATGTACGTGAATCCGGTGGTGGCCGTAGCGCTCGGCGCGCTGTTGCTCGGCGAGCCGGTGACTCACTCCACGGTGATCGCGACCATTGTGATTCTGACGAGCGTGGGGCTGTCTTTCTGGCTCGATTACCGGAAGAAGGGACTCGCCTGAGTTTCGCTTGAAGCGGGCGACGGCCTGTTACAGCGCCGCCGCCACTTCCGCGCCTTCGCGAATCGCGCGCTTTGCGTCCAGTTCGGTCGCTACCTTCGCACCGCCGATCACGTGATAGCGCGGACCGTTACCCTGATCCGCCTTTCTCACCTTCGCGTCCGCTGCCGTCTGCGGATGCAGATCGCGCAGCGATTCCTGGCCCGCGCACACGACGATCGTGTCCACTTCCAGCCATTCCTCGACGCCTTTACGCGCGATCTTCAAGCCGCGCGCGCTGATCTCCCGATACGACACACCGTCGAGCATCTTCACACCGTTTCTCGCCAACGTCGCGCGATGCACCCAGCCGGAAGTCTTGCCGAGTCCCATACCAAGCTTGCCGGCCTTGCGCTGCAATAGCCAGATTTGCCGCGGCGGCTGGGTCGGCGCGGGCGGCTTGAGGCCACCGCGTTCCCGCACGGCCAGATCGACACCCCATTCGTCGAGCCACGCGTCACGGGGCATCGGCAGCGGCTCGCCCGCGCGATGCAGCAGAAACTCGCTGACGTCGAAGCCGATGCCGCCCGCGCCGATCACGGCGACGCGCTGGCCGACCGGCGCGCCGCGCAGCACGTCGACATAAGACAGCACGTTCG
Organism: Paraburkholderia sp. RL17-373-BIF-A; assembly: GCF_046030175.1. NCBI lineage: Bacteria > Pseudomonadati > Pseudomonadota > Betaproteobacteria > Burkholderiales > Burkholderiaceae > Paraburkholderia > Paraburkholderia sp. RL17-373-BIF-A. The sequence continues at coordinate 64,566 of NZ_JARESO010000037.1, forward strand.
GCCCGTCGATGCCGGCAATCGCCGGCCGCCGCGGCACGATGCCGGTGGCGATGATCACGTCGTCGTAAGCGCCGGCGGCGAGCAGCGCGGGATCGACGCGCGTGTCGAGGCGCACGTCGACGCGGTGTCGCTGCAACTGGCTCTGAAAATAGCGGATCGTCTCGCTGAACTCTTCCTTGCCCGGCACGCGCATCGCCAGATTGAACTGGCCGCCGATCGTTGCGCTCGCATCGAACAGTGTTACGCGATGCCCACGCGCGGCCGCCACCGTCGCCGCGGACAATCCCGCCGGACCCGCGCCGACGACCGCGATCGAACGCGCGGCCCGCGTTCGGGCGACCGGCCGGTAGATCAGTTCGGTTTCGCGCCCCGCGCGCGGATTGACGAGGCACGTCGCGCGCTGGTTCTTGAACGTGTGATCGAGACAGGCCTGATTACAGGCGATGCAGGTATTGATTTCATCCGTGCGTCCCTCGGCGGTCTTCACGACGAACTCGGGATCGGCCAATAGCGGCCGCGCCATCGATACCAGATCGCCGGCGCCTTGCGCGAGCAGTGCTTCGGCGACGTCTGGCGTATTGATGCGGTTCGACACGATCACCGGCACTTTGACCGCGGCCTTCAGTCGCGCGCTCAGCGCAGCAAAAGCGGCGCGCGGCACCGAGGTCACGATGGTCGGCACCCGCGCTTCGTGCCAGCCGATGCCGGTGTTGAACATCGTCACGCCGGCGGCTTCCAGCGCCTGGGCGACCTGCACGGTTTCGTCCCACGTATTGCCACCTTCCACCAGATCGATCAGCGAGATCCGGTACACGACGATAAAGCGTTCGCCGCACACCGCGCGCACCCGCTCGACGATCTCGCGCGCGAGCCGCATCCGGTTTTCGATGCTGCCGCCGTAGGCGTCGGTGCGCCGATTGGTGCGCGGGCAGAGGAACTGGTTGAGCAGATAGCCTTCGCTGCCCATGATCTCGATGCCGTCATAGCCCGAGCGTTGAGCGAGGCGCGCGCAGCGCGCGTAGTCGCGCACGGTCTTCGCAATGCCGGCGATGCTCAGCGCGCGCGGCTTGAACTTCGAGATCGGCGATTTGATCGCGGACGCGGATACGACGAACGGTTGATAGCCATAGCGGCCCGCATGCAGGATCTGTAGCGCGATCTTGCCGCCTTCGGCATGCACGGCCTCGGTCAACTTCCGGTGATTGCGCAGATCAAGCACGGAATTCAGCGTGCCGCCGAACGGCAACAGCCAACCCTCGCGATTCGGCGAGATGCCGCCGGTGACGATCAGGCCGACGCCGCCCTTCGCGCGCTCGCGGAAATACGCGGCCAGCTTCGGGTAATTCCAGAAGCGGTCCTCCATGCCGGTGTGCATCGAACCCATCACCACGCGGTTGCGCAAGCGGGTGAAGCCGAGGTCGAGTTCGGCGAGTAAATGTTGGTAAGACATGCGGAGGACCATGTAAGTATTGGGCGCGCACGAACAATACACCGCCCGCCGTGCCATCCCTCCGAGGAAAAATTCTAATCCTCGCAACTCGTTGCTCCGTAAGCCATTCTTCAGCCGCCACCAGCCATATCGAAGCCCGCGGCACACGCATTGCTCGAAGCGAACGTCCATCGACACGGACCGCGCCGTTCGGAAAAGTGGCGCGATGTGCAGCAGGGATAGGAGGGGTGCTCATTTCGCAGAGCTGGCCTGAACCGTTCGTATGACCAACGAACAAGGTGCCGGACGGCGTGTTGTGCGAAGCGGGACGTCCGCAAAATCAATGGGCCGCGAGCCCGACAAATCAATAAAGGTGAACATAATGAAACTGATCCGAACCATGGTGGCGATGGCTGCCGTTGCATCCGTTCTAAGCGCGTGCGGTGGCGGTTCTGACGACGTAGGCAAGGAGCTCGGGCTGACCAATCCGGAGATCCATTTCATCCATGCGATTCCCAGCGGCCCGGCAGTCGACTTTCTCGTGAATGGCACTGCGCCCTCGGGACAGACGAACATCAGCTATAAAGGTGTGACGAACCTCACCAATATCAACACGGGCGCGACCACGGTCGCTTACTCGGCGACCGGTACGACGACGGCGCTCGCGAGCGGCAGCTTTCCCGATGTCGCGAAGGGCCACGAATATACCGTGCTCGCATTGCCGGGTTTGGCTGCGCCGGACATCGGCCTGATCGACGATCCGTTCGACAAGGGTCTGCTCTCGAATAGCGCGCGTCTGCGCGGCTTCAACGCGTCGGCGAACGCGACCAACCTCGACCTGTATCTGGTCCAGTCCACTTCCACCGACATCGCCAACGTCTCGCCGACGATGGCCGGTGTGGCCTTCAAGAACGCGGTGCCGGCGAGCGGCCAGGATTCGATCTACGTGTCCGGCGGCACCTACGTGCTGATCGCGACCGCGGCGGGCAGCAAGACGCCGATCTTCCAGTCGCCGGCCTTCACGTTGTCGAACAATGCCGACTGGCTGGTGACGTCGGTGCCGATCGCCGGTGCGCTGAGCCAGCTCGTGCCGGGTCAGATCCATCTGCTGGTCGCGCAGAACGGCAACACGCAAACGCCGAGCGTCGAATTGACGAATACGCTGAACGGGCAATAAGGGCTGACGGAAGCGCGAACAGCCGCGCTAACAAAAGCGCACTCAATAGGCGGCAAGTCCTGGGGAGGACGGGGCGGCGATCCACGCGAGTGGGTCGCCGTTTTGTTTGCGGCTTTGGCAAACAGATGCGGCTTTGGCAATCAACCGTAGCTCAGACAAAGACCCGCGGCTTCAGCAAACTCCCGCGAGGAAACCAAGAAGAAACGCCAAAGCGAGCGCACAAAAAAACCCGCCACGGTTTCCCGCGACGGGCTCTCACAATCCTGCAATCCAGGCGCAGCAAAGCGTCCGGCGTCTGCTTGGTTTTTTACGCTGCTTACTTGGCCTTTTCAGCCGAGTTCGTGATGGCGTCGCCACCCTTCGAAATATCCTGCCCAGCCCCCGCCATCGTGTTGCAACCGGCGAGCGCAGCTGTCCCTGCAATGAGAAGCAAAGCGATCAGTCGATTCATGAAAGTTCTCCTTGTCGAGAATGCATTGGTTGACGTGCCCATGTTGTACGGCACGCGCCAGCTGAGCTAGCTGTCGTCCGACCGGGGCTTACGCCAGTCGATCCGGTCTGATTGCATGGTAAAAAAAGGGCGGGGGCGGCGCTGTCGGCTGGGCTGCGATTTTCTTGTAGGCGTGCTCCGGTGTTTGCGTCGGTGCACTCCTACAAGCCTGCCGGCAGCGTGCCGCAAGCCCGTCCTAGACGGAGGTGCGCGAAGGCGTCGCCGGCGGCAGATCGATCGAGGGCGTCGCGGTGCTGACGCTCGGCATCTCCACGTGGATGTCGGTGCCGTTCGGCACGCCGCGCCGGATATCGAAGCGCCCACCATGCGCGGCGACCCGCTGGCGCATGCCCAGCAGCCCGTGCGTGTGCGTGCGCTTCAGATCGGCCGGCATGATGCCGACGCCGTTATCGGCGATATGCAGCGCCACCTGGCCGTCGCCGACCTGCAAGGCGATCGATACCTTCGACGCTCGCGCGTACTTGGCGGCGTTGGTGAGCGACTCCTGCGCGACGCGGAACAGCGCGATCTCCGTTTGCTCGTCGAGCTTGATGTCGTCGGCGGGCAGGTGCAGTTCGAGCGTCCAGTTGTTGCGCTGCGCGGCTTCGTCGGCGAGCGTGCGCAAGGCGGTGACGAGCCCGAAGTTGGCCAGCACGGTAGGCCGCATGTCTTCGATGATGCGGCGCTTGAGCGCAATGCCCTGGTCGAGATTGGCGAGTGCCCGCTTGAGTTTCTCGGAGATGTCCGGCTCGCTGTCCTTCAGCTTGCGGTTGGCCCACGCCACGTCCATTTTGCTGGCCGTCAGAATCGCGCCGAGTTCGTCGTGCAGCTCGCGCGCGAGCTGGGTCTTCTCGTTTTCGCTGACCGCCTGCAAGTGCCAGCCGAGCGCTTCGAGCTGCCGGGTGCGTTCGTTGACGAGCTGGTCGAGGCCTTCCTGTTGTGTGATCAATTGACGCTGCACGCGTGCCTGACGATCGATCTGAATGCCGAGATTGCGAAACAGCAGAATGAACAGCACGATGTTCAGCGCCGAGAGACCCGCTGCGCACAGCGTGGAGATGCGCTGATCGCCGCGGCTCGCGGCCAGCGCGTGTTGCGCGCGGCGTTCTTCGTTGTCGCGCAGCAGCGAGAGCGTGCTGTCCACCAGCGACGCGTCGGCCGGACTGGCCTCGCTCGCGCTGCCACAGGCGGACAGATCGAGCGGATGCGGCGCCGCACGCTGCAGCGCGGACGCGCCCGCGCCGATACGCGCCTCGATCAGTCCAAGAATCTGCGTGAAGCTGGCGAGCTCGGCGCTGTCGGCTTTGCCGCCGCGGTAGAAGCGGTTCAACTGCTGTTCGCTCTGGCGGATGCGCACGGCGGTCGCACAGAACTCGTGCGCGGCGGCGTCCTGCTTCGTCAGAAGAAAATCGCTTTGCTGGGCGCTCAGGCGCGATAACTGGCTTGCGAGCGTGCTCAGTTGCACGGTGACGTCGCGCGCTTCGAGCGCGGTCTCGTACTCGGCGGCAATGCGCTGGCGCGCGGTCTCGAGAATCACGAGGCCGCCCACGGTAATCACGATCGCCACCGTCATGGCGATCGCCCAGCTGCGATTGCGCATCCAGTCGCTCAGCCGGGTGGCGGCCCCAGGATTGCCCGCGTCCGGCACGTTCTGCACATTTGGCACATTCGGCTCCTCTGATGGGGCATCAGTGTAACGTCCGCCGCGTTCGGCGACGGTGCCGCTCTCGCGCGGCCGTCGCGGCGCAGCACGCGGCGGTGGTGTGGTGGACACGCTCACCGTAACGCTGCCGTAATCCAATGTAAGCGGATTCTCACACGAAAACCGGCGTGCGTCGGAATGCGCCTCGCGTCGCTGATCGATAGGATGGACCTGATCGTTCAATCAATGTTTCGGGAGGAAGCCATCATGCTGAAATGGGCGTTGTTCTTCGCCGTCATCGCGGTGATCGCCGGTCTTCTCGGCTTTACCGGTGTAGCGGCGGGCGCGGCGGCGATCGCGAAGTTCCTGTTCATCGTGTTTGTGATTCTGTGCGTGGTGTTCCTCGTGCTGGGGTTCGTAGTGACGAAAAAGATCGTCGATTAGCGCTGCTCAAATGAGGAAGTCGCGAGCCGCGCCTTCGAAGCTTCGAGAACGGTTCGCCAGTCGACGTCGTACGCCAATGCCACGCAGATACAACAAGAAGGAGAGTCGCCATGCTTCACTATGCCATTGTCTTTTTCGTGATTGCGATCATCGCCGCCGTGTTCGGCTTTACCGGCATCGCGGCGGGTGCGGCCGAAATTGCAAAGATCCTGTTCTACATTTTCCTCGTCGTATTCGTGGTTACGCTGCTGCTCGGCGTATTCCGAACGTAGACGGGTGGTCATTCGCAGCAATGATCCCTTGTGCCGGCGCATCAGGCGCGATTCGTGCGTGATGCGCAGTTCCCCCAATACCGGATAAAGGAGAAATTCAATGTCGAAATCACCTGGCGCCCAGGGCGCGGCATCTCAATCTCGCGATCCGTTCGTGATGGACCTTAAAAAGATCCGCGAAGACGCACGCAAGCACATGTCCGACGGTCCGGTCACGCAAACCTATGGCGCGGATCGCGAGACGGTGCTGAAGCTGTGCAACGACGCTCTGGCCACCGAAATCGTCTGCGTGCTGCGCTACAAGCGGCACCACTTCATGGCGAAGGGCATCAACTCCGAGGCCGTGGCGGCGGAGTTCGCCCAACATGCCGCAGAGGAACAGCAACACGCCGACAGCATTGCCGAGCGGATCGTGCAACTCGGCGGCGAGCCGGATTTCGCGCCGGACGGTTTGAAGACGCGCTCGCATTCGGAATACAAGGAAGGCGACAATCTCACGGACATGATCAAGGAGAACCTGATCGCCGAGCGGATTGCGATCGACACGTACCGCGAGATCATTCGCTATCTCGGCGAGAAGGACGTGACCACGCGTCGTATGTTCGAAGATATTCTCGCCGTCGAAGAGGAGCATGCCGACGATATGGCGGATTTGCTGGCTGGCCGTGAGTAAGCGGCGGCGCAAAAAAACGTAGAAGCGAAGACCCTGCAGAAAGACCGTAACAAAACGGCGAGCGGCGGCTCCGTACATCACGGCCCGCTTAGCCGGTTCAGGCAGCGCGGCGGACGGCGCAGCGGACGCGGGTAGGTCTGGAAGTTTCCCGCGCCGGCATGCGCCGCCCGGTTTTCCAAATCCGGCAGACGCCATGCCGGAGATCATTACAATGTCTGCTTTGGAGCGATTCCATTGCACGGACACCTAAACCGATGATTCGAGTGTTGATAGCTGACGACCATGCGATCGTCCGAGGTGGCTTCAGACAGTTCGTCGCTGACGAGCCGGATATGTGCGTCGCGGCCGAAGCGGCCACCGGCGACGAAACCATCAGCCTCGTGCGCGAACAGGCCTTCGACGTGGTGCTGCTCGACATCGCGATGCCGGACAAGAACGGCATCGACACCTTGCGCGTGATCAAGCAGGTGCGCCCTGAACAGGGCGTGCTGATTCTGTCGGGCTACCCGGAGAGTCAGTACGCGATCAATTTGCTGCGCGCGGGCGCGAATGGTTATCTGAACAAGGACTGCGAGCCCGAGGAGATCGTGCGGGCGATTCGCGCGGTGGCGCGCGGGCATCGCTATCTCTCCGAGGCGGTCGCCGACACGCTCGCCGACAATCTCGACAAGCCGGCCGCGGGGCGTCCGCACGAAGCGCTCTCCGAGCGCGAATTCCAGATTTTCTGCAAGCTCGCGGCGGGGCAGATTCCCACCGAGATCGCGGAGGAATTGCATTTGTCCGTGAAGACGGTGAGCACTTACCGGGCTCGCGTGCTGGAGAAAATGCGGTTGGCGAACAATGCCGATCTGACTTATTACGCGATCAAGAACGGCTTGATCGAATAATGGACGATCGAGATATTCCGATGAACAGCGAATCGAACCCTGTTGCCGAGCCAGCCCAACACACGCCGTTGCGTGTGTTGCTGATCGAGGATTCGCCGCTGATCCGCAGAAGTCTCGTGGAAACGATCGACGCCTCCGGCCTGCTGAAAGTCGCCGCATACGCGGACTCCGCGGATCAGGCTATCGCCCTGTTGAGCGACGAATCTTTCGACGCGGTGATCGTCGACTTGCAGTTGAAGCAGGGCTCGGGCGTGCCGGTCCTCGCTTATTTGCAGCGTGAAGGATTGATCGACAAGGTGTTCGCCGCGGTGCTGACCAATCACGCGTTGCCCGCGTATCGTGAGCGCTGTGAGCAATATGGCGTGCGCCACTTTTACGACAAGTCGTTCGAATTCGACCGCGTAATCGACGCGTTGCACGAATACGCGTCCGCGCGAAGCAGCAAATAAGCGCTTCGCGCAACTGCCGCGTTAGCTGTTCGCGCGCGCGGGAAGCGCTAGATGATTCCACGCCGAGAGCCCCGCGAATACGATCCCGGCCACACTCACACCGATCCATCCAAACGCCGGCCAGACCGCTGCGCCGACGGCGGAGCCGAGTGCTCCGCCAATGAAATACGCCACCATGTACACCGTGTTCACGCGGCTGCGCGCGTCCGGCTTGAGTGCGTAGATGCGCGACTGATTGGAAATCTGCGCGGCCTGCACGCCGATATCGAGAATGATCACGCCGACTACGAGGCCCGCAATGCTCGTCGCCGATGCGCCGAATACGACGAACGAAATCGCCACCAGCACGATCGAAAGAGTGATGATCGCGCGCGGTCCGCGTCGATCGGAAAACTTGCCGGCGAGCGGGGCGGCCATCGCGCCGGCCGCGCCGACGATGCCGAATAGCCCGGCCGCCTGCGGCCCGAGATGAAACGGCGCGCCCGCCAATAGCAAGGCCAGCACCGACCAGAAGATGCTGAACGCCGCGAACAGGCCCGCGCCGGTGAGCGAAGCTTCGCGCAGTTCGCGAAGCTCGACGATCAGATGCCACATCGAGACCAGCAGCTTGCCATAGGGCAGCGTCGACGTCGGCTGGCTTTTCGGCAGACGCGCCATGATGACGGCCGCCAGCACCAGCAACGCGACCACGGACGCGCCGAAGACCGCGCGCCAGCCGAAATATTCGGCGATCACGCCCGAGGCCGTCCGCGCCAGGAGAATCCCCAGCAGCAAACCGCTCATCACCATGCCGACCGCGTGGCCGCGTTCGGACGGCGGCGCGATTTCCGCCGCGAACGGCACTGCTTGCTGCGCGATGGTGCCGAGCACGCCGATCGCCAGACTCGCGACGATCAGCACGGTCAGCGTCGGCGCCGCGGCTGCCACGACCAGCGCGACGCAAATGGCGGCGATCTGCAACAGGATCAGACGGCGCCGGTCGAAACGATCGCCGAGCGGCGCAAGCAGCAGCATGCCGGCCGCGTAGCCGAGTTGCGTGACGGCCGGTACCGCGCCGACCCACGACGCGCTGCGCGGGAATGATTGGCGGAAGTCGTCGAGCAGCGGCTGGTTGTAATAGATGTTCGCAACCGAGACACCGGCGATGGTGGCGAGCAGAAACAGCAGGCCGCGCAACGACCGGTCGGCGGAAGCGGGGGTGGACGCGTTGGAAGTGGACATGAGAGGGGACTGTCGACGGACCGGCCCATGCGCGGTCCTCAAGCGTGCCGATCATACCGGAGCACGGCGGATCGTGCTGACGGCGGCGGGCGGAGCGACAAGGCGGACACCGATCGCTTGAGAATGCCTTGCCGACAAAATGAGATGGTCGTTCGGCTTTCGTTCGTAGAATCGGCGCGCCTTTAACCGACCGACGACTACTAGAACGACTCCATGACCTCGATCACGAAACACGAACCTCGACGCATCGGCGGCTCGCTGCTCGTCGCCCTGATTTGCCTCGCGGCGTGGGCGCTCCATACGGCAATCGCGATGCGCGATCCGCTCAAACTCATGCTCGAATGGGAAGTGCTGGCCGTGTTCGCGCGGCCCGAAACGCACGGCTGGTATCGCACCGTGATCGCGATGGTGGGCTGCGACGTGCTCACGGGCGTGTTCGTCGTCGCGGGCATCGGCTGGCTGGCGCTGCTTGCGTGGCGCAAGTCGGCGCGTTTTACCGTGCATGTCCAGGCGTGGCTGCTGGCGATTGTCGTGTTGCGCACCGGTGCATATCTGCTCGGCGATTACATGACGCACGCAGCCGGCGTCGACATCACCATTCCATACGACGGCTTCATTCAGGCTCTCGTGGCGGCCGCGCTCGGGATTCCGTATTTCAGGTCGTCCCGGCGCGTGCATGAGACGTTTATCGGCGCGTGAGCCGTGCGCGTCAATCGATCAGATCGCCCTCGGGCTCGTAGAACGGATACGGGCCATCGGTTTTTTCCACATACGCGTGGTGCGTGACGATGCCGGTCGCCGTGTCGTAGCGATGCAGCGCGTACGCGGGCGGTTCCATCATGAACGCCGACGGCGCATCCTCGCGCAGATCGAGCGCGACCTGATGCGCGGGCGCCGGCACCGCGGACGCGATCGTGCCGCCGAAACGCACGAACATCGGCCGGTGCACATGCCCGCAGATCACCCGCTCCACGTTCGGATAACGCGCGATCAACGCCGCGAGTCTGTCGGCGGCGGTGGGATCGAGCCGCAAATCGTCCATGTGCCCGATGCCGCACGCAAACGGCGGATGATGCAACGCGACCACCGTTGGTTTGCCTTGGGCCGCGTCGAGTTGCGAGGCGAGCCACGCGAGCCGCGCGTCGCACAGCGTGCCGGCGCTTTGGCCCGGCACCATCGAATCGAGCGCAATGATTCGCAGCGGGCCGACATCGACCGCGTATTGCACGAACTCGCCGCCGCTCGCCAATTCCTTGCGATCGGGAAACGCGGCGCGCAGCGCAGCGCGTTCGTCGTGATTGCCGACCAGCATGAAATAGGGGATCTCCAGCGGCGCGAGCAGTGTTTTGAGGTGCTCGTACTGTTCCGGATCACCTTGATCGACGAGGTCGCCGGTCATGATCACCGCGTCGGGACGCGGTTCGAGCGCATTGAGGGCGGCGACGCAGCGCGCGAGATAGGCGCCGGTGTCGACGCGGCGGTAAGCGAGCGCACCGGGCCGTTTGATATGCAGGTCGCTAATTTGAGCCAGCAGCATGGGGATGTCCTTGTTATAGCGCGCCATTGAAACAGCGCGGCGTCATTACGATAGCGCAATCAGCGCGTCCTGCGCGATGGAAATGCCGACCGGCGTGCCGCGCGCCAATTCCACGCGACCGGCCACGTCGATCAGCAACGCATCCGGCGCGGCGCCGCCGACCGTCAGACGCGTGCGTTCGCCGAGAAACGCGGTGCTTTCGATGTGGCCGCGCAATTGCGCATGAGCCGGATCGGCAAGATAAGCGTCTTCCGGGCGGAAGAAAATCTCGTGCGCCGAGTTCGCGTGCGTCGAGCCCGCGGGCAGCGGCACGGCGCCGCCGGTGGTCGTCAGCATGCCGTCGCGCCGCTCGCCCGCAAGCCGGTTGATCGTGCCGACAAACTGCGCGACCGTCCGGTTGGCGGGGCGGTAGTAGATCTCACGCGGCGAGCCGATCTGCTCGATGCGCCCCGCGCTCATCACGACGATGCGGTCGCCCAGTTCCATCGCTTCGGCCTGATCGTGCGTGACGTAGACGGTCGTGATGCCCAACTCGCGCAGCAGCGTGTTCATCTCGCTGCGCAAGGCGTCGCGCAAACGGGCGTCGAGCGCCGTCAAAGGTTCGTCGAGCAGCAGCACGCGCGGCTGCACGGCGAGCGCGCGAGCGAGCGCCACACGCTGACGCTGGCCGCCGGAAAGCTGATCGATCGGTTTGTCGGCGTGAGCGGTGAGACGCATCATGCCGAGCAATTCGTCGACGCGTTGCCGCGCCGTCTCAGTGGGCACGCGTTTGATCTTCAAACCGTAGCCGATGTTGCCGCGTACCGTCAGATTCGGAAACAGCGCGTAGCTCTGGAACACCATGCCGACCTGGCGCTTTTCGATCGGCAGGGCAGTGACATCGTCGTCGCCGAACGCGATGCGGCCGCCGGCATCCGGTGTTTCCAGACCCGCTATCATGCGCAGCGTCGTGGTCTTGCCGCAGCCGGACGGGCCGAGCAGCACCAGCGTTTCGCCGGCGTCGATATGCAGGTCGAGCGGTTCGAGCACGCGCGTGCCGCGAAACGTTTTGGCGCACTGCGTCAGCGTGATGGGAACGGAAGCGAGTTTCATGGCGTGATGGACTTCGAAGGAGATGCAGCGGCGCGTTTTTTCGCCGCACTGCGCTGGCCGGTCGCATCGACGCCGAGCCATTGCATGGCGACGAGCAGAGGCATCGTCATGATGAAAAACAGAATCGTATAGGCGCTGCCGATCTCGATGCGCAACGACGCGTAGGTGTCGGCGAGACCGACCGGCAGCGTCTTGGTATCGGGCGTGTGCAGCATCCACGTGAGGTTGAACTCGCCGATCGAAAGCGTCAGCACCGCCAGCGCGCCGGCCACGATGCCGGGCCGCGCGTTCGGCAGCACGATCGTCACGAAGCGCTGCAGGAAGCTCGCACCGAGACTCGCCGCGCCTTCCTCGAGCGTGCGCAGATCGCTGCTCGCGCACACCGCGGCGACTGCCCGCACCATGAACGGCAGTGTAAACACCACATGCCCGACGACGATGAACGCCACGCTCATGCGGAACATCGTGAAGCCGCCGTAGACCACCAGCAGTGCGAGCGCGGACGCGAGCCCGGGCAGCGCGATCGGCAGCACCAGAAACTCTTCGATGATGCGCGAGAGCCGCGTCTTGCTGCGCGCGAGCACGTAGCCCGCGGGCACGCCGGTCAGCAGCGTGATGAGCAGGGCCGCCGCGGCCACTTCGAGCGAGAGAAACACCGAGCCGTGATACTGCGTCCACACTTCGCCGAGCCAGCGCAGCGTGAGTCCGCTGGAGACGCCCTTGAAGTAGTTGACCGTCAGGCCCGCCATGATCGACATGACGACCGGCACGATCAGGAACGCGCACAGCAGCAGCGTGACGGCCCATTGACCGGCTGCGAGCCACGTCCTCGTATCCCACATCCGCAAGCGTGAGCGCGGCTTGGTGGACGGTTGCAGAGAGGCGGTGACGGAATTCATCGGAGCGTTATCCGGTTGCGAAACCTCAGGTTTTGAAACGCCGCTCATGCGCTTGCCGCCACGGCCGAACCGCTCACGCTGCGCGCCAACGCCAGCACGGCCCACGTCACGATGCCGAGCACGATCGAAAGACCCGCGGCCGTCACCATGTTCGCGTTGAGGGTGAACTCGGTGTAGATGGTCATTGGCAGCACGTCGATGTCGGTGGCGAGCGTGAAGGCGGTGCCGAACGCGCCCATCGCGGTGGCGAAGCACACCGCGCCCGCCGCGATCAGCCCGGGCGACAACGCGGGCAACACGATGTCGCGCGTGATGCGCCACGGCGACGCGCCGAGCGAACGCGCGGCTTCTTCGAGCGACGCGTCGAGTTTGGTCGCCGAGGCCATCACGGTGACGATCACGCGCGGAATGGAGAAGTACAGGTAGCCGAGAAAGAGGCCGCTCATCGAATACGCGAACACCCAGCGGTCGCCCGTGAGTTTGAGCGAAAGCGCGCCGATCAGCCCCTGGCGTCCCGCCAGCATGATGACCATGAAGCCGACTACCACGCCGGGAAACGCCAGCGGAAAAGTAAGCAAGGCAAGCAGCGTGCGTTTCAAAGGAAACTCGCGACGCGCCAGCAGCAGACCCGCGATCACAGAGAGCACCAGCGTCGCCGCCGTGACCGCCGCGGACAACAGCACGGTCGCGCCGAGGCTCGACATGTAGCGCGGATTCATCAGCATCGCGCGATAGGTGGCGAACGCGTGGCCGTCGCCGCTCAACTGCGCGAGCGCGCCCATGGGCAACAGCCAGAAGGCGATGAACACCGCCAGCGCCGGCGCGATCAACGCGATGCGCCAGCGCAGCGGGAACGTGACGTCGTTCAATGCATCACCTGCAGATAACGCTCGCCGAAGCTCGACTGCTTCTCGGCCATCTTGCCGAAGTCCACCGGTTTGGCGCGCGCATAGTCGCTGGCCGGCAGGAATTTCGCGGCGGTTTCCGGGCTCATCGCGTTCGCGCGCACCGGACGCAGATAGGCTTCGGCCCACAGCTTCTGGCCTTCGTCGGAGAGCACGAAGTCGAGCACCTTCTTGCCGTTCGCTTCGTGCGGCGCACCCTTCACGAGACTCATCACGTACGGCACGGAGATCGTGCCTTCCTTCGGAATCACGAATTCGACATTCGCGTGATCCTTGTACTTCGCGCGATAGGCGTCGAAATCGTAGTCGAGCAGGATCGGAATTTCACCGGACATGACGCGCGCATAGGCGGTCTGCTTCGGCACGATCGGCGCGTTGGCCTTCAGCTTGCGAAACCAGTCGAGGCCCGGCTCGAAGTTATCGAGCGTGCCGCCGAGCGCCTGATTCACCGCGACCGCACCCGCATAGCCGACGAACGCGCTCGACGGATCGAGGTAGCCGATCATGCCTTTGTACTCAGGCTTGAGCAGGTCGGCCCAGGAGCGCGGCACGGGCTTGCCTTCGAGCGCGTCCTTGTTGACGAAAAAGCCCAGCGTGCCCGAGTGGATCGAGAACCAGTAGCCTTGCGGGTCTTTCATGTTGGCGGGAATGTCGTCCCAATGCGCGGGCTTGTACGGCTGGATCACGCCCTTGTCCTTCGCCTGGAAGGCCGACGAGACGCCGAGATACACGACGTCGGCAACCGGGCTCTTCTGCTCGGCCATCAGTTGCGCGATCGACTGGCCGGAGTTCTTGTTGTCGAACGGCACGCGAATGCCGGTCTTTTGCTGGATCGCCTTGATCTGGCTCGCCCAGTCGGCCCATTCAGGCGGGCAGTTGTAGCAGATCGCGGTTTCGTCGGCGCGGGCGGCTTGCGGTGCGATTGCGGCGAACGCGGCGGCGACCATCATGCCAGCCGACAGCGCGGCAGCCGTGGAGCGCGCGAGGCGGCGCCAGAGCGGTTTGATTGGCGAAGCGAATGGTTTGGAATAGCGGATCACTGCGGGTCTCCAGGAGAAGAAGCGAGCGGGTGGTTCGGGTTTTGGGGTGGGTGACTCAAAGTCGTCTTGCGGGGCAGCGTGTTAATCGTTTTCATGTCGGCACGCGTTGGTGCATAGCACGCGCGTTAGCCAATGGCGCTTGTGTGGCGCTTCAGGCGAACGGCCGCTCGGCGGATGTTGATGCACGCACAGGCATTGCGTCGTTGCGGTTCGAAATCGCCGCGATGGTGGCGCCCTGGCGCAAGCTGTGCGGCAAAGTCAGCGTGAGCGACGTTTCATTCAAGGCTTCGTAAGTGCCGGTGACGCGCGCCAGCAAACGCTGCCAGGCCGCGCAGCCGATTTCGCGATTCGGCGCGCAGATGCTGGCGAGCGCTGGCGACAGCAGTTCGCCCATGGCGAGGCCATCGAAGCCGAGAATCGACATGTCGTGGGGAATCTGCAGACGTGGGCGGCGCCGGCCGCGCCTGGCCCCCCACCCCACCACGGG
>NZ_JARESO010000038.1:0-76777 GCF_046030175.1 Paraburkholderia sp. RL17-373-BIF-A
AGACGGCAACGGTTGGCTCTTGCAGGAGATTACCGTGCGCTTGTCCGCAGACATCGAAGTGGCCGACATCCGCTTCACCGATGAGGTCGTCAAGGCGATTCATGCTACGACAGTGGGATAGCGATCGCGGCGTTAGAATGGAGGATGCAAGAACGGTTCGACTATGCGCCGACGCTGCGTATCGAGGTCCAATACGCTCGCAAGGGATCATCGTGCGCATCTTCACATCACCTCAGGAGCGTACCTTATGGCGACTTATATCGTCTTCACGAAAGAAAGCACGCAGGATCAGAGTGAGCTCGACATCTATCAAAGCAAGGTGGGCGAGACCTTCAAGGGTCATCCCGTCAAGCTTCTCGCCGCATACGGACCTCAGCAGGTTCTTGAGGGCGACGCGCCAGAGGGCGTCGTAATCGCTGAATTTCCGTCGACGGCGGCCGCGCGTGCGTGGTACGACAGCCCGGCCTATCAGGAGGTCGTGCAGCACCGGTTCAAGGGCGCGCGTTACCGCGCCGTCCTCGTCGAAGGCGTGTGACGGAAGGCGGCAACGATCGGGCGCGCGGAGTGTTTCCTTATTTTTTGCCTTGATTGGATTCAATTTGCTGGCGCAGGCGCTCTTCGTTTTCCTGAAGCTCGGGCGTGAACGCCTCGCCAAAGTCCGCGGCCTCGAAGAACGGGCGAATTTCGATTTCCGACTCGCTTGGCATCGGGTTCGGGCAGCGACGTACCCATTCGATCGCTTCGTCCATTGATTGCACCTGCCAGATCCAGTAGCCCGCGATCAGCTCCTTGGTTTCGGCAAACGGGCCGTCGACGACGGTCCGGTCCTTGCCGGAAAATCTCACGCGCACGCCCTTCGAACTCGGTTTGAGTCCGTCGCCGCCGAGCATGATCCCGGCCTTGACCAGTTCTTCGTTATATCGGCCCATCGCCGCGATGAGTTCCGTGCTGGGCATTTGACCTGCTTCGGATTCGGCGGTCGCTTTGACCATGACCATGACGCGCATTTCGTTTCTCCTGTCCAAACGATGAGTCCCGGTTTATGTCGGAAGGCATTCGGCGCCTTCAACACTACGACGAACGAGTGCGCGCAAAATCGACAGATGGCGTCGAAAGTTTTCCGTTTCAGCGGAGATCGGGCTGTATGACTCCTCAGCGCTCAACCACCTTGAACACCCGATTCTTGTCGAGCGTGGCTGGATCGAGCGTCTTCTCGCCGCCTTCCGCGGGCAGAGCGGGGCTGGCGTCTTCCAGTGCGCGCCCGGTATAGCGGCCGCGTGGCCGTATGACTTTGCCCACCCGGAGCTGCTCGATGCAATGCGCGAGCAAACCCACGCTTCGGGCCGTTGCGAACAGCGCGAACGACGCATCGCGTGGCAATTTCAGCTGCGCCGCCAAGGCGGCCAGCGCAATGTCGATATTCGGCTTGAGGCCGGTCAGCTCGACCACCTTGTTGATGAACGACGTGAGTTCTTGCGGCGGATTCAACACCTCGAGCAACGCGGCGGCCCGCGCATCACCGTCCGGATAGAGATGATGCCCGAACCCCGGAATGGGAGTGGCCGACTGCAAATGATGGACGACGACGTGCTCCGCACCCAGTCTTCCTACGTCGTCGAACACGGCCCTCACGCGTCCTGACGCATCGCCATGCAGCGGACCGGAGAGAGTCGCGAGCCCCGTGAGCAGGCATCCCGGCAGGGATGCGCCGGTGGAGGCGGTAATTCTGGCGGCAAACGCCGAACTCGTCGTCTCGTGGTCGGCCACGAGGACCATGGCGCGACGGATGAGTTCGGCGCCGTCGCGGTCCTGGCCCCAACCGAGGGCGAGCCGTTCATGCGTCGTTGGTGCATTCGCATCACAGCGCGCACCGAACGCTTGCGCGATGAGCGCCACGAGCCGGCCGGCCTCGACATGCAATGCGCTGTCGGTGCGTCCGAGAGTCGAGTGCCCGCAGGCCGCGAGTGCCGCCAGCGAAGTGAACGCGCATTGCCGGCCGCGCTCGCCGCCCTGCAGCGGCAGGCCGCCGGTTTCGAAGGAGACGGGCGCGCGCGCATTCCAGAGAATGGCCGCCACGTCTTCGAGCGTCGCCGTGTCCGAAAGCCGGATGCTATCCCGCCCCCGGTAATACGCTCGACCTTTTGAGAAGGTGGTGATGCCGCTGTAAATGCAAGGCTCGGCGCCGAATATGGTCCCGGCGGCGAGCGCCTCGCGTTTGCGTCCAACCTGTTTTTTGCGGCACAGGCCGGCCACGTCTTCCGCACGATAGAGGCTCTTGCGCGGGTCATGCGGGTCCGGCATGACCGCGATGTTGCCTCGACTGACGTACGCATAGATAGTCTGCGCTTGCACTCCGAGTTGTCGAGCCGCTTCAGTCAGAGTGATCCAGTTTCGCATGGGATGGCAGGCAAGGTGAGGCGGTGGAACGGGCAGCAGAGCCCTTGCGATGCGGATCGCGCCGTGCAGGCGAGCGCAACCGGTCGAGCGTCAATATTGACGTTTTTTCAGGTAAAAGTCATCTCGGCGGGGCGTCGCTCCAGGATCTCGACGAGAATGTCTCCCGGCGATCGCACGAAGCAGGCTCTGACGCCGGGGCGGACCTGCTTGATCGGCTCGACGATTTCCGCGTCGCAGCGCAACAGATGCTCGAACGCGGCATCGAGATCGTCCACGATCACGCCGAAATGATCGATGCCCTGTTTCCGCTCGCTGTGAGGGCGAGCGATCTGGGCGCTAGCCAGTGATGTGATGAAGAGGTTGATGCTGCCGATGCGCAAATCCACTCGCCCCGGGCGGCGCACGATTTCAGCGTTCAGGCAGCGCGCAAACCACGCGGCGGTGGCTTCGGCGTCGGCCGAGCACAGTTGCAGATGATCCCACTTGAATTCAATCATACGATTTCACCGGATAGTCAAAAGCGTCACAGTTCGATGCGGGAAAGCTTCCCCAGCAACACCGAGTAGGAGAGCGTGCCGAGCAGGCATATCGCGCCCATCAGGTTGAGGGCCCAATAGAAGTGGCCGGTGTGCTGGGTGATGTAGCCGAT
Source organism: Paraburkholderia sp. RL17-373-BIF-A (assembly GCF_046030175.1). NCBI lineage: Bacteria > Pseudomonadati > Pseudomonadota > Betaproteobacteria > Burkholderiales > Burkholderiaceae > Paraburkholderia > Paraburkholderia sp. RL17-373-BIF-A. Next base: position 3,047 of record NZ_JARESO010000038.1, read on the forward strand.
CATGAGCGGCGTGGTGACGGCCGCGATGTTGGCCGCCAGGCTGGTGATGCTGCTGGTCAGTCCCACGTACTGGCGAGGCGCGATTTCGGAAACGGCAGCCCACGACATCGAGCCGACACCCTGCGCGAAGAACGCGATAGTCAGGATGGCGATCACCAATTCGTTCGACTCGACGAAATTGACGAACACAATCGACGCGCCCAACAAGGTGCCGATGATGAGCGGCGCCTTGCGCGCAGTGGACAGCGACACTCCGCGGCGGATGAAGAAGTCCGAGAGGAAGCCGGCCACGAGAATGCCGAGCGTCGCGCCGATAAAAGGAAGCGCCTGGAAGATCCCGACTTTGATCATCGACATGTGACGCGCTTCGATCAGATAGGTCATGAACCACGTGGTGAAGAAGACCAGCAGGGTGTTGTTGCAGAACTTCCCGAGGCAAATGGCGAGAACTTGCCGATAGCTGAGCAGTTTGAGCGCCATGCGCCAATCGAACTTCTCGCGGGGCTTGCGCGCCGCCGTGGCGCCTTCATTGATGTATTTCAGTTCGGCCGCATTCACGCGCGAGTGTTGAAGCGGGTCGCGATAAACCCGGTACCAGAGAAGACTGAACAGAATGCCGAAGCCGCCCGTGACGTAAAAGACCGTACGCCAACCGTACGCGGCGGAGATCCACAGCAACAAGCCGGTAAACAAGGGCGTCCCAATGTATTGCCCCATGACATAGACGCTGGTTGCGAAGCCACGCTCCCCGGCGGGAAACCACAACGTCACGGCGCGCGCGTTCGAAGGGAAAGCCGGCGCCTCCAGCGCGCCGATTGCGAGCCGCGATCCGAGCAGCATGTGATAGCCGGTCGCGAGACCTTGCGTCAGCGTGGCGAATGACCAGCCGACGAGAGACAGGGCATAGGCAAGGCGCGAGCCGAGAATGTCGGTCAGCACGCCGCCGGGCACGAGCGCAATGGAATAGGCCAGGCCGAATGCCGCAAACAGCTCTCCCATCTGCATCTTGTTGAGCGCCAGGCCCTTCGAGAGGCCCGGTGCAACGATGCCCAGCGCCGACCGGTCCACGTAATTGAGGATGGTCGCCACGAGCAACATCGAGAGCACGACGTACCGGACCCTGGAGCGTTTGGCGGTATCCGCATAAGCCGCATTTCGCGCCGGCAATGTTTGTTCCTCTACGACTTTCATCGGTGTCTCCCTAGCATTGGCCGGTTGTTCTTTTTATGTTTGGCGTAAGGCCGATCTATCCGCGGCCGACGAACGGCATGGCGGTCGCCATGATGGTCATGTTAAGAACATTGGCTTCGAGCGGAAGACTGGCCATATGCACGACCGCATTCGCGACGTGCGTCACATCCATTCTTGCTTCGGGCGCCATGCGTCCGTCCGCTTGCAGTACGCCGCGGTTCATGCGTTCCGTGAGCGGTGTGGCTGCGTTGCCGATATCGATCTGGCCGCAGGCGATGTTGAATGCACGTCCGTCCAGCGCGATCGATTTGGTGATGCCGGTCACGGCATGTTTTGTTGCCGTATAGGCGATGGTATTCGGCCTCGGCGAGTGAGCGGAGATCGATCCGTTGTTGATGATTCGTCCGCCTTGAGGAGACTGCGCTTTCATCAAGCGATAAGCGGCACGAGCGCACAGAAAGACGCCGGTCAGATTGGTGGCCACGACATCGTTCCAGAAATCGGTCTCGTAGTCTTCCAACGGGACGGCACCCGCGTTGCGGCCTGCGTTGTTGAAGAGCACGTCGAGCCGGCCGAATGCCTCGGCAATGTGCGAAAACGCCTGCTCGACCGATGCTGCGTCGGCAACGTCGGCTTGGAATACCTGCGCTTCTCCGCCGGCAATGCCGATTGTCTCCTTCGTTTCCAGCAGCGGCTCGGCTCTGCGTCCGATCAGCGCGACGGCGAATCCCGCGTTGGCAAGCGCCACGGCGGCGGCGCGGCCGATGCCGGAGCCGGCGCCGGTCACGGCGGCAAATTTCTTCGATGCAGGCATTTCACTTCCTCTCGACAGTTCAGTTGAACACGGGAAGGAGATTTGCATTCGCGCCATGCGTCGAGCAATCTTGATTCACTGAATCAACATCTGGGCGCCTTGCCGATGGGGCGCGCACCAGGGTTTTCCTGATGCGCGCGTTGCCCGCAGCGCGACGGATCAGGCATGGAAGAAAGCGAATCGCAACGCGCGAGATGCGCCGGGACGAATAAAGGGGGCGATCGTTGCCGATGCGGTTGCCGATGAGTTGATTCATCCAATCAACATTGACGGTCCGGTCCGCGGTTTCGTAGTCTCTCGACGTCTGTCTACTCCAAGGAAAAACCATGCCGGAAAATAACCGCACCAGGCTGTTGATTGCGCGAAAGGTTCCCGCAGCCGTGGCGAATCGTGCGGAGGCCGAATTCCATGCCTTCGTGACCGATTCCGATATGGATGCGTGGTCTGTCGTCGACTTTTGCAAGAAACACGAAACGCCGGCTGTGCTGATCGGAAAGAAGTCCGGTTTGCAAGCAGAGCACATTGCCGCGCTGCCTTCGACAGTCAAGATCATTGCGAACGCCAGCGCGGGCTTCGATCACATGGACGTGGCTGCCGCGCGCGAGAGGGGCATCATCGTCACGAACGCACCCGACGCGTTGACCGAATGCACGGCCGATTTTTCCATGCTGCTCGTGCTGGCGGCCTGCCGCCGCGCGTCGGAATACGAACGAATCATGCGCAACGGATGGGGCAAATCATTCGGGATGACCGAGATGCTGGGTGCGCGTGTGAATGGCAAGACGCTCGGCATCGTCGGCTTCGGGCGTATCGGACGCGCGGTCGCGAAGCGTGCGCAGGGTTTCGGCATGCGCGTGATCTATACGGACATCAACCGTGCGGCTGCGTCGCTGGAAAACGGCGCGACGTTTTACACCAGCCTCGAGGAAATGTTGCCGCACTGCCAGGTGCTGACGCTGCACGTGCCGGGTGGCGGCGTCCCGTTGATGACGAAAAAAGAGTTTGGGCTTCTGCCCACCGGCGCGGTTTTTGTCAACGCGGCCCGTGGCGGACTGGTGGACGAAGACGCGCTCTACGAAGCGCTGACTTCGGGGCATCTGTTCGGTGCAGGGTTGGACGTGTACCGGAACGAGCCCAATATCGACAGGCGGTTCGCGGGACTCGACAACGTGTTCCTGACGCCCCATATGGCCAGCGCCACGATCGAGACCCGTGACCAGATGGGTTTCACGGCACTCGACAATGTCGCCGCTGTGCTGGATGAGCGGCCTGCGTTGAATCCGGTCTGACGTCGATGCTTATTCGATGCGCTTACGCGCACCGCAGTGAGACGCGGTGGCGTAAGCGCCAGCTAGAGCGACAGATTAGCCGTCTGCCTGGCACGGCTTACCCGTTGGTGTTGTTCAGTGCTCGCTCGGTCTGATGGCAGGATCGTTTTCCACCACTTCATGGGTCGCGGCCCAGTACGGCTGGCGATTGTAGTAGCTGTACGTCGACTCTCCCCACTTCGCGTCTGCCATCGACGGCCAGTGGTCCTTGTCGAAACCCGGCTCGTCCTTCAGGCGCTGTGCGGAGATGTCGACGACGAAGCACTTCTCGTCCGTATCGAGAGTCAATGCACTCCACGGGATGGCATGTAGGTTAGAGCCCATTCCGAGGAAGCCGCCCTCGGAAAGTACTGCGTAGGCAATGCGTCCGTTCCTGACGTCGAGCATGATGTCTGAAATTTTTCCAACGTGTTCGCCATCAGAGGACATGACCTTGTTCCCGTCGAGCGTCGCTGCGGCCATGATGTCCGGCCCCGGACCCTCGCCCATACCACTGCCGACGATGTCGGCGCCGCGCCGGGTGTCACCTTGCGGGTTGATTGAGCCCATGATTCACCTCCTTCAAAAAAAGGTACTCCAGATGCGCGCAAGCGGTGTTCCCGAGCCGTCGGCCGCAGAATGACCCCAACCTGTCCCTCAAGGCGCGAGCGCAATGGTCGCGCGGCTCGGTTATCAATATTGGCGACGAGCTTCAGGACCGGAGTTTTGGATGCGAAGAGGAGGACGATGCCATCGCGGGCATCCGAAGTGCTACGTGGGGCAGCCGAGCTTCGTAGCCAGGTCGTTCATATCCGCTGCTACGAAGTCCCAGGTCTGTTCGGCATGCAGGTCGCTCCGTTGGCCGGGACCGTGTTCGACTGGCCGCACGACGAAGGCCGTCTTCAAGCCACACTGACGTGCCGCCGCCAGGTCGCCGTTATGAGCTGCAACCATGCAAACTTCCGCAGGCTTCAAACCAAGGATTTCGACGGTGTCGACGTAGACCTGTGGCGACGGCTTGTACGCCCGAACGACTTCAGCTCCGAGAATGGCGTCCCACGGAAGCGCGGCCCGTTTCGCCATATCCATCATCAGCCTGATGTTTCCGTTCGAGAGCGGGGCGATCATGAAGCGGCGCTTGAGTCTCAGCAACCCTTCGACGGAATCAGGCCACGGGTCGAGGCGATGCCAGGCGTGATTCAGTTCATCGAGTTCTTCGGTGGAAATTGAACGGACGTCGACGCCATAGTCGGTCATGACTTTGACCAGGTTTTCCCTGTGCAATACGTCAAGCCGGACGAACTGACGCCGCCCGCTCCGTATCTCCTCCATTGCGGGCGCGTATTGGCGTCGCCACGCGTCCGCAAACTCAAATGCGTCAATCGGCACGGCATGGCGGCTGAGAAACTGACCGGCATCGCGAGCGACACCACTTCTCCAATCGACAACCGTCCCGAAGACGTCGAACAGAAGAGCCTTGATTTCCGAGCTATTCGGCATGTCGTGGACCTTTCGAGCGTTGAGGTGAAACAAGTCTAACCGGATAGACGCGCTCATGAATCGAGGAGCGAACATCGTTCGCCCAGCGTGGGTCCCGTCCGCCGCGACTACTGGTGAATCGCCGACCCTTCGCGACGGGGCCCACCGCCCCGGATCCGATGCGTGGTCTCCTTGAACCCTGAGGCGCAGAGGCATCCCGTATTCTGGAGTAAGCTGACTGTATTAAAGGCGTGACGCAGCGTGCTGCGTCGCGTCAGACCTTGGAGCACGTCATGAAAACGCTGGATGCAACGTCGCGCGCGGGCGGCGCCGTTGCGTTGGCGGTCCTGTCCGCAGCCTTGTCCGGTTGCTACTATTACGTGCCCTATGGCTACGTTCCGTACGGCACTGTGCCGGCGCCGGCCGACCAGCAGCAATATCCGTTCTCGGTGGCCGACGCAGCGGCAACTGGCGCGGTTACGTCGGATGCGATTGCATCGACGAATACCTATGCCGCACCAGCCGTGCCCGTCTTCGTCGCGCCTGCGTATTACCCGGTCGCGTACCCGTATCCGTATCCGTATCCGTACTACGGCTCGCCCGCGTGGTGGGGACCATCGGTGTCACTGAGCTTCGGCTATTGGGGCGGTTGCTGTTATGGAGGCGGCCGATATGGCTACTGGGGCCACCACGGCTACTGGGGGCACGGATATCGAGGCGGTTGGGGCGGTCATGGCAGCTGGGGTGGCCACGGATACCACGGGCAAGGTATGGGCGGCGGCCGCTACTGGGGCGGTGGCGGAGGCCACGGACATTCGCATTGAACGCCAGGAGCGACGCATCCGTGTTCGACACGTCTGCGACAGCTTGAACCGGTGGCTGAACTGGACGCACGTCGCCGGCGCCCGACGGCAGCCGACTAAAGGGAGAACTGCCCAACTGAACGATCGTCTGCTTTGTCGAAGCGGCATGAGTTAATACGCTTGGTAAGCTGACTCGGCCGCGACAGCCCTTTGACTACGAGGTCACGTGGTCGAACAGCGCGCGTGGCACAGCAACTAGATATCAGCTTACGACGGCCGAACTGTGGCCAGCCTCGTGCCGGCGAACGGGTCCCGACTCCAGTCAATGGCAGGACGTAAACGGCTAGCCGAAGTCGACGTTTTTTCAACGGCAAAGTGCGCCAATGACTGCCCAGCACTCGTGGCTTGCTTCAACCACTGCGGCATCTCGCCTTTGCCATCCCAGGTGTCGCCGAAAGCGCTACGGTATCGTGCCGACTTTTGCCGCGCCCTGTCTTCGGCAATTGCCGCCGCGAGGTCACCCACCTTGATACCAACCTTCGTCATCTTGCGACGCAGGTATGCAATCATGCTTTGGCGTTTTTGCTCATCCATGTCGGTTTCCCCTTCGATGTTCCAGCCTCGCATCGGTCTCGTGTCGTCTTGCCTCGCCGACGCGCCCCGCTACCAGACAATTCGGATGTGGCAAGTATCCCGTCGAGGAAATGTGGCGTCGATGTGCGATTTCTGAAAACACTGTTGCAGGCAGAGTGGCAAAACTTTCACGACCCTTGATGACAGGCACCGGTCTTATTTTGCGCAACCACAGTGCTGACATGTCGCGTGCGTCTGGCATCCTAACGACTGCAAGCAGGGATTGCCGCTGAAGCGCTTGCCGCTCTCCAACGAAGCGGTCTCCTTTCTTAATCCGCCACGAAAAGCCGTTTCCGCGTTGTGCGCGGGCATCGGTTTAAACATTCGCTTTCGTTTCGACTTTCTGCGCCCTATAACTTATTTGCAGGGGCGACTATTAGGTGTCGATGGGTCCATGAAATCCATTGACGTTGCCTGTTCGCACGCCTTCTTGCGCCCACAGACCTTCGCTCGGCGCACTGCGCTTCGTATCCTTTTCCCGATTACCCGAAACTTTTGCATCGGGCGATTGGCCCGCGGATTCGAAGATAGCTTCGCATCCGCACATCCTGGATGGATTTAAACCGCGGGACACGCGAATAACGAATCAATGGATGGAAAACTTAAACTGGATTAAGGAGCCAACATGAAATTACGATTGATGGTTGCTTCTGCTTTCGGGTTGCTTGCCATGGTCGGTTTTGCGCATGCGCAAAACACACCCGATGCGGCACAACCTGCACCACAGCAGAACGTCGCGACTCAGACTGATTCTTCGCCCGGTGCGGGGATGGAGGCCTATGGCGGCACGCCTGATACCAGAGTCCAAAGCGGTGCGAAACATGCCAGGCCGTGCAGGGTGGACCCCCAATGCAACGTCTTTTTCGGGGGCAGCTAAAAACTAACTGACGGCGCGCGAGTCACCACCTGACGGTACTGTTTGCTCGCGTCGGGAAAGGGACCGGCGGCCTTGGTCGGGCTGGCCGGGTCCCCTTCATCCTTCAAGGAACGGGCGTGTCCTGGTAGGCGAGATCTTTCTTTGGATGGACGATGCGTCGGCAGGCTTCAGGAGCGAGCCGAATGGACTTTGCAACCCGAGTTTGTATGCTCGGGAATCTTGATCTGAAAGTATTGGCCACGAACTGGCCGCGTCACGACGTCGATCTCGGTTCGGGCCAGGGCCAACCTCTCTTCTCGTTGGGCACCTCTGCTTCCGCGGCCGGCACGGCCATAACCGGAGCCTCGACCGAACCCACCGCATTGGCGGCATCGTGCGACGGTTCAGCCAGAGCATCTTTATTACTATTCGAAAGTCCGGTGCCGAACCACTTTACTTTCTTCTGGACGTAGCCGATATACGCGTTCCAGCCGTCGGGGTTGCCGTCAAAAAGGTTCTGCTGAACGGTTGACGCCAATGCGTCACGGTTCAGTTCTGCCTCGAGCAATTCCGTTGGCCACGGGAAAAACGAGCGGGCGGCGCGTGTGCTGAATTCGGCCACCGTCATTTTCGGCGCCAAGGCCGTAAGGAACGCGAAGTCCCGCAATGAAGCATGTTTCTGCACAAGATGCGCCACCGACGCGTCCGGTTCATTCGTGCCGGACAAACAGTTCAAAGCGGCGAGAATGTCGCCCAGGTGAAGCAGCAGTTCTCGTCGATCAAATCGGTCGTCCATTGCAGTGTGTCGGTTCATTTCGTCCTTGCTTGAAGTGCTTTGTCTCGGCGCGACGTCTTGGTTCGACGCTTCTCAATACATCCGGTTCCAGAAGAAGAAATGCGAACCGAAGTTCGCATTTGTAGACGCAAAAAGTCTCAGAGAGACGAGCAGTCTTACTGAACGGCAGACACCGTCGACACGAACTGCTTGGCTGCCTTGTTGGCCGATTCATAGGTCGCGTTCGCTGCCGAGAGAACCGAGTTCCACGCGGCAACGGCGGATTCGCTTCCTGCCGGCGCGTTCTTCTGGAGGCTCTCGACGAAACCTTGTGCGTCTCGTTGGACCTGTTGGCCATGCGCTGTCGCGGCGGCGGAGATTTCGCTCTGAACGCCGGACACGATTTCATGAACCTGGCGGCCGTATGCGACCACCTTTTCCGCCACCGGCTGCGAGAGGCTTGCTTGCAGTGCGAACAGCGCACCCGGATTGCCGGCCGAGAGGGCTTTGGCGACGATTTCCTGATTTTCGGCGAGCGTCGCTTTGCCAACTTGCAAATTCAACGCGACCAGCTTTTCGAAGCCTTCAAATGCCTTGTTCGTCAGGCCAAAAAGGGTTTCCAGGCTGGACTGCTGGGCGGCAACCAATTGTTGGGGAATAAGAGTGCTCATCACTGCTCCGTAAGGGTAAGGCGGCAAGAGTGCGAGGGGCTCTGAGTGAAAACAAAACCGCGCGCCGAAAGTGTCAAGGCAAATTGCTGCGCTGCAACAAAACCCATTGTACGGGGGAATGCCGGGAAGTCAATCAGTTTCGTCGCGCGATTCTGCGACGTGACTCTTTTGCCTATCCACCCTGCCGCACGCCGGTTCTGCTATCGGGCAGAAAACGTTTCGACAGATGAATGCGGATTGTCGCGGGGCGCCTCTTGCCGGGGTTCGCCGCGACCGCGTAGCGTGCGTGAAAGGCGGTTGTGGATTGCTTGTAGCTGTCTGGCCGCGCTCCCGTGTCAACGTTGCAGAGACAGGAAGCGCTATCGCCCGGAATCCTGTTCACTCAGCGCTCTCACGTTCGTGACCAGAGTCATTCTGAAAATCTCGACGAGCGGGCGCAAATTTATCCTGTGCCATGCCGCCCATAACGGAGTGCGATAGGTGAACCAGGGCACTTCTCGTAACACGACGCCCGCGGGGGCCTGATGACGAAGGCTCCGTTGAATCATCGCGGCCCCGAGACCGGCCGCCACCAGCCCTAATGCCGTCAAAGGCTCCGTTGCCTCCATCGAGATAGCCGGCGTAAATCCGGCGCGCGCGCAGGCCGCGACAAAGGTGTCGTGGTTGAGCACGTTCTCCTTATGCAGCACGGCAATCCAGTCGAGCTTCCCAAGTGCGGCAGGAGTGAGCTTCGGCGTTGTGGCCAGCGGATGCGAATCGGGTACCGCAAGCAGCATCGGGTCGCTCAGGAGTTGCGCGCAGTCGAGTTCCGGGTCGTCCTTGAGCGGCGGCTCGCAGACCAGCGCGACATCGAGACTGCGTTGGCGCAGCCCCTCCAACTGCTCGGATGACGGCAGGTTGTAGAGCGCGATATGCACTGCAGGCCGGTCTTTTCGCAAGGTGCGAAGGGCGTCGGACAACACACCCGAATGCATCGCGTTTTCCAGATAGCCGATGCACAGCCCTCCCTCATCACCGCGGCCCAATCGACGCGCAAGCGACTCCAGGCGGTTCGCATGCGTCAGCAGCGCACGTGTCTCCTGAAGAAACGTGCGGCCGTCGGATGTGAGCCGAATGCGCTGCTGGCTACGCTCGAAGAGCGTCAGGCCAAGGCGTTCCTCCAACTGAGCGATTTGACGGCTAAGCGGCGACTGCGAGATGTGCAGCCGCTCGGCCGCTCGGCCGACGTGTTCCTCCTCGGCGACCGCGACGAAATATTGAAGTTGACGGATATCCAGCACTTAAGACCTCATAGGACGCAAGATTGTCCAATTATGTCTTGGACGGACTCGCCGCCGCAACCTAAACTGGCTTCACTTTCATGAACAAGAGGTCCGAGATGAGCATCAGAGAGAAGCTGCAAGGCGTGCTGGGCTTCGGCACAGCTCCGTTAGGCAACATGTATCGCAACATCCCCGAGGCGCAAGCACAGGCGACCGTCGACGCGGCATGGGAACAGGGCGTGCGCTACTTCGACACGGCGCCGTTTTATGGCGCGGGGCTCGCCGAAATCCGTCTGGGCGCAGCTCTGCAGAAGCACAATCGTGACGACTATGTGCTGAGCACGAAGGTGGGGCGGCTTGTTCTCGATGAAATCGAAGAGCCCGCTGCGCGCGACCTCGGCGAGAAAGGAGGGCTTTTCGAGTTCGGCCGTCCGAACAAACTCGTCAACGACTATACGGCGGACGCTACGCTCCGTTCGATAGAAGATAGCCTCAAGCGCCTGAACACCGACCGTCTCGACATTGTCTGGATACACGATATTGCCCAGGATTTTTACGGCGACGAATGGCTCGCGCAGTTTGAAACCGCACGCAAGGGTGCGTTCCGCGTACTGAGCCGTCTGCGCGAAGAAGGTGTCATCAAGGCGTGGGGGCTGGGTGTGAACCGCGTGGAGCCGTGTGAACTGACGCTCGACCTCACTGAAGCGCAGCCCGACGGCTTCCTGCTCGCCGGCCGGTACACGCTGCTTGACCATGAACGCGCGCTGCAGCGCCTGATGCCGGCAGCCGCTCAAAAGAATGTGGATATTGTCGTCGGCGGCCCGTACAGCTCTGGGGTGCTCGCCGGCGGCACGCACTTCGAATACCAGAAGGCATCGCCGGAAATTCTCGCGAAGGTCGAGCGCATCAGGACCCTCGCGCAATGCCATCAAGTGAGCATCAAGGCTGCGGCACTGCAGTTTTCGCTGGCCAATCCTGCCGTCGCCGCGGTCATTCCTGGCGCCAGCAAGCCTGAGCGCATCGCCGAGGACTTTGCTGCCTTGTCGGAGAAAATCCCTGCCGCTTTCTGGCAGGAGATGCGCGAGCAGCAGCTCGTCGCCGCCGACGCTCCGTTGCCATCCACACGTACAGGAGCTTGAAATGGCACATACGTCGGCATCGCTCGAAGTACCGGCAACCGCCGCCCGCGTTTGGCAACTGATTGGCGGCTTCAACTCCCTGCCTGACTGGCTGCCGTTCATCCCTGGCAGCGAGTTGAGTGAAGGCGGGCGGGTTCGGCACCTGAAGACCGCTGACGGGCAGGTGATCATTGAACGCCTCGAAGCGTTCGACGAGAAGGCGCGCTCGTACAGCTATTCGATTGTGGAAGCACCGTTTCCGGCAAGCGACTACCTGGCCACTATCAGCGTGAAGGAAGTCGCGGGTAGCGCTTCATCACTGGTGACATGGTCCGGAAGTTTTTCGCCGGTTGGCGTCAGTGATGAAGAGGTCGCCCAGCTTTTTCACGGCATCTACGAGGACGGGCTGATGGCGCTGAAGGAATCGCTTGAGTCAGGCGACAAAGAACGCCTACGGTAACCACGACATCTTTTAGATGGCCTCTGCTCGCACGCCGTTTGAGTCGCATTGATGGTTGTGTGGGCTTGCGCGCAAGCCCACACAGATTCCCCACGGGCCAATAGGCGCGGTCAGATCAATTCTTGTCCGAAGAGTCACCAGCGTCGTTCAACACATCCAGGGCTGCGCGACAAGCGCCGTCAAGCTGTTCGCGCATCAGGTCCTGCACGTTCGGCAGTTGATTCACGATCGCGTCGCGAATTCTGACTGTCTGACTGTAAGACGCCTGCATACGGCCGCCGCGCGCCATGGCGATGCGCCGCAATCGGCGCACCGGACCGATCAGTCCTGCGTGGCTTTCCTGCAAGGTGCGGTTGTCGGCGATCGTCATGACAATCGCGTAGAAGCGGTCTAGCGCATCGACATAACCGGCGGGATCGTCGGCATCGACGCTCATACGCATCGCTTCGATCACGTCGTCAAGTTGCGCGGAGCCAAGCGCGGTGATGCGCTCCGACGCGAGTTGCACCGCGAGACATTCGAGCGCTGCGCGCACGGTGTAAATCTCCTCGACATCGCGCAGCGTGACCGCGCGCACATACGCGCCAACGCGCGGCAGCACCGTCACCAATCCCTCACGTTCGAGCTGCGCGAATGCCTCACGCATTGGCGTGCGGCTAACGTTCAACTGTTTCGCGACCTGCACTTCGGAGAGGCGGCTGCCCGGTGCCAGCACGCCCTCGACAATCGCCTCGCGCAACGCCGGCACGACTACGCCTTCGCTCAACGAATCGCTCGACGCATCGACCGTGCGCATCCGCGAGTGGTACTTGCTCGCAATTTTGTCGAGCGAATGCGCGCTTTTTGCAGGCTTTGAAACGGCGGCCGCAGCGGTCGTCTTGACCGCGGTTTTGCTGGAAGGCATTGACACCTCGTGATTCAGTGAATACGCTGTATACAGATTATACAACAGGAGATGCCATGGATCGCGGTCCACTATTGCAGCCCGTTTTGATCGAGCGCGCCGGCGACGTATTGAGCTTCACGCTGAATCGTCCGGACGCGGGTAACGAGATATCCGGTCCGATGTTCGACGCGATGACGGCCGCGTTGCGCAGCGAAGTCGCCGCTCCGAGCGCCCGCGTGCTGCGCATAAGCGCGAATGGTGACAGCTTTTGCACGGGGCGCGAGCGCGCAGGTCGCGACGCCGTATCGATCCGCGCGGAAGTCGCGCGGCTGATCGAGTTGAAGCGCCTCGTGCGTGCCACGTCGATGATCTCGATTGCGCAGGTACAGGGCGACGCGCTCGGCTTCGGCTTCGGTCTTGCGATCCTGTGCGATTTCACGCTGGTTTCGTCGCGCGCTTCGCTGGCGTTTCCCGAGATGCGCAAGGGGCTGCCGCCGGCCGCGATCATGGCCTATGTGGGCCGCTACGCATTGCCGAAGGCGCTGTTTCCGATGGTGCTGTTCGGCGATCCGTTGACGCCCGCCATCGCTTTGGAGGCCGGCTTGATCACGCGTGTCTGCGAACCCGATGCATTGCGCGCCGACGCCGACGCGTTGGCCGAACGCATTCTTGCACTCGACGACGCCGGCGCGCGTCAATGCAAGATGTTCTTTCAGGCAGCCGAGGAAAGTCCGATCGAACAGAACTTCCGCGGCGCGACCGACATGCTGACCGTCACCAGCCTGCGTCTGATGCAGGACCGCTGAGGGCAGCCTAGTAGTCACACGTCGGCGCGCGCGAAGTCATCGCGGTACGGCTCGCGATCCAGGGCTCGCCGGCAGTAAGCATCTTGCATGAAACCCGAGTAAGGCATGGAAACCGGAGTAAGCGCCAAAGCGCAACGCCGGTCGACACGCCAACTCGGGTCGACAGGAGGCAGACATGAATGTCAACGCAGGGCCGAGGCTGGATCGTTTGCCGATGTCAGCATTCCATCGGCGCATCATGTGGCTGATCGGCATCGGCATGTTCTTCGATGGCTTCGACATCTACGTCGCGTCGACCGTCCTCGGCGCGACGCTGAAGACCGGCTTCTCGACACTCGGCCAGAACGCGCTATTCGTGTCGATGACCTTTCTCGGCATGATGCTGGGTTCGCTCGGCACCGGTTTTCTCGGCGACCGCTTCGGCCGCCGCTTCACGTATCAGGCCAATCTCGCGGTGTTCGGACTCGCCTCGCTCGGTGCGGCGCTTGCGCCGAGCATGAGCATGCTGATCGCGTGCCGCTTCGTGATGGGTCTCGGGCTCGGCGCGGAAAACGTGGTCGGCTACTCGACGCTGGCCGAATTCGTGCCGCCGCAAAAGCGCGGCAAGCTGCAAGGGCTGATGGCCGTCTTCGTCGTGTCAGGGCTGCCTGTCGCGGGCTTGATTGGCTTGCTGCTGATTCCGGCGTTCGGATGGCGGGCGATGTTTGTGCTCGGTGGCTTCGGCGCGCTGGGTGTGTGGTACATGCGCAAGTCGCTGCCGGAATCGCCGCGCTGGCTCGATTCGGTTGGCCGGCATGAGGAAGCTGACGCGATCCTGAAACGCATCGAAGCCGAAGTTGTCGCGACGCGTGCAGGCGAGCCATTGCCGCCCGCCGTCATCGCCAAGCCATCGGCAGCGCCGGCCGTGGCGCTTTCATTCGGCTCACTGTTCAGCGGCACCATGCTGCAACGGATGATAGTCGGCTGCGTGACGCTCGTTGTCGTCAACACGCTGCTGTACGGCTTCGTGACCTGGCTGCCGACGTTCTTCGTGCGTCAGGGCTTCAGCATCGCGAGGTCGTTCAGCTTTGCGCTCGTGATGTCGCTTGGCGCGCCGATCGGCTCGGCCATCGGTGCGCTCACAGCGGACGCGTGGGGCCGCAAGCCGACCATCATCGGTGCGTCGCTCGTCGCAATCGTGTTCGGCGTGATCTATCCGTTCGTCAGTCATCCGCTACTGTTGCCCGTCGTCGGCCTCCTGCTGACGATTCCAATCTACGTGCTGGTCGCGCTGCTGTTCGCCATCTATGTGCCGGAGCTCTTTCCGACGGAAGTGCGTCTGCGCGCGTCGGGTATCTGCAACACGCTCGGGCGCGGTGCGACGATCGTTACACCGTTTATCGTCGTCGCATTGTTCGCGCAGCACGGCATTGTTGGTGTGCTGGCGCTGATGGTCGGGCTGCTCGCGATCCAGATCGTGGTAGTCGCGTGGCTTGGGGTCGAGCCAACCGGCCGGCGTCTCGAAGACCTTCAACCAACCGACACCCCTGGTAGCGAAGCGATGCGTACCGACCCGCACGCTTCGCCGCTCAAGTAATCACGGAGAATCCCTCTATGGATACAGTCAACTCACAATATCTGGACGCACAGCTTTTCATCGACGGTGAATGGACGGACGCCGAGCACGGCCACACGCTCGACATCGTCGACCCGGCGACGGGCGAAGTGATCGGCGCGCTGGCGGCGGCATCCGAACAGGATGTGGATCGCGCGGTGCGCGCGGGTCATCGCGCGTTCGAAGGCGGGGCATGGCGAGACCTGTCGATCCAGCAGCGCGCTCGAGTGCTGAACCGCTTCGCCGATCTTTTCGAAGCGGACCTTGAACAGTTCTACAAGCTCGAAACGCTGAACAACGGTCGACCGATCTCGGAAACGCGGGCACAGATTTCACGTTTGCCACAGTTTTACCGCTATTTCGCAGCGCTCGCGCTGACCCGGCGCAGTGATGTGATTCCAGTAGAAGGTCCTTACCTGTGCTACACGCAGCGTGTGCCGCTCGGTGTCGTCGCGCTGATGACGTCATTCAATCATCCGTTGATGATCCTGTCGAAAAGTCTCGCGCCGGCGCTCGCTACGGGCAACAGCGTCGTAATCAAGGCATCGGAACAGACGCCGCTCACCACGGTGCGGCTCGTGCGTCTGCTGAATGAAGCAGGCGTGCCGAAGGGCGTCATCAATGTCGTCAACGGCGAAGGACGTGAGGCGGGCGCTGCGTTGGCGAAACATCCGCTGGTCCGCAAGATCGTGTTCACGGGCGGCACAGATGTAGGGCGTTCCATCGGCGAAGCCGCTGCCCGCAACTTCGCGTTGACGACACTCGAACTCGGCGGCAAGGGCGCGGTGATGCTGTTCGACGACTTCGACATGGAACGCGCGGTGAATGGCGCGGCATTTGCCGCGTTCATCGGTGCAGGGCAGACCTGCGTATGCGGCGCGCGCATTCTCGTGCAGAAGTCGATTTATGCGCAGTTTCTCGAACGTTTCAATACGAAGGTGGCGGGGATTCGCGTCGGCGATCCGGCCGATGTGAAGACGCAGCTAGGTCCAGTCATCTCCGCTCGCTCGCGCCAGCGTATTCTCGCGATGCTCGAACGCGCGAAGGCCGCGGGCGCCAAAGTGCTGACCGGCGGTGGTGTGCCAGCCGGCTTGGAGGAGGGCTTCTTCATCGAGCCGACCGTACTGTACGACGTCGATCCGAAATCGGAAATCGGTCAGGACGAAGTGTTCGGCCCTGTGACCGTAGTCATGCCGTTCGACGACGAAGCGGACGCGATCCGCATCGCGAACGACACACAGTTCGGACTCGCCGCATCAGTTTGGACACAGGATGTCGCGCGTGCGCACCGCGTCGCGAGCAAGCTCGAATTCGGCATGGTGTGGGTCAACGATCACCACCGGCTCGACCCGGCTTCACCGTGGGGCGGTTTCAAGAACAGCGGCGTCGGGCGCGAGACGGGTATCGAATCGTTCGACCAGTTCACCGAGCCACGCGCGGTAACGGTCAATACGAGCGGCAGGACTGTCGACTGGTATGCGGACGACGGTGAGTTGAAGCGCCTGAACTGAGCATGTGTCCCTGCGGATCATAGCGTCGGTATTCCGCCGCACGTAGGGCACGTAGACGCAACTACCGGAAATCGTCGCTGGGGTTACGCGGGGCGAATGTGCCGCGCGTCCATCCGCACGGGACGATTTCTCCAAAATCGATTCTCTCGAGCAATCAGCGCCGCGAACGCAGCGACGCAATTCAGAAACCACCGTCATATTTTGTAGCGCCGAGCGTCCTCATAGCCTGGCGCGCCACTGCCTCGATGCATTCGCCGCAATGACGCTTGCACGAGAAGATGGAATAAGTTGCAGTGTCTGGCCGTTAAATCCAAATATCCCCATCAGGTGCGGGCGTCCACGAGCACGCGAGCGAGGCGCCTCTGGCGGCGCCGCAGCGCGCTGCCGCCGGCGCAGTTCCCAGTTCCGGTAGAAGTCGCGGTGCCAGGGCGGCAGCCGCCCTTTTCCGTTCTCCCTGCAACTTGCTGAACGAGACCTGACCATAAGCAGACAGGTACGTCCCACGCAAATAAGTATCACGTGACGGGAAGAGGGTTCAAACCCCGCATTTCGAGCGCTCATCGCGAAGTGAGGTCTCAGATGGAAACAGCTTTCGAAGTTTACTGGTCTGGAAGAAATAGTTAGTAATCCGTATGTAACGTCATACGAGTGAAATCGTACTACGTTCGACATCTGTCTCAAAGGAGTGCCTCCATGTCATCACCGCTCGCGTTCGCGATCAATTCGGTCCGTGATTTCGAACTGACGGAAGACGGTCAATATCTGACGCTGAAATGTAACGGGTCTGATCGCATCGACTTGCACTGTTCAGTCATGCACGAGCTGCTTGCGGCGCTTTCAAATGCCATCGGCTCGTCGGAGCGTATCCGCCACAAGAAGAAAAACGTGAAGTTCGCGATGCCTTGCGAAGCATGGGCACTAGGCAAGGATGCGGGCGGTGCACCTTATCTGATCTTTACGTTCCGCTTGCCTGGAGGAGCGGAATTGTCCTTTCAGTTGCATCGCTCCCAGGCAGCGCACTTGACGGAAGTCCTTGCGCTAGCCACCGGGTTCGCGAGGCCAGACGTCTCCGGCTTCAGGCTGCAGTAAGGCACGAGTCCTCTCTCATCCGCACATAGCGGGTTATCTATTCGTCAAAAGGAGGTTGCGGTGCGAGCCGACTTTTTACTCTCGTGTCCTGTATGAATGCAAAGATTCTATTGTCCCGCTGTACCAAGGTATTGGCCCTCGTTGGCCTGGGTGTGACGGCCATATCCGCGAACGCAGCAGACTCGTTTGTGGTTCGCGATATCCGGCTCGAAGGACTGCAACGCATCGAACCCGGTACTGTATTCTCGTATCTGCCGATCAAGCAAGGCGACACCTTTAGCGACGACAAGGCTTCGGAAGCAATCCGCGCGCTGTACGCGACGGGCTTCTTCAACGACGTAAAGATCACCACCGAAGGTGATGCCGTGATCGTGCAGTTGGTCGAGCGTCCCGCGATCGGCACGATCGATTTTGCGGGTATTCACGAGTTCGATAAGGACAATCTGATCAAGGCGCTGAATTCCGTCGGGCTGTCATTGGGTAGCTATTACGACAAGGCACTCGTCGACAAATCCGAACAGGAACTGAAGCGCCAGTACCTGACCCGTGGCTATTACGCGGCTGAAGTCACGACGACGGTCACGCCGATCGACCGCAACCGTGTGGGAATACTGTTCTCGGTTGTCGAAGGTCCGAGCGCGAAGATCCGCGAGATCAACTTCATTGGCAACAAGGTGTTCAGCGAAAGCACGCTGCACGACGAAATGCAGCTGTCCACGCCGAACTGGTTCTCGTGGTATACGAAGAACGATCTGTACTCGAAAGACAAGCTCACCGGCGACCTCGAAAACGTTCGCTCGTATTACCTGAATCGCGGCTATCTGGAGTTCAACATTGAGTCGACCCAGGTGTCGCTCACGCCCGATAAAAAGAACATGTATTTGACGGTCACGCTGCACGAAGGCGAACCGTACACGATCAAAAGCATCAAGCTTGCGGGAAATCTGCTCGACCGCGAGGCGGAACTGAGCAAGCTTGTCAAGATCAAACCGGGCGAGCGCTTCTCGGCTGAAAAGCTGCAAGCCGCCACCAAGGCGGTCGTCAACAAGCTCGGCGAATACGGTTATGCATTCGCCAGCGTCAACGCGCAGCCGCAGATCGATCAGGAACACCATACGGTCGACCTGACGCTGCAAGTAGACCCGAGCCGCCGTGTGTACGTGCGTCGCATCAACGTGGTCGGCAACACGCGTACCCGTGACGAAGTAGTGCGCCGCGAAATGCGGCAGCTCGAAAGCTCGTGGTTCGATTCGAACCGTCTCGCCTTGTCGAAAGACCGGATCAACCGTCTCGGCTACTTCACGGATGTCGACGTAACCACGGTGCCGGTGGAGGGAACGCCGGACCAGGTCGACGTGGACGTCAAGGTGACCGAGAAGCCGACCGGCGCGATCACGTTGGGCCTGGGTTATGGCTCGGGCGAAGGGCCGATCATTTCAGCGGGTGTTTCGCAGGACAACGTGTTCGGCTCAGGGACGAGCCTTGCGCTCAACGTCAACACGTCGTCGACGTTCCGTACGCTGACCGTCAGCCAGGTTGACCCGTACTTCACGGTCGACGGCATCAAGCGCATCACTGACGTCTATTACCGCACCAGCGAGCCGCTCACATTCTCGAGCACGACCGATTCGAGTTTTCGGATTATCACGCTAGGTGCCGATCTGAAGTTCGGTGTTCCATTCTCGGAAGCCGACATGGTGTATTTCGGTTTGGGTGTCGAACAAAACCGGCTCGACGTCGACTCCACCACGCCGCAGAGCTATATCGACTACGTGAAAGACTTCGGCCGTGTGTCGAACAACGTGCCCGTCACGATCGGCTGGTCGCGAGACGCCCGTGACAGCGCGCTCGTGCCGAGCCGCGGCTATTACGCGCAGGCGAATGCCGAGTACGGCACACCGATCGGCGGCACGCAGTACTACAAGACGGACGTGCAGGCGCAGTACTACTACTCGTTCTCACGCGGCTTTGTCCTCGGACTGAACTTCCAGGGTGGCTACGGCAATGGCATCGGCAACCCGTATCCGATCTTCAAGAACTATTACGCGGGCGGTATCGGTTCGGTGCGGGGTTATGAAACGAGTTCATTGGGTCCGCGCGACGCGACGACGGGCGACCCTATCGGCGGTTCGAAGATGATCGTCGGCAACGTCGAAGTGACGTTCCCGTTGCCGGGCACTGGATACGACCGGACGCTGCGCGTGTTCACGTTCCTTGACGGCGGCAACGTATGGGGTTCCGAAGGCAACAGCATCGGCGCCAACGGCTTGCGCTACGGCTACGGCGTTGGCCTTGCATGGATCTCGCCGATCGGACCGCTGAAGCTCAGCCTCGGCTTCCCAGTCGTCAAACACACCGGCGATCAATACCAGAAGTTCCAGTTCCAGATCGGGACGTCGTTCTAGCAGCGTCACCTTTTTTGCCGATGTCGCGAACGGATCAGTGCCTGATGCCGGCTAGCCGTCGAGTTTTTGCAGACAGTACGCGTCACCATGAATACGCTGTCTGACGGTCTTTCCGTCGTGACGGCTGACGCGTCAGGCTCGCGCAGCGGCACGGGAGTCGATGTTGCATGATCCGGCAGGAAACACGACGTAACACACCCATGCCGCAACTGGGGCCAGCAAGCGGAATAGCGTCAGCCGGCGACGCGTTCTACATGCAGCAGGTCCGCATCGTCGTGTACATCTTCACATGCGAATCCACATGCTCCGGCAATGCGCTCTGCGAGGCGAACCGATGGGGTCTTCACGGTGTCGACGCGGCGGTCCGCGTCGTGGCGCCGGACCGTCGAGCAGGACGGATTTATGCGCAAATTCATTGGAGTCGGAATGGTGCTTTGCAGCTGTGTCGCGTGTACGACGCCGGTGGCGTCGCAACTTGCCCCGGCTGCTCCGCTGGACGAGACGACGACTACATCGTCCGTGTCGCCCACGTGCCGCATGGTCAACGGCACAGCGGATATCGATGGCGCCACGCAGAACATATCAGGCCTTGCATGCAAGCAGCCCGACGGCACCTGGCAGATCCAGCAGCAGGGCACGGACGCTGAGATGGGCGACGTTTATCCGCCGCCCCTGTATGCATACTATCCCTATTACGATCCGTGGTTTTATGGGCCGCCGGTGGCGTTCGGCTTCGGCGCGTCGTTCCTCTTCATTAATCGTTTTCATCACTTCCATCATGGCCACTTCGGACCGCATGGCGGCTTCCACGGTGGCTTCCACGGCGGCTTTCACGGTGGCTTTCATGGAGGGGGCGACTTCCATGGAGGCGGCGGTTTTCACGGAGGTGGCGGAGGACGCCGTTAACGTATGGCCTGATCGATAAGGATGGAGTCGAATCACGCGCAGCCGCACTAGTCGACGATCGTACGCATGTTGCAACACGCGATCGTCGCTGACACACGAGATTGAGCGGCCGAGCGACTCGTGTATCGATTCCATTCGATCCTCGTTTATAGAATCTTTGCAAGAAGGAGCGAACTCTTTCGGTGAATCGCAATGGCAATCCCCATAGAATCGTCAAGCTGCGGGTGCGCGGTTGGAAAGTGGATCACATTCACCGGACAGCCTACCTAATGGTGCCGGGGGCTTTCGTTAAACCCCTGTTGCGTGAACGGCGCGTTATCCGTTTTTTTATTGAGCCGGGATCATGCACACATCATGATTCCTTCTTGGGCATTGCCTGGAGTGTAAGACAAGTGAAGAAGAAGATTATCGGCGCAGCAGCATTGTCCGTCTTTGCGGCGGCGGCTCATGCGCAAAGCAGCGTCACCCTTTATGGATTGATCGACACGGGTATCGTCTATACGAATAACCAGGGTGGCGGCAGCGCTTGGCAGGAACAAAGCAGCATGCTGTCGAACGAAGTATGGGGTCTGCGGGGAAGTGAAGATCTCGGTGGCGGTCTGCACGCGATCTTCCGTCTCGAGAACGGCTTTAATATACAAAACGGCAAGACCACGTACTCGGGTACGATGTTCGGCCGTCAGGCTTTCGTCGGTCTGCAAAGCGACCAATATGGAACGCTGACATTCGGCCGGCAGTACGATTCCGTAGTCGATGATCTGGGCCCCATCGCATTGGCGAACAACGGCGACGGAAACAACCTGGCCGCACATCCGTTCGACAACGACAACGTAGACGACTCGTTCTACATTAACAACTCGGTCAAGTATGCGAGCCCGACGTATCGGGGGCTGCAGGCAGAGGCGCTGTACGGCTTCAGTAATGCGGCCGGCGGCTTTTCGGACAATCGCGCCTATAGCTTCGGTGTGACGTACAACAATGGCCCGATTAATCTTGCGGCGGCTTACCTTCAGCTGAATAACGGTTCGCTTTCGGGTACCGGGGCAGTGTCGAACAACGACTTCGTCAATTTCCCCGCCGCGCGCCAGCGAGTGATGGGGGTTGGCGGCAACTACACGATCGGTCCGGCGACTATCGGCTTACTGTGGACACATACCCTGCTCGACAATACTCAGCCGGGTGCGAACTCCGTGATCGGGCAGTCGTTCGACACGCTGCATTTCGACAACTACGAAGCCAACGTGCACTATACGCTGACACCTTCGATTTCGTTCGCAGGTGCCTACACGTTTACTCAAGGCGCCTTTGCCGGAACCACCGGTTCGGCGGACCCGAAGTGGCATCAAGTCACGCTGATGGCAGACTACTCGTTCAGCAAACGCACTGACGTTTATGTCGAGGGTGTCTACCAACACGCATACGGTGCTGCTGGCTCTGCGTTCGAGGGTGCGTTTATCAATGGCCTCGCGCAGGCGTCAACAGGCAATCAGGTGGCGGCGACGGTAGGCTTGCGTACGCGCTTCTAACGGACGCAACGTCTGTTCAGCTTGGACACGCGCTGGAACGTCGGCACATCGCCCTAGGCCGGGATCGATGTGCCGACGTGTTGATTCAGCGTCAGCCAGCTTCTGCAGCGCGAAGAAATGCGCGTTGCCCTTTCTCAACAGCGTCGGGTGACCACCGCATCTCAGCCATTGCTTTGACCACGGGCAATCCGGTTCCGAAATCAGGCGGGGAACTTGCGGCCCACCAGGTAGGTTGCGCCGGTGGGACCGTATTGCTCCGAATGCTCATCGCCGGCTTCGATTTCGAAGATATCGCCGACGCGGTATTCGCGCGAAACCGTGCCACCCCACGAAATGGTCATTTCTCCGGCGGTGATCACCGCGCGCGCCCTGAACGGATGCTTGTGCGTTTCAATGAACTGGTTCGGTGCGTAGGTTTTTTCCAGCACTTCCTGGTAGCCGGTATTGGTCAAGTCAGCCTTGAAACTTTCGATATCCATGCTCTCACTTCCTTTTAAAGTCGCGCGGAACTTGAGCTCGCCGGTGGCTAGAAGCTCGCCGGATCGAGGCTGTTCAGCACGTGTCAAAAGTCGAAAAGATTGCGCCGCACGTTCACCAGGTGCGTGACCATGAAATCGCGTGCACTAGCCGCATCGCGTTCTTTGAGCGCTGCCAGCAATTGCCGGTGCTCGCGCTGATAAGCGAGTCGTCGCTCAGGCGTAAGGCTGCGCTTTTTCAACAAGCCCCATTCGCCATGTTCGCGGACTTTGAGAATCAGATTGAACACGCTGACCATGAAATTGTTGTGTGCGGCTTCCGCGATCTTGTGATGAAACTCGGCGTCCCAACGTTCAAATTCCTCGAGCGTCTTCGACTGCTCCGCGCTTACGCAACATGCTTCCATCGCTGCAAAATCGGCCGGCGTGCCATTGCGCACCACCAGGTCGATCAGGCCCGGCTCGAAAATCAGCCGCGCGTCCATCAGCTCGGCGGGACTCACTACAGCTTGGGGTTCCGCTGCCTTGGGTATTTTTTGCTCAACATCCTGGGCCACGTAAGTGCCGCTGCCCACGGTCTGGGTGATGAGGCCCATTTCTTTCATCTGCGCCAGTGCGCGTCGCACCGTCGAGCGGCCGACCGCGTAGGTCTCGCTCATCTGCCGCTCGGTGGGCAAGCGTTCGCCCGGATGCCAACGGCCATCGCGGAGGTTGGACAGCAGGGCTTCCTTGAGTGTGTAAACCGGGTCTGAAACGGGATGGTCGGGCATTGGGTAAAAAAGCTGTGACGGGTTCCACGAATCATAAGGCAATGGCCGCGAGGTTGGTACAAATTGGTTTCACTCGCGCGCGCCGTCACGTAGTCCGGTGTTCTCCGCCTCAGCAGCGCCGTTCCCAATGGAATGCAACCCAGATAGACGGAGACGTGTCAGCAAACAGCGCCAGTGTGATCATGGCAGCAGGTCATGGGCATTGCCTGGATTGACGAGAAAACAATCGATTGCTAGCATGGCTCCACTTGGGTTGATTGTAAACCAAATTGAACCAATAGGAAATCTCGTGCGCGTTGCTTCCCTGCTCATCGACCACCGTCACGTCTTTGTTTTTGTCGCCGCCCCCAGCGTCGTCGAGTTTCGCCGCCTGCTGCCTCACCTCAGGTCCCGTCATCCCTCGATGTATCCGATGTCATGCCCGACACCGGATGCCTGAGTCCCCCGTCAATACCCTCGCTTTAACCCGTTACATGGGCAAGCGGACAAACCACCTCGCGGCAACCCTAAAAAAATGAGGGTGAATCGCTACGCCGAAAAAGACAGCGTTTTATCAGTACCCACACTTCGGCAAGAACCGGCGCGAGGGCAAATTACAGGAGACAAGTCACGTGAGTACCAAGACGGCGCATGCATTCGGCTTTCTGCATCGCTATAACAAAGATCTCTATGCGGGCGCCCTGATGCTCGTTCTCGGTCTCGGCTCGATCTATGCCGGACTTGGCTATAACGTGGGCAGCCTGAGTCACATGGGCTCGGGATTCTTCCCTGTAGCAGTGGGGACCGTTCTCGTCTTGTGCGGCCTCGCGATCGCATTTTCTGCCAAAGCCCCGGACCCCCATGCCACTGCGCAACCAGCGCTTCGGCCCGAATGGCGCGCCTGGTGCTGCATCGTGATGGGCATCGCCGCCTTCGTCGTGCTGGGCCGATACGGCGGCCTGTTACCCGCCACCTTCGCGATCGTGTTCATCTCGGCACTCGGCGACCGGGACAACACCTGGGTGAGCGCGCTAATTCTCGCCGCCGCGATGTGTGCGATCTGCACCGTCGTGTTCTGGTGGGCTTTGAAACTGCAGTTTCCATTGCTGTCCTGGGGTTGAATCATGATGGGGCAATCTCTGTTGGACTTGATGCAGGGTTTCGGCGTGGCGCTTCAGCCCCACAATCTGATGTGGTCGTTCGTCGGCGTGTTGATCGGCAACCTGATCGGTGTGCTGCCGGGCATGGGCGCGTTGTCGGCCATTTCCATGTTGCTGCCGCTGACCTATACGATGCATCCGATCCCCGCAATCCTGATGCTGGCGGGCATCTTCTACGGTTCTCAATACGGCGGCGCGATCGGTGCAATCCTGCTCAATCTGCCATGTCATCCGCCGCACGCCGTGACCTGCCTGGACGGTTATCCCATGACCAGACAGAACAAAGGCGGCACGGCACTGGGCATCGCCATGCTGGCTTCGTTTTTCGCGGCGTCGTTCGGCATCGTTGTGATGGTTTTCGCCTCGCCGCTACTGGTCAGCGTGGCTTTCAAGTTCGGGCCGGCCGAACTGTTTTCGATCATGCTGCTGGGCTTGCTGGCCGGCGGCACCATGTCCCGGGGCTCGGCGCTCAAGGGAGTGGCGATGACGGCGGTGGGACTGTTGATCGGCATTGCCGGTACCGACGTGAACAGCGGCGTGATGCGCCTGACCTTCGGTCTGCCACAGCTTTCCGACAAGGTCGAGCTGGTGGCGCTGGCGCTCGGCCTGTTCGGGGTGGCGGAATTCTTGCGCAACGTCAATCGCATGGAGTCGGTGGGTAGCGGCACGAAGGTACGTTTGCGCGACATGCGACCCAGCATGGCCGAACTCAGGCAAGCGTTCTTGCCGATGGTGCGCGGCACGTTCATCGGTACGTTGTTTGGCGCGATGCCGGGCACCGGCCCTACCATCACCACGTTCCTCGCTTACGCGGCCGAGAAAAAGCTCTCCAGGTCACCTGAACGGTTCGGCCGCGGCGCTCTCGAGGGCGTCGCTGCGCCGGAGGCCGCATCGCATTCCAAGACCCAGGTGGACTTCATTCCAACCATGAGTCTGGGCATTCCGGGCGACGCCGTGATGGCGCTGATCCTCGGCGCGCTGTTGATCCAGGGTATCCAGCCAGGTCCGCAACTGATCACCGAGCACGCCGACCTGTTCTGGGGGCTCATCGCCAGCTTCTGGATCGGCAATGTCCTGCTGGTGATTCTGAACGTACCGCTGATCGGCGTCTGGGTGAAGCTGCTGCGGGTGCCTTATCGCTATCTGTATCCGTCGGCACTGTTTTTCATTGCGGTGGGCGTGTACAGCACCAACAACAGTCTGTTCGAGGTTGGCGAAGTACTGGTGTTCGGAGTAGTCGGCGCCATCTTCGCCGCGCTTGATTTTCAGGTCGCGCCGATCCTGCTCGGTTATGTGCTCGGACCTATGGTCGAAGAGTATTTCCGGCGCGCGATGCTGTTGTCGCGCGGAGACTTGGCTGTCTTCATCGACCGCCCGATCAGCGCTTTTTTTATCGCGTGCAGTGCTCTGCTCATACTGGTGCAACTGTATTTTTGGGTGCGCGGCATGAAAAAACGCGCGGCCCAACGCCGCTCATTGCACGCGACGAAACCAGCCACCGTCACCGACAGCAATCTGGTGTGAGGCTCGATATATTGGTTGCAATTGGTTCATAGAATTATTGATTTATGCCGTTTTTTTCCCTAAAAATGCAGAGTGAGTCAGCTAAACGAGGCCGGTAGCGCTTGTAACGTGGTTTCTTTTGGGATATATTAAAACCAAATGTAACCAATAGGAGATTTGATGCGCTTTGCTTCCCTGGTTATCGACCGGCGTCCCGCCCCGGTCGTCATCGCCGACGACCTGCAACGCTTCGTCGAGGTTCGTCACCTTCTGCCCGGCTTTGACGGCGACATGATCGATCTCATTGCCCAGGTTCCGCTGCCGGACCAGCAGTTCGCCGCCGCCGTGCAACGCACTGATCGCTGGCAAGCCGTCGGTACCCACGAACTGCTCGCCCCGCTCGAGGTGCGCCGTAACATCTTCTGCGTCGGCAAGAACTATCACGAACATGCAAGGGAGTTCAGCCAATCCGGGTTTGACACATCCGCCCAGCAAGGCGAGCTCGCTCCGCCCGCGCCCGTCGTGTTCACCAAGCCCGCTTCTACCGTGGTCGCGCATCGCGCCACCGTCAAAGCCTTCGAGCACCTCACGTCCCAACTCGACTACGAGGTCGAACTCGCTGTCGTCATCGGCAAGCCCGGCAGAGGCATTTCCAAGGCCGATGCCCTTCAGCACGTGTGGGGCTACACCATCGTCAACGACTTCACAGCGCGCGACCTCCAGCAAAAGCATCGTCAGTGGTTCATCGGCAAGTCATTGGACACGTTCTGTCCGATGGGCCCGTACCTGGTTTCCGCCCACGGTATCGATAGCGCCAACCTGAACGTGCGTTGCTGGATCAACGACGAACTGCGCCAGAACGCCAACACCAAAGACCTCATCTTCGATATCCCAACTATCATCGAAACCCTTTCGGCCGGCATGACTTTGCTGCCCGGCGACGTCATCGCCACCGGCACCCCCGCCGGCGTCGGCATCGGGTTCAAGCCCCCCAGGTTCCTCAAGAAGGGCGATGTCATGAAGCTTGAGATCGATCACCTCGGCTCCCTCGTCAATACCATTGGATAAATAGCACCCGGCATCTTTTTCAATGACCAAGGCGCTCGCGTGGACCACGTGGGGCGAGCGCCCCTGTACTGCGGCATGCAGTGCGGATGCGGACTATAAATACCAGGAGGCACGTAATGAACAATCGTTGGAGCACTCGCTCCTTTCGCCGGCGTATGGGCCATGCCCTGACGCTTGGCGTACTGGCGTCGACATCGATCGCGAGCTTTGCCGCCGACGACTATCCGAGCCGGCCGGTCACCATCATCGTGCCATTCGCGGCGGGCGGTTCCGCCGACGTATACGCACGCATCGTCGCGCAACAACTCAGCGCTCAATTGAAGCAGTCGTTCATCGTCGACGACCGGCCCGGCGCGGGAGCCATCATCGGCACCGAGTATGTGGCGCAGTCCAAGCCCGATGGTTATACGCTGCTGTTGATCTCCAACACGCACACCGTCAACGAAACGCTCTACACGAGGAAGCCGTTCAAGCTGATGAGCGATTTCGTGCCGGTGGCGCCGATCAATTCTTCCGACCTGGTGCTGGTGACACGGCCGGGGTTGGGGGTCAATAACGTCGCCGACCTGATCAAGCTGGCGAGGAGCGAACCAGGCAAACTGTCATATGCCTCGTCTGGTTACGGCACGCCTTATCACATGGCCGGCGAGCTGTTCAAACAAATGGCCGGCGTCTCGATCCTGCATGTGCCCTATAAGGGCAGCTCGAATGCGCGTACCGACGTAATCGGCGGCCAGGTCGACATGATGTTCGATGCCACCACCACCATGGCGGGCTTTATCAGCAGCGGCAAGGCCAAGGCGCTGGCCACCACCGGCACGGTGCGTTCGGACCTGCTGCCCAATCTGCCAACCGTCGATCAATCCGGGGTGCCGAAGTACAACGCCGTGATCTGGCTCGGCCTGATGGCGCCCAAAGGCACGCCGCCCGCAGTGGTCGACAAGCTCAACGCCACGCTGACCCGGATCGTCGCCACTCCGCAGATCAAGGCGTCGTGGCAGAAACAGGGCGCCGACACGATGTCGATGAATCCGGCCCAGTTCACGCAGTTCATGAACGACGACATAAAAAAATGGGCGCAGGTAGTCAAGGTTTCGGGTGCGAAGGTCGACCAGTGAACATGGCCACGACTACGCGCATTCCGATTACGGTCAATGGGACCGGGCACGGGTTCGAGCTGGACGGCGACACACGCCTGCTCGATGTGCTTCGCGATGAGCTGAAGCTCAAAGGCACGCGTTTCGGCTGCGGGGAAAACCAGTGTGGCGCGTGTCTTGTCCTAGTCGACGGTTTTGCTGTGGCGTCATGCGACACGCCGCTGTGGGCGCTGGCGGGCAAGCAGGTGACCACGGTCGAAGGTTTGGGCAGCCGGGCGGCACCGCATCGCCTGCAGCGGGCGTTCATCGCCGAGCAAGCCGGGCAATGCGGCTACTGCAGCTCGGGCATGCTGATCGCAGCGGCGGCCCTGCTCGAACGCTGTCCGCACCCGACCGATGCCCAGATTCGAGAGGCACTTGACCGCAATCTGTGCCGGTGCGGCAGCCACAATCGCATCGTGCGCGCAGTGCTGCGTGCCGCGTCGTCATCGTGAACCCTCTCACCGTCGTGTCCACCGAAGCGACAGGCGTACCGGTCAGCGAGCGGCCGCAGAGTCTGCGCGCCAATCCTTGCCTTGGCGCGTGGCTGCGATTCTCCAGTGAAGGATACGTCGAAGTGCTATCAGGCAAGGTCGAGATCGGCCAGGGTATCGTCACGGCGCTCGCGCAGATCGTTGCCGAAGAACTGGACGTCGGCATCGACCAGATTCGCATGCGCCCGGCCAACACAGCGGCGAGCCCTGACGAGGCTGTCACCTCCGGGAGTCTTTCGATACAACACTCCGGCACCGCGTTGCGACACGCCTGCGCGCACGCGCGCGCCGTGCTGCTCGAACGTGCTGCGCGCGTGCTGCAAGTGTCGACGGACCTGGTGCATCAATTAGCGGTGAAGCGCGGTGAAATCAAGGCGCCTCACGGCGGTCTCGCGAGTTATTGGGCCATCGCCGGCGAGGTTCAATTCGACGTTGATATCGATTGCACGATTGCCGTGAAAGCGGCCGCCGCCTATACCATCGTGGGCGCGCCGGTGCCGCGCGACGATCTCGCGGATAAATTCCTGGCGGTTCCGCGCTTCATCCAGGATATCGAACTGCCGGGCATGCTGCATGGACGCATGCTGCGTCCGGGCTCGCGCGCGACGACCCTGCTCTCGCTCGACGATGGCGCAGCACGCGCGGTGTCCGGCGTGGTGCAAGTGATACGCGACGGCTCGCTGGTGGGCGTGCTGGCCACATCGCAGCGCGCCGCTGTCGAAGCCATTGACAAGCTGCGCCGGCACGCCCGCTGGCAGCGTAGCGAGCCCCTTCCGGAACAACAGAAGCTGAGCGCCTGGTTGAAGCAGCAACCAGTGGAAACCACTGTAGTGGCCGACCGCCAAAGTGCCGCCGCCGATGTGGCACGCACTTTGAAGATGAGCTGCGAAAAGCCGTTCCTGGCGCATGCTTCGATCGGCCCCTCGTGCGCATTGGCTCGATTCGACGGCGAACGCCTGGAAGTGTGGAGTCATAGTCAGGGCATCTTCAATCTGCGCGCCGACCTGGCGTTGAGCTTCGGCATGGCGGTATCGGCCGTGGTGGTGCAGCACGCGGAAGGCGCCGGCTGTTATGGGCACAACGCGGCCGACGACGTCGCATACGATGCCGCGTGGCTGGCGCGCGCCGCACGCGGCCAGCCTGTCCGAGTCCAGTGGAGCAGGGCCGACGAGCTGGCATGGGCGCCGTACGGCCCGGCCATGGTGATCGAACTCGAAGCTGATCTCGATGCGAGCGACCGCGTGGTCGGTTGGCGTCATAGCGTCTGGAGCAACGGCCATGGCACGCGGCCGGGTCGCGGCAACACCCCCGCGCTGCTGGGCGCCTGGCATCTCGAGACGCCGTTCGAAGCGCCCGCGGCAGTCAATCCCCCGCTGCACGCGGGTGGGGGTGCCGAGCGTAATGCGGTGCAGCTCTACGACTTTCCCGCGTGGAACATCGTGAATCACCGGGTGCTGAGCATGCCGCTGCGAACCTCGTCGTTGCGTTCGTTAGGGGCATTTGCCAACGTGTTCGCGCTTGAGTCGTTTGTCGACGACCTGGCCGAAGCCACCGCCAGCGAACCGCTCGAATGGCGCCTGCGGCATTTGTCCGACCCCCGCGCCCGGGCCGTGCTGCAGCGCGCGGCGCTGCGAGCCGGCTGGCACGAACGGGATAAGCAGGAAGGCATCGGCTATGGCATTGCCGTGGCACGGTACAAAAATTCCGGTGCGTACTGCGCGGTGGTGGCACGCATCGAGGCAGGCGCGCAGATCGTGGTCACCAGACTGAACATCGCCGTGGACGTGGGCACCGTCATCAACCCCGACGGCGTCGCCAACCAGATCGAGGGCGGTGCACTACAGGCTGTGAGCTGGACCTTGAAAGAAGAAGTGCGATTCGACCGGCAACGCGTCACCAGCGATAGTTGGGAAACCTATCCGATCTTGCGGTTCACGGAAGTGCCCGCTGTCGAGGTCGATATCGTGCCGTCGAACGCACCTGCTTGTGGGGCGGGCGAGGCATCGTTGGGTCCGACCGCGGCGGCCATCGGTAATGCGGTACGCGATGCCCTTGGCGTAAGAGTAACCAGCCTGCCTTTGAGCGCCGAGCGAATCATCGCGGCATTCGACCAGTAATCCAATCAGACGGGAGTCACTATCACCATGGAATTGAAAATTTTGAGCGCCGGCGCGGCCAAAGGTATTGTCCAGGCCCTGGCGGAAGAATTCCGCTCGAGCACGGGTGCCAGTCTCAACGGCACCTTCGGCGCGGTCCACGCGATCCGGGAAAAACTGGACGCCGACGAGCCTTGCGACGTCATCATCCTGACCGGGAAAATGATCGCGGACCTGGACCAGACGGGACGCGTGGAATCCGCTTCGCGCGCCGAGTTAGGACGAGTCGAAACCGGCATTGCAGTGCGCACCGGCGAACCGCTTCCGGCCATCGCCGACGGTGAGCAATTGAGCGCCAGTTTGAAATGCTCGAAAGGGGTCTACTTTCCCGACCCGCTACGTGCCACCGCCGGCATTCATTTCGTTACTGTGTTGCGGAAGATGGGTATTTACGAGAATGTCGAGCCGTTCTTCCGGTCTTTTCCGAGCGGCGCGGTGGCCATGGCGAACCTTGCGCAAAGCGGCGAACCGGGACTGATCGGCTGTACGCAGGTGACCGAGATCATGTATACCCAGGGCGTTTCGCTGGTCGGGCTGTTGCCCAAGGAATTCGAACTGTCGACGGTCTATTCGGCAGCCGTCAGCAGCAAGGCCGCGAACCCGGAATTGGCACGCGCCTTCGTCCAGTTCCTCACCGGCAGCAAGACCCGGACGCTGCGCGCATCTAGCGGATTCAATGTTTAGTTTGCTGCGCATGAGCGTTCCAGGCACCCGGTAACGACGTGCCGCTCACCATGGCGTGCCGCTTCGACTGAGATTGATTCAAGCGGCAGTCGATACCGAGGAAAAATTCAGAAAAGAACTATATGTAATTCAACATATTAATTAGTAGTGCATATGCAGTAAATAAATTGACAACCACATACCAAAGAGAATGGAGGTGATAGTGAAAAAATCACTACTAGCATTGCCGATACTGGCTGTTTGTGCGACGCACGCGAACGCGCAGAGCAGTGTCACGCTGTACGGGCTTCTTGATGAAGGCTTGATGATCAACACCAACGCCAAGAACGTAGTCAACGGAAAGAATGTCGGCGGCCGTCAGTTTCAGTTAGATTCCAACTCGGGTCTGCAAGGCAGCCGGTGGGGTTTGAAAGGTTCCGAGGATCTGGGCGGCGGGCTGAAGGCGATCTTCACGCTGGAATCCGGTATCAACGTCAGCAACGGCGCGTTTGGCCAGGGCAACACGGCTTTCGGCCGCCAGGCGTTTGTGGGCATTTCCAGCGCGAGCTACGGCACGGTCACGTTGGGCCGGCAGTACGACAGCGTCAACGATTACATCGGCAGCTATGGCTTCGCGCTCTCGTATGGCGGGTCGAGCACCGAACATCCGGGCGACATCGACAACGTCAATCACTCCTCCCGCGCGAACAACACGATCAAATACGCGAGCCCGAACTTCCGCGGCTTGCAGTTCGGCGGCACGGTCTCGTTGGGCGGCATCGCCGGTGAAATATCGCAGTCGAGCGGCTATACATTGGGTGCGAACTATAACCACGGAGGCATGGGCTTAGGCGTGGCGTACGAGTACTTCAAGAACCCGTCCGCAGCGGGCGCCATTTTGAACGGCAACGTGAACGCGACGACTTTCAACTCGTTGAATTCCGGCTATCTCGGGGCGAGACCCGCGAATTCGTTGCAGATCATCGCCGCGGCCGGCAGCTATCAAATCGGACCGGCGCTGATCGGCGCGGTGTATTCGAACACGAAATACCAGAATATCGGTGCGTTCGGCGGCGCGACGGCGACCTTCAACGACTTCGAATTGAACGCGTCCTATCGGTTCACGCCGGCGCTGCTTCTGGCGGGTGAGTACAACTACACGAAGGGCAATGCAGTGCGCGGAGACATTGGCGACCAGAAGTACAATCAGTTCTCGCTGTTGCTGGACTACCTGCTGTCTAAGCGCACGGACGTCTACATGGAAGGCACGTTCCAGACGGCAAGCGGCACGAGTTCGACGGGCACGGCGGCGGTGGCGGACATCGGCTCCCTCGGCGATTCGTCGAACAACCATCAGCTCGTCGCCCGGGTCGGGATGCGCCACAGGTTCTGACGTCGTAGCGTGGCGGCGCGCAAGCCTCGGCAGCGACACCCGTGGGGCATCGCAGGGTGTGCGTCAAAGGCGCATGGCCGCCGCGATTGTGGCGGTCATTGTCATGAGTGTCGTTGCCACACGGACGCACAGCAGAATCGGGCTCTCCGATGCCGGGGCGACTCGCCGCATAAAATTAGTTATCCCGATACACTGTGTGCGTTCGAGCGTATGCCGTTCGACAACCTGACAATGCCGTACTCAGCGATGCTCACCGGAGCACTTTCTTATGAAGACGAAAGCAGGACTTCTGCTTGCGATTGTGTTGGTCACGATGCAGTCCGCTCACGCGGCGGATCTGGTGATTTTCTCCGCGGCTGCGATGAAAGGCGCACTGGAGAACCAGCCCGAAAACTATCTGGCTGCAACAGGCGATCGCGTGCGCCTCATCTACGGCACCGCGGGACAGGTGCGTGACCGGGCAATATCGGGGCAGGCGTTCGACCTCGTCATCGTCCCACCCGAGCCTCTCGCCAAACTGACCGAGCAAGATCTTGTCAGGAAGGGTTCGCAGGTCGATGTCGCGCGCGTGCGGCTCGGAGTCGCGGTCAAAGCCGGTGCCGCGTTGCCCGCGATCAACGACGACCCGGCGTTCACGAGGGCCTTGCTCGATGCCCCTTCGATCGGCATGGCCGACCCCGCCACCGGCGCTACCTCGGGCATCTATCTGGCCCGGTTGATTGACCGCCTCGGGATTGGCGGCACAGTGGCTCCCAAGGTCAAATATTATCCGGAAGGGCAAACCGCGATGGAAGCGATGGCACGAGGCGAGGTGTCCCTCGGATTGGGCCAGACCAGCGAAATCAAGCCCGTGCATGGAGTCACCCTCGTCGGGCCGATCCCGGAAGATTTGCAACTCGTGACGACCTACGCAGCGGGCATAGGTACAAAGAGCGAGCATCCGGATGCAGCGCAAAAGCTGCTTTCCTATCTCACCGGACCGGCAGTGCAAACGTCTTTGAAGGCGAACGGATTCGACCTCGTCTCACCTACTAATTGACTCATTCCTTACCACGGCACACGCCCAAGGAGTCGAGACAAACGGGAGTGTTGCCCAGGCTCGACGGTACGAGCACAAGGACTAGTAACGTCTCAATTCTCATAATCGGGAAAAAACAATGAGCAACACGAAAGACACGCAGCAGAGGGTCCAGCGACGCCGTTTGCTGCAAGGCGCGGCGCTAACATTGATGGCCACGGCAGTGCCGCTCTCTGCTAACGCGGCGGCGCCGCGGATCATTGCCGAAGATCACTGGGCGCAGAAAGGTGCGGTGAAACTGTATCTGTATCGCAAGCGACTCGCGGACGACCGCAACGCAAGTTCCGGCCCGAAGCCTGTGTTATTCCTCGTGCACGGGTCGTCGTTTTCGGGCCGCGGGGGCTTCGATCTGCAAGTGCCGGGCACGGAGAACTACTCGTTCATGGACGAGTTTGCTCGCTACGGCTTCGACGTCTGGACCATGGACCATGAAAACTACGGCCGCTCGTCGCAGACGGATTCGAACTCCGATGTCCGCTCCGGTGTCGAGGACCTGAAAGCGGCGATGCCGGTGATCGAAAAGGTGACTGGCCAAAAGACATTCATGTTCTATGGCCAGTCGTCCGGCGCCCTCCGGCTGGGCGTCTTTGCGATGGAAGAGCCGGACCGCGTGGAGCGCATGGTCCTGGATGCAATCACCTATACGGGCGAGGGCGCGCCGGAAATCATGAGGCGGCGCGCGAACATCGCGGCACTCGAGGCCAGCAATTCCCGTCCAACCTCGCAAGCGAGCTTCGATGCCATCTTCGCCCGCGACGACCCGTCGACGGTCGATCCCAAAGTACCGAAGGCATTGGGCGACTATGAACTCAAGCTCACCAACCGGACACCGAACGGCACCTACATCGATATGGCGATTCATATGCCGATGGTCGATCCGAAACGGCTGCAGTGTCCCGTCTGCATGACGAGAGCCGAGCACGACGGCAATGCGACCGATGCGGAACTGCTCGAATTCTTTTCGCAGTTGCCGAACAAGGACAAGCAGTTCTGCGAGATCAAGGGAGTGGCTCACATCGCGGTGCTGGGCATCAATCGGCATCGTATCTGGCATGCGATGCATGCCTTCTACACGATGCCTCCGCAGCGTTCAGCCTGACGTAAACGAGAGCGTGCAAAAGTTGGGGAGGACCGCTCGACGATCTGGATGCCGCACCACTTCGTGTGCGGTACGCAGATCAGTCGGGCCACGTTCTCGTGTGCGCCGACTGTCGTCGCGGGCGGTGGCTGCCCGTCAGAACTTGTGCCGCATGCCCACACGAAGCACGACCTGATGATTGTCGCTCGATGGCGTCACGCCGTTGATCGCTGCAACCGCCGCACTTCCCGTCGAGTCCGTACCGGAAGCCTTTTGGTAGATTCCGACGAAATAGACATCCGTGCGCCTCGAAAGGAAATAGTCAGCGCCGAGTTGGGCCTGATGATAGGTCGCGCCATCCCGGCCGTTTACCGAGCTGCCCTTCGTGTAATCGTAGGCGGCACCCACGAGGAATGCAGGCGTGATCTGATATTTGAAGTTCGCTTCGACGTTGTTGAAGATCGCCGTGCCGCGATTGCCGAATGGATTCGGTCCCGAGCCGCCGCCATCGAGATTGTCGAAACGCGTATTCGAATAGGTGCCGCCGAACGTGGCCGCGCCAAACGTGTACGCACCGCCCGCCGCATAGACTTCCTGCGTGCGCGCATCGGCAAAGCCGGAGAACACGGGCGATGCAATGTTGTTCAACGTCGCGAGCGGCGCCGAGCCGGTCGTGTTCGCGAGCACGCTGGTGCCGTAGAACGAGGTGTTCGGATTGCGGATGTTCAGATAACCGACGCCAAGCCCGAGCGGCCCGTTGTAATAAGAGCCGCCGAGCGACCAGATCTGATTCTGACTGAAATTACCCGCTACGCCGCCAGGACTGTAGACGCCGCCGAACGTGAAGCCGCCGTAGTTGTTGCTCGTATATTTGATCGCGTTGTTGACCCGGTTCGAGTTGTTGATGTTATCCAGGTCGCCTGGGTGCGCGGTGTAAAAGCCGCCCCATTGATCGCCCACTTCGAACAGGCCAACGTAGTCCACCACGGAATCGTATTGACGCCCGAGCGTCACCGTCCCATAACGCGTGGCCAGTCCGACGTATAACTGACGGCCGAATTCAAGCCCGCCCTGGCCGAGTTTGCCGCTGCTCAGATCCATGCCGCCTTCAAGCAGGAAAACCGCTTTCATGCCGCCGCCCAGATCTTCGCTACCGCGCAATCCCCAGCGGCTCGCCTGAATCTCGCCGCTCACCATGCTGTACTGGCGCGCGCCGTGTGAGTTGTTATTGAAGGTCAGCCCTTCGTCGACGATCCCGTAAAGCGTAACGCTGCTCTGCGCCTGTGCGATAGCCGCGTGCGTTCCAAGCGCACCAATTACTCCCGCAATGCAAAGTGACTTTTTCATCCTGTTTCCAGACTGTATCGTTGACGTCGAGTCCCTCGGTGCGAAACCAGGGGTGGATTTCACGGTCATGATTTGCCGGCCGCGAGGCATGCTACAAAGCAGGCATCCTAAAGAAACGAAATCGAGCGCATAGCGACATGAATCCGCTTCGCTCTCTTTACACCGGCCTTCGATAGCGCCTTCGCGTCCAGATCGATTTCCGGTTGCGACGAAAATTAAGCAGCCTATTTTGTCTTGTCAATGGAACATTTGACGCGGGAAATGTCCTATTGGCGCGTAAAGCGTTGAAGCTTCTGCGAAGTTCGTCAGTTGAGTGTTTTCCCCATGGAACAAGCCACCGCACAACTTGTTCTATCGTTCATCCAGTCTCGTCCAGCAAACTGTCCGCTCTGATGGAGGGAGCGGATCATCGAGCTTGCACGTTCCTTACTGCAAGCCAGTTGCTTCCGTCGGTGTTTACGAGGTAGAACAATCTTTATTTTCCAATTTGTTCTATTGACCCGACATTACGACACTTCTAGAGTGAGCCTCATGGAAACCACCTTACCCCTGCCGAAATATCACCAGATCTACTTGGTGTTGCGCGAGCAACTCCAGGAAGGACGCTTCGACGAAGAAGGCGTGCCCGGCGAACATCTGCTCGCTGAACAGTTCGCGGTCGCGCGCATTACGATTCGCAAGGCAATGGAGATGCTGGTGGCGGACGGGCTGGTCACGCGCCGGCCGGGCGTGGGGACGTGGCCGCAGCGTATCGATACGGGGAAAAAGCAGGGCAATGCGAAAGCCGCACCGGTTTCGCGCGAGAAAGCGCACCTCACCGGCCTGCTCGAGAACATCGTGAATATGGGGTTGCGCACCACGGTCGAAGTGATAGACAGCACGGAAGTGCTCGCTTCGGACGCCATCGCGGAGGCGCTGCATCTGTCTGTCGGCGATGCCGTCTACAAGAGTATCCGGGTTCGCAGCACGTCGGCGGGACCGGTGTCGTTCATCACGACACACGTGCCCAAAGCTGTCGCCGAAATCAACCGCCGCGACCTCAAGCGCAAGCCCTTGCTGATGCTGCTGGAGGAAGCGGGCGTGCAGCTCGGCGGCGCGACGCAAACCATTTCGGCGCGCCTCGCCGACGCCGTGGTTGCGCGCCATCTCGACGTCGCGGTCGGCTCGGCGTTGCTCGCCGTGACGCGTCTCGTGCGCGACACCGACGAACGGCCGGTGCAATTGCTCCAGGGTCTGTACCGGCCCGATCGCTATCAGTATCAGTTGCAGCTCTCTCGGATTGGCGATATCGACGCCAAGGTCTGGGTCAGCGAGGAACTGTCCGCTACCTTCAACTAACGCAATCCTACGGAGATCGCATGAGTTCGCGTCGCACTTTCCTGCGTCGGTCCACCGCCGCCGCGGCACTGGTTGCAGCACCTTGGGTCGCTCGTGCCGCGAGCGCGAAGAGCATCAAGATCGGCGTGCTGCATCCCGTCACCGGAGCGTTGGCCTATTCGGGGCAGCAATGCCGGCTGGGCGCTTTGCTGGCCATCGAGGACATCAACAACGCCGGCGGCATCAAGTCGCAAGGCGGCGCGCTCATCGAGGCGGTGCTGGGCGACGCGCAATCGCGGCCCGAGGCGGGCGCCGCCGAGGTCGAGAGAATGAACGAGGCGGGCGTGACGGCGATCGTCGGCGCCTATGCATCGGCGATCTGTCTCACCACGACCCAGACGGCCGCGAAGTACGGCTTGCCGCATGTGGTCGATGTCGGCGTCGCCGATCAGATCGTCGAGCGCGGACTCACGAATACGTTTCGCTTCGGCCCCGGCTATCGGATGTGCAGCCAGCGCGCGGTCGACAACCTCAATACGTTGAATACCGACGCGGGCAAACCGGCCAGAACGGTGATGATCGTGCACGAAGAATCGCTGTTCGGCGCCGGCACGGCTGCGCTGCTCAGCAGCGAGTTGCCCAAGTACGGTTTCGAAATCAAGGAAGTCATCAAGCATCCGAATCCGACGCGCGA
Source organism: Paraburkholderia sp. RL17-373-BIF-A (assembly GCF_046030175.1). Classification (NCBI taxonomy): domain Bacteria; kingdom Pseudomonadati; phylum Pseudomonadota; class Betaproteobacteria; order Burkholderiales; family Burkholderiaceae; genus Paraburkholderia; species Paraburkholderia sp. RL17-373-BIF-A. The sequence goes on from NZ_JARESO010000038.1 coordinate 41,451, forward strand.
CTTCAACAACATCGTGCTACGCATGCGCGCGGTCAATCCGGACATCGTGATTCCCGCCAACTATTACAACGAATACGCGCTGTTGCTGCGCGCGATGAAACAGCAGAACGTGCGCCCCAAAGCGATCTATTCGGTGTTGGGCGGGGCCGCATCGAGCTATAAGTTTCTGAAGGAGTTTCCGGATATCGCGGACGGCATCATCGATTGCAATCACTGGTTCAATCCGAAGGATGTGCGTGTTGCGCCGTTGCGCAAACGGGTCGAAGCGAAGGGCGCGTACTTCTCATATGAAGTGTTCATGACCTACACCGCGACGATGCTGCTCGCCGACGCACTGGAGCGCGCGAAATCCGCCGACCGCGCCGCCGTCAATGCGGCGCTTGCCTCGAGCGCTTTCAAGGATCACATGATGCCGTATGGTCCGACGCATTTCGTCAACGGTCAGAACACCGGCGCGCAACCGCTTCTCACTCAGGTAGTCGGCAACGATATCAAGGTCGTGCTGCCGCCGGCCTATCGCGAAGTGGCGCCGCAGTTTCCGCTCAAGAGCTGAGGCAGCGCATGTTCGATCCGGTGATTCTCTTCTCCGCACTGCTTAACGGACTGACAACGGGTGCGGTCTATGCGCTCATCGCGCTCGGTCTCACACTGATTTACGGCGTGCTGCACATCATCAACTTCGCGCACGGCGCGGCGTTGATGGTCGCGCTGTATGCGGTCTATCTGCTGAAGGAACGGCTCGGCATCGATCCGTATCTGGCGCTGCCGGTGGTGACACTCGGCATGTTCGCGTTCGGCTACGCACTGCAGCGCTGCGTGATCAATCGCGCGAGTCACGGCAAGGACGAAAACATTCTGCTGGTCACGCTCGGTCTGTCGATCGTGTTGGAGAATCTGGCGCTCGTGTGGTTCCACTCCGATACGCGCAACATCGAGACGTCCTATACGCTCGCAACGGTCGCTATCGGTCCCGCAATGATCGCGTTGCCAAAGGTCATCGGTTTTTTCGGCGCGCTGGTGGTGGCGGCCGCGCTCTTTCTCGTGATCCGCATGACCGATCTGGGCCGCGCGATTCGCGCCGTGTCGCGCGAGAAGCATGGTGCGAAGCTGATGGGTATCGACGTCGACAAGGTTTATGCGCTGTCGTTCGGTATCGGCATGGCATGTGTCGGCGCGGCGGCCTGTTTTCTGTTGCCAAGCTATTACGTCAATCCGCAGGTCGGCGGCGGCTTCGTGCTGGTCGCGTTCACGATCGTCGTGCTGGGCGGGATGGGCAGCTTCGCGGGCGCATTGATCGGCGGTCTGCTCATCGGCGTGGTCGAGTCGCTTGGCGGCCTGTGGTTCGGTGATTCGCTGGGTCAGATGGGCATCTTCGCGATTTTCATTGTCGTGCTGCTGATGCGTCCGCAAGGGCTGTTCGGAGTGAGGACCTAAGTGATGCGCGACGTTCGTTCGATCCTTGTTTTCGGTGTCCTGGTGGCCGGGCTTGCGAGCTTGCTGCAGTCGGGCGTGTGGCTCACCTTCCTGATGATGTCGCTGTACGCCGTGTTGCTGGCGCAATCATGGAACATCCTCGGCGGCTACGGCGGTCAATTGTCATTCGGACATGCGTTGTTCTTCGGCGTCGGCGCATACACGCAGGCGATCGCGCAATTGAGTTGGGGCTGGAATCCGTGGCTCGCGTTGCCGCTCGCCATCGCCTTCGGCGTGATCGCCGGGCTGGTGGTCGGCGCGCTCGCGTTTCGCGGCGGCCTCAAGGGTTCGTACTTCGCGCTCGTGACGCTGGCCTTCGCCGAGGTCGCGCGCATTGTCGCGGTGTCGGTGCCGTTCACGGGCGGCGGCGTCGGACTGATGGTGCCGCTGCATGCGAGCGCCGCGAACCTGCAGTTCGGCACGCGGCGCGGCTATGTGTTCCTGCTGCTGGCATTCGTCATGATGGCGCTGGCCGTCACCGCATGGTTGCGGCATTCGCGCTTCGGCGCCTATCTGCAGGCGGTGCGCGACAACGAGAGCGCCGCGCGGGCAATCGGGGTCAATCCCGTGCGCGTGAAGCTGGGCGCCATTGCGCTGTCCGCGGCATTCATGAGCGCAGCGGGCGTGTGCTACGTGCAGATGTTCCAGTATATCGACGCCGATATCGCGTTCGGCCCGGCGAGATCGATCGAAGCGCTGGTCGGCGTGATCGTCGGCGGCGTGGGCACATTGTGGGGACCGGTGCTCGGCGCGGCGCTGCTCTATGTGTTGGGCGAGTTGACCCGCAACCTGTTCGGCGAGTTGCCCGGCATCAGCATGGTGATCTATGGCGTGGTGCTGGTCGTGATCGTGATGTTCCTCCCGCGCGGAATCACGGGCGCGGGCGCGTCGGTGCGGCGCATGACCGGCCTGCCCGCGACGTCGAAGCGCAGCGGCAAGCGCAAGGAGGAAGCCCATGTCTGAAGCGCTGTTACAAGCCCGTGGTCTGTCGATCACGTTTGGCGGTCTGAAGGCCGTGCAGGACGTCAGCCTCGATGTCCTGCCGAATACGCTCACGGCGCTCGTCGGACCGAACGGCGCGGGCAAGACCACGCTGTTCGCGTTGCTGTCGGGCTTTCTGCGACCCGGCGCGGGCCGCGTGCAGTACCTGGGCCGCGACATTACCGGCATGGCACCGCACGAGTCCGCGCGGCTCGGTTTGACGCGCACGTTCCAGATCGTGCAGCCGTTCGGCGCGCAGACGGTCCGCGAGAATATCGCGGTCGGCGCGCATCTGCATCTGCCTGGGCGGCGCGAGGCCCTGGCGGCGGCAGAGGAAGTCGCCGCGCGCGTGAACCTGCACGACCGGCTCGACCAGCCCGCGGCGGACCTGACCGTCGGTGGCCGCAAGCGCCTCGAACTGGCGCGCGCGCTCGCCACCAAACCGCGTTTGCTGTTGCTGGACGAAGTGCTCGCGGGCCTGAATCCAAGCGAAATCGACGAAATGATTCCGGTGATTCGCGGTCTCGTCGATAGCGGCGTGACGGTGCTGATGATCGAACACGTCATGCGCGCCGTCATGAGCCTTGCCGAACATGTGTGGGTGCTCGCGCAAGGCCGCCTGATCGCTGGAGGCACGCCGCGCGAGGTGACATCCGATAGCGCCGTGATCGAGGCGTATCTCGGTCACGGCACAGCCGAACGGCTGGCGCGCGAAGGAGGGCATTCATGAGCGCATTGCTCGAAGTGGATGGGCTTCATACTGGATACGGCCGAACCGAAGTGTTGCGCGGCATCGATCTTCGTGTCGGCGAAGGCGAGATCGTCGTGCTGCTCGGCAGCAATGGCGTCGGCAAGACGACGCTGAACAATACGGTGTGCGGAATCAATGCCGTCTGGCAAGGCGCCGTGCGCTTCGACGGGCACGAGCTGACGGGCCGGCACTATCGCGCCGTCGTGAAAGCCGGCCTGATTCAGGTGCCCGAAGGCCGGCGGATTTTCCCGAATCTGAGCGTGCGCGAAAACCTGGAGCTTGGCGCGTTTTTACGCGGCAAGCCGAATCGCGCCCGCAACCTTGCGCGCATGCTGGAGACCTTTCCGCGTCTCGGCGAACGTATCGATCAGCCGGCGGGCACGATGTCGGGCGGCGAGCAGCAGATGCTGGCGATCGGGCGCGGCCTGATGGCCGAGCCGCGCCTGCTGATTCTGGACGAACCGTCGCTCGGTCTGTCGCCGTTGATGGTCGAAGAGATGTTCGCGCTGATCGCGCGCTTACAGGGCGAAGGGCTCGCGATCCTGCTGGTCGAGCAGAACGTCGTGCAGTCGCTCGAAACCGGGCAGCGCGGGTATGTGCTGGAGAACGGGCTCGTCCGTTACTCGGGCACGTGTGCGGAATTGATGGCCAGCGACGAGTTGCGTCGCGCGTATCTGGGGATGTAGTCAATGCCAGTAGCACAAACGCTTGCACAAAAACTGCTTGCGGCGGCCTGCGGGCGGCCGGAAGTGGAAGTCGGGGAAATCGTCACCTGCAACGTGGATCTCGCCATGTTTCATGATTCGAGCGGTCCGCGGCGCCTGAAGCCCATGCTCGAACAACTCGGCGCGTCGTTGTGGGACAAGTCGAAGGTCGTGCTCGTGATCGACCACTATGTACCCGAGACCGACGACGAATCGCGCCGCATCGTGCACATTGCGCGCGACTGGGCGGTGGCGCAGCAGTTGCCGAACGTGTATGACGGTGTCGGCATCTGCCACGTCGTCTTGCCGGAACGCGGCCATCTGCGGCCGGGCATGTTCTGCGTCGGCGGCGACTCGCATTCGCCGACGGGCGGCGCATTCGGCGCGTACATGTTCGGCATCGGCAGCACCGAGATGCTCGGCGTCGCGGTGTCGGGGCAAATCTGGGTCAAGGTGCCGCGCACGTTGCGGATGAACTGGCGGCAGCGCCTCGCGCAGGGCGTCACGGCGAAAGACATGATGCTGCATATGATCGGCCGCTTCGGCATGAATGGCGGCCGCTACCAGGCCGTCGAATTTTGCGGCGAGGCCGTGACGGCGCTGTCGATGCAGGAGCGCATGACATTGTCGAACATGAGCGCGGAACTCGGTGCGCAAGTCGGCTTGATCGCGCCGGATTCGGTGACGGCCGACTATTTGCGCGCTGCCGGCGTGCAGGACGACATCGAGCTCTGCCGCTGGCAAGGCGATCCGCAAGCGGAGGCCGAGACGCACGATTTCGACGCCGCACGGCTCGCGCCTCAGGTGGCCGCGCCGCACAGCCCGGCGAATACGCGTGACGTTGGCGCATACGGCGATGTGGCTATCGACGTCGCCTATATCGGCGCTTGCACGGGCGCGAAGCTGGAGGACTTGCGGGCGGCGGCGAGCGTGCTGCGCGGTCATCGCATCGCGAGCGGCGTGCAACTCGTCGTCGCTCCCGCGAGCGTGCGCGATCGGGAGCAGGCCGCGCGCGAAGGCGTGATGGCCGTGCTGGAACAGGCGGGCGCCCAACTGCTGGCGACCACGTGCGGCGCGTGCGCCGGTTACGGCGGCTCGATCCCCGAAAACAGCACGGTGATTTCGAGTACCGCGCGCAACTTCAAGGGACGCATGGGCGCGGCGTCGGCACGGGTTTATCTGGGCTCGCCTTATACCGTCGCGGCGTCTGCGTTGCGCGGGCGCATTACCGATCCGCGCGAGGTGCTGGCATGAGCGAACGTCCGACCAACCCGCCGCAAGCCGTGCATGGAGAGACCTCCGCTGCGCATCGCGTCTGGCGCGTCGGCGCGGATATCGATACCGATGCGCTCGCGCCCGGCGCGTACATGAAATTCGGCATCGACGAAATCGCGCGACACTGTCTGGAGATTGCGCGCCCCGACTTCGCGGCGGGCGTGCAGCCGGGCGACGTGCTCGTGGCCGGGCCGAACTTCGGCATCGGCTCGTCGCGCGAACAGGCGGCGGCCGCGCTGGCGCGCCTCGGCGTGCGGGCCGTGATCGCGCCGGCATTCAACGGCCTCTATTTCCGCAACGCGTTCAACGTCGGCCTGTTGCTGCTCACATGTGCTGACGCCGGATCCATCGACGAAGGCGAGCACATCGCAATCGACCCGCGCGCGGGCCGCATCCGCCGTGCCGATGGCGTCGAACTGACGTGCGAGCCGGTGCCCGCGTTTCTGCTCGACATGGTGGAGGCGGGCGGTCTGCTCAACCTGCTCAAGCAGCGTTACCCCACATCCAACGGAGTCACCTCATGCTAGATCCCGTCACGCTGGCGGTCCTCAAAGGGCGGCTGGAACAGATCGCCGACGAAATGGACGCGACGCTCTACCGCAGCGCGTTCAATCCGATCATCGCGGAAGCGCACGACGCCTGTCACGGCATCTACGACGCGCTGTCGGGCGCGACGCTGGTGCAGGGCAAGTCCGGCCTGCCCGTGTTCGTCGGCGCGATGGCGTTCGCGGTGCGGGCGGCGATCCGCGTCGCGGGCGAGCGCGGCGGCATGGTCGATGGCGATGTCTGGCTGTTCAACGACCCGTATGAAGGCGGCACGCACGCGAACGACTTCAAGCTGGTGCGGCCCGTGTTTCGCGACGGCAAGCTGTTTTGCTTCCTGGCGTCGGCCGCGCACTGGCACGATGTCGGCGGCGCGGTGCCCGGCAATTACAATCCCGCCGCCACCGAATGCTGGCAGGAAGCCGTGCAGATTCCGCCCGTGCGTATCGTGCGGCGCGGCGAACTCGATGCCGACGTGCTCGCCATCCTGCAGGCCAACACGCGCCTGCCCGATAGTCTGTGGGGCGACCTCAACGGCCAGCTCGCGGCGCTCGAACTGGGCGCGCGTCGCCTGGGCAGCTTGCTCGACGACTACAGCGACGCTACCGTGCTCGAAGCGCTCGCACTGCTGCGCGAGCGTGCCGTCAAGCTGATGCGCTCGCACGTGGCGGCGCTGCCGGACGGCGACTACGCGTTCGACGACATGCTCGACAACGACGGCGTGCGCGACGAGCCGCTGAAGATCGCGTTGCGCATGCGCGTGGCGGGCGACACGTTGACGCTCGACTTCACCGGCACGTCGCCTGCCTGCGCCGGGCCGGTGAACATTTCGCGCGCCACGGCGATTGCCGCATGCTATGTCGCGCTCAAGCATCTCTTTCCCGACGTGCCCGCCAATGCCGGCGTACTGGACGCCGTGTCGTTCGTGCTGCCGGACGGACTGCTGATCTCGGCGGACCGGCCGCGCCCCGTCGGCGGCTACACCGAAACGATCCTGCGCATGATCGACGTGATCTTCTGCGCGATGGCGCAGGCCGCGCCGGAACTGGCGATGGCCCAGGCGTACGGCACCATCAACGCGCTGTCGATCGCCGGGCATCGCAGCGAGGGCGCGCGCAAGGGCCAGCGGTGGGTGATGTTCAGTTTCTTCGGCGGCGGGCATGGCGGCCATTCGCAAGGTGACGGTCTGAGTCACGGCAATGCGCCGATTTCGACGGCGACCATTCCGCCGCTCGAGATTCTCGAAGCCGCGTATCCGGTGCGTTTCACGCAGTGGGCGTTGCGTCCTGACTCGGGCGGCGACGGCACCTATCGCGGCGGTCTCGGCGCGATCTACGAAATCGAACTGCTCGAACATGAGGCCGAAGCGTTCATTTTCGGCGAACGCGGACGCTCGGCTCCGCAAGGTATCGCGGGCGGCGAGGCGTCCGTGCCCAACGTGTTCCGCTATCAGCAGGACGGTGCATGGCACACGCCGCCGATGGCGTCGAAGATGCTCGGCATTCGCCTGAAGCGCGGCGAACGGGTGCGGCTCGAAACGCCAGGCGGCGGCGGTTACGGCGCGCCGTCCGGGCGTGACGATGCCGCCCGCAAGCGCGATTCGGCAATGGGTTATGTGACGAAAGCTCGGAAGGAGCAACAGGTATGAAGGCGGCTGCACACGGTTCAATCGTCGTCGGTGTCGACGTGGGGGGCACGTTTACCGATCTGTTCGTGCTCGACGAAAAAGCGGGCACGGCGCGCGTCGTCAAGGTGCCGTCCACGCGGGGCGAGGAAGCGCGCGGCTTCATGAACGGCATCGAACGCATCGGTGCGCCCGGCGACGACGCAGGCGAGCGCGGCGCCGGCGCGATCGCGACGATCGTGCACGGCACCACGGTCGGCACGAACGCCTTGCTCGAACGCAAGGTGGCGCGCACGGGCATCATTACGACGGCAGGCTTTCGCGACGTGCTCGAAATGCGCCGCCGCGACCGACCGCGCACCTGGGGCTTGCGCGGCAGCTTCGAGCCTGTGGTGCCGCGCGATCTTCGCCTCGAAGTGAACGAACGCGTGCTGGCCGACGGCACCTTGCACACGCCGGTGGATCTCGCGCAGGTGCGGGCGGCGGCGCGCGATCTGCTCGAACGCGGCTGCGAAGCGGTGTGCGTCTTCTTCATCAATGCCTATGCGAATCCGCTCAACGAAGCGCAAGCCGTCGAGGCGGTGCGCGCGATCTGGCCGAACGCGAACGTGACGGCGGCAACCGAGGTGCTGCCCGAAATCCGCGAATTCGAACGATGCTCGACAGCCACGTTGAACGCCGCGTTGCAGCCGGTGGTGGGCGGCTATCTGACGCGCCTCGAAGGCGATCTGAAGGCGCATGGTTTTCGCGGCGAACTGCTGGTCGTGCAGAGCAACGGCGGCATCATGTCGCGCCAGACCGCGTGCGACGTGCCGGTGCGCACGGCGCTGTCGGGTCCGGCTGCGGGTGTGATCGCGTGCGCCGCAATCGGGCGTGCGGCGGGCTATCCGAACCTCGTGACGGGCGACATGGGCGGCACGTCGTTCGATGTGTCGCTGGTGGCGAACGGCGAAGCATCGTTGTCCGCGCAGACGTCGATCGATTTCGGCATGGTGGTGCGCGCGCCGATGATCCAGATCGAGACGATCGGCGCGGGCGGCGGCTCGATCGCGTCGGTCGATGCGGGCGGCCTGCTGCAGGTCGGTCCCGAATCGGCGGGTAGCGTGCCGGGGCCGGCGTGCTACGGACGCGGCAATCTGCGCCCAACGGTGACCGATGCCAACGTGCTGCTAGGACGCATCGCGGCGGATCGTCCTTTGGGCGGCGGCCTGCTGGCACAGATGGACGTCGGCAAGGCGCACGAGGCGATCAGCGAGCACGTCGGCGCGCCGCTCGGGCTGAATGCCCACGCGGCGGCCGAGGCGATCCTGACGGTCGCCAACGCGAAGATGGCGGGCGCGATCCGGCTGGTGTCGATCGAGCGTGGCCACGATCCACGCGAGTTCGCGTACATGCCGTTCGGCGGCGGTGGCGCGTTGCATGTGTGCGCGATGATGCGCGAAGTCGGCACCACGACGGGCATCGTGCCGCGCTTCCCCGGCGTGACGTCGGCCATCGGCTGCGTGATCGCCGACATGCGGCACGACGCCGTGCAGACGCTCAATCGCGCGCTCGCCGATCTCGATGCCGAAGACTTGCGCGCGCGCGTCGCCGGCATGGCCGACGCGTGCCAGGCGCGGCTCGACTCCGCCGGTGTCGCGTTCGAAGCGGTGCGCGAAAGCATTGAACTCGACATGCTCTACGTCGGGCAAAGCCATACGGTGCGCGTGGAAGTGCCGCGCGATGCGCTGGAACGCGCCGACATCGGCGCGGCTTTCGAAGCGGCCTATCGCGCGGCCTATGGGCGCGCGCTGGGCGGCATCGCGGTGCGCATCCTGAACCTGCGTTATGCGCGTATCGGTGTGCGGCCCAAGTTCGATCTGGCGGTGCTCGCGCCGAAAGCCACGGCGATGCCGCCATCGCTCGGTACGCAAGCCGTTTTCCACGCCGGGAAATGGTGGGACGCAACGCGCTTTGCACGCCTCGATCTGCCGGTGGATGCAACGGTCGACGGTCCCGCGATTCTCGAGCAGGGGGATACGACGATCTGGCTCGAACCCGGATTCAGCGGGCGCGTCGATGCGCTCGGCAATCTGTTGATCACACGCAAGTCGGACTAAGGAGCCGCATATGTCGACCGACACGACCCTGGACGCGCGTCGTACCGCGCTCATCATCGTCGATCTACAGAACGACTTTCTGAGCGAAGGTGGTGCCTACGATCGCGGCGGCGCGGCTTCGGATGCTGCGCGCGCGTTACCGCCGCGCATTGCGCCCGTGGCGCGCACGTTGAAGCAGCGAGGCGGTTTTATCGCGGCCAGCCAGTTTACGCTGTGGCCGGATGCCGACGGCGAGCCGATGATTTCGCCGCATCTGAAGCAACTGCGTCCATTTTTGCGCCGCGGGGATTTTGTCGCCGGCTCGCGCGGTCATGCGACGGTCTCCGCACTTGAGCCTTTCATCGACGTGTCGGTCTGGAAGGTCGCCTATTCGGCCTTCTTCAACACGCAGCTCGACTGGGTGCTGCGCCGCGCGCGTATCGACACCGTGGCGATTTGCGGCATCGTCACTAATGGCGGCGTGGCGAGCACCGCGCGCGACGCGCACATGCGCGACTATCGCGTGCTGGTGCTGGGCGATGGCTGCGCGGCATCGACGCCGGCCGCGCACGACACGGCGCTCGCCGATCTGCGCACGATCGGCGAATTGACGACCTGCGAGGCCTTCGCGGATCGCCTCGCAACGTAAGCGCGCCACGTTGCGCGTGCGTGGTCGCGCGCAATCGGCCTTTTTGCCTTTTTGAACTGCAGGAATAAAAATCATGGCGACCGAAATCAAACCACTGAAGACACTTCTCGCCCAAGGCGCTTTGCTCGCGCCTGGCGTCTTCGATGCGTTGAGCGCGCTGGTCGCGCAACAGGCTGGTTTCGAAGGGTTGTATCTGTCTGGGGCGTCGATTGCGTACACGCGGTTAGGGCGTTCCGATGTCGGCTTGACGACGTTTCCCGAAGTCGAAGATACGCTCGCGCGCATCACCGAGCGTGTCGCGTTGCCGGTGATCGTCGATGCCGATACTGGCTTCGGCAACGCGCTGAACGTCAAGCGTACGGTGCGCGGCTTCGAGCGCGCCGGCGCTGCGATGATCCAGCTCGAAGATCAGACATTCCCGAAGCGCTGCGGGCATCTCGATGGCAAATCGGTGATTCCCGCAGGCGAAATGTGCGGCAAACTGCGGGCGGCCGTGGATGCAAGAGTGAGCGCCAATACGCTGATTCTCGCGCGCACCGACGCGGCGGCTGTCGAAGGGCTGGACGCTGCGCTCGAGCGTGCCGAGCGTTATCTGGAAGCGGGCGCGGACGCATTGTTCATTGAAGCGTTGCGCTCGCTCGAGCAGATGGAGACCGTGTGCGAGCGCTTCGCTGGCCGCGTGCCGCTGCTTGCGAATATGGTCGAGGGCGGCAAGACGCCGATACAGAACGCACAGACGCTCACGCAACTGGGCTTTCGTATCGTGATCTTTCCTGGCGGCACGGCGCGCGCGGTGACGCATACGTTACAGGGCTATTATGGTTGCCTGCATGCCCACGGGACGACCGCGCCGTGGCGAGACCGGATGCTCGATTTCGATGGCATCAATGAGGTTATTGGTACGCCGGCCCTGATGGCGGAGTCGGAGTTGTACAAGTAGCCGCTTTTGCGCAACGCCGAAAACCATTGCGATTGTTTTAACGAGCCCGGCAAGTTTGGCGTCGGCGGCCGGGGCGCGGCGAGCCGCATCAGACCGCGCTTTCGCGCTCCATGCGCTGGTCGTCAGCGCCGCGGTGCAGCGTCTGCTGTGCTTTCAGGTAGCGTGCGACCTCGGGGTTGGTCACGAAGCTCGCGGCGGAGGAGGCTGCGAGAATGTCCCGGGCCTCTTGCGGCTTCGCGATCGCGAAGCCCTGCACATAGTCGACGCCCAATTCCTTCAGCGCGCGCAAGGTCTCGAGGTCTTCGACCCATTCGGCGATGCTGCGCATGCCGAGATTGCGTGCGAGGGTAATGATCGCCTCGACGATCGCGATGTCGGCCGGATGGTTGCACATCGTGCGCACAAACTCGCCGTCGATCTTCAGTGCATCGGCCGACAGCTTCTTCAGGTAACGCAACGACGTCTGACCCGCGCCGAAATCGTCGATCGCGATCTTTGCGCCCATGTCGTGCACGCGCGCGATAAAGCGATCCGTATGTTCGAGATCGTGCAGCGCGACGCTTTCGGTGATTTCGATGCACAGGTAATGAACGACGTCCTCGTGACGCGAGAACAGCGTGAACAGTTCGTCGAGGAAGTGTTCGTCGTTGAGCGAACCGCCGCTCAGGTTCACGCACACGAAGCAAGTGTTGGGGAGCGACGCGCGGTTCTCTCTGAGCCATGCGAGCGTCGTCGAGAGCACCCAGCGGTCGATCGCGATGATGGTGCCGGAGTCCTCGGCGGCGGCGATCAGCTTCGCGGCGGTCGCCACCGATCCGTCCGGCATGCGCAGACGCAGCAGCACTTCGAAGTCGAGTGCTTCTGTGGGCGCGCGCATCGACATGATCGGTTGCATCACGAGGAACAACCCCTCGGGCAGCCGGCTCTGTCCGAGCGCCTCGATCAGACTGATTTCGGCGGCGCGCTCCTCGAACGCCGGCGCGCCCTTGCGTAGTGCGACGAGCCGCGCAGTGCCGCCGCGTTTCGCCGCGCGACACGCGCGGTCGGCATAGGCGAGGGCGTCCAGCACCCGTTCACCTTGCGAGCACTCGACTACGCCGATCGATCCCCTGACCTGGAACGCTCGCGTGTCGACGTGAAATGGTGCGGAGTTCAACGCCAGAACGAGTTCGCGGCAGCGCGCGATTGCATCGTCGATAGCCGTGTTCGCGAGCACGCACACGAATTCGTCGCCACCGATGCGCCCGATCGGCACGTGGGAGCCGAGACGCTCGACGAGGCGCGCGGCGACGTGCCGTAATATTTCGTCGCCGGTTCCGTGGCCGAACAGGTCGTTGAACAGCTTGAAGCGGTCGAGATCGAGATACGCGAGTGCCCACGGACCGGTTTCGCCGCGTTGCCGGCCGATTGCATGCTCGATGCCGCGACGGTTCAGGAGACCGGTGAGGGGGTCGTGCTCGGCTAGAAAGTGCAGCCGCTCCACGGCTTTCGAGCGGTCCGTCACGTCCTCGAGCGAGCCTTCGATGAAGCCTTTCGCGCGAATCGCCCGCAGCGAGTAACGCCGCGCGTCTGTCTTCGTGCCGGCTGCGCCTTCGATTTCGATCGACGCGGAGTCGTCGCGCGCGAGAAGCTCAGCAAGAACGCGCTCGGCGCCCGGGGCGAAATAGTCGCCCCAGCGATGCGTGCCGTCGTGCTGTTGAGGTAGGCCCAGCATCGAGTGCAGCGCAGGATTGGCGCGCACGAAGGCGCTTTCCCCATTCAGCGTGAAGAGGCCGATCGGCGTGACGTCATAGGTGTTGCGCAGCTCGACCTGCATTTGCCGGCGGCGCTCGCGCTCTTCGCGCATACGTTCCGCAATCGCGAACGCACACAGCATGCTCGACGACAACGCCGTCACCACGGGGCTAAGCGCGCCCGCCAGCGCTTTCACACCGAGCGCGGCGGCGAGCACTTGCGACAGCGTCGCGAACAGCACGATCGCCATTGACGCGACATACCAGAGCACCGTGCGCGAACGTGCCTTGATGACCAACTGTACGAGGAAGTAGGTCAGCACCAGTATGCAGAAGCTGGCGCATGCCCACAGCACCGGAATGAAGTGCGCGTAATTCAGCGTGAAGGCAGCGATCATCAGCAGGCAGCCACCATATCGCACGGCGTGCAGGCTCCAGCGCAGGCCGATGGCTTTCAGCTCGCGGCGAAACAGTTCCACGAAGAGTGTCGTGGTCAGCACGTAGTAGGCCGCGAACGTGAATTGCCGCAAGAGCGCGATATGGTCGGGCGGGATGAGCCGGCCCATCCATTCGGTATCGAAGCCCATTGCGTTGGCGCTCAGCCGGAGGTTGCCGACGAGCCAGGCGGCAAAGATCACGTAAGTCCATTCGCGATTGATGATTGCCGTAACAAACACGAAGATCGCGAGCGTCACCAGGCCGCCGGTGATGAGCGATGCGGCCTGTTGGAAGTCGAGGGTCGATATCTCGAGCTTCTCCGGGCTCGATGCGGAAGCGGTGATATACGCGGGTCCGGAGAAGGTGCCTCGGCACAGGATTTGCGCATTGGCGGCGTGCTCGCCGAGCCCGAGCGCGAAGCCGGCTTTGTTGAAGTTCATCTCGCCGCTCGTGCCGTGGCGGTCGCCCGCGCCGAGCAGCGTCAGGACGGGGGCCGTGCGCCAGCAGGATAGCGTCTGCGCGTGCCGCGACGGCAGGTCGATGAACGTGGTGGCGCCACTGGCGAGCTCAGGTGCCGTGAGCATGAACCAGAATGGCGTTTCCGCGAGATGAGTGCTGAAACGTGCGGTGGGCGCGGTATCGCGCAGGCGGGCGATGGCGTTGTCGGGTGACAGTGACGCCGACGGATCCGCAACCACGGGAAAGCTGAGCGTGACCGTTCCTGTCGTATCGAATTGGCGCGGCGCCCAGAGCATGACTGCGACGCTGCCCAGCACGATCACAAATGGCGCTACGTATACGGAGAACCGCTGGAAAGCCCAGCCCGTCAGTCGGTCCCGAAACGTCCACTTAACGCTTGTCATTTGCTGCCCTTTCCCAATGACTTCATTCTCGATTTCATTGCGATGCTGCGATGGTCAGCGGCGAAAGCACGACTGTGCTAGCGCCACCGATCTCTCGTCCGCCCGGATTTCGCCAGGCGGACACCTTGCTTTACGCTTCGCTCAGCGACCGCAGACGGTCTGAGCCTTCGCTCGGCGGGCCGCCGCACTCAGTCCCTTGGCCGTCTTCCCCCTGCTTTGATGCGACGCTGACGTCGATATCGAAGTGATCCGTTTCAAAAAAGAATCCGAAGAACGGATGGTTGACCTTCGCCCAGCGCTGACGGACCAACGCAACCGGTTTCGCCATCACCCGATGCGGCAACCCGCCAACGTGCGCCATCGGCAGGAATTCGTTCTGGCCGTATACATCGCCGAACAGCATCGCTTCGTATTCCCGATCGAGCGGTGAACGTGCCGTAATTAACATCCAGTCGACCCCGTTTTGCGCGCAATACATGAAATATGCCTTGCACAGCGCCACCTTCACCATCCGACCGATCGCACCGCGCGCGACGCCGAGCCGGGTCGCCTCGGCGAGACGCGCCTCGCCCAACCAGTCCGGCAGGCGGACCGATTGTTCGACGGCGAGCGGACCGAATGCGTTCGTCTGGACCCGCATGGTGCCGAGCGGGCCGCCATCCAGCCGCGACTGCGCGAGCAGCACGACCGTGCCGGGCGCTCCATCCAACGCCTCGACGCCCATGGTCTCGGCGAATTCCGGCAAATGGCGCCGATAGGCGGTGCGGCGCATCTCGACGGCCTTGTCGAGGTCCGCCAGGTTACTTACCACCTTTATCGTAAACGGCAACCTTTCCGTTTTCTTTACGGTGCTCTGATTAAAGCGTTCTCCGAGCGACGTATAACCCGTATTTTGCGACAAAACGACTGAATCGATGCGGTCCATTTCAAACCCCGTAGTTAAATGAGAAAAAAGTCTGTCGCTGTTGAAGCGGCAGAGTCGCCGCTGAGCGACAAACTAGATTCTCATGAACGCAAACGCGGTGATATGCATAGCCGGGAAAATCCGGAGAGCGGGGTTTGAAAAGAGAGGTTTGGGAATCCGAAAAAATTTCGTGCCAGAAATCCGGAATCGACTTTCCGATTCTGGCTGCGAGTGTAAATCTGCGTTTGAGGGAGGTTTTGGATCGTTATTCCGCGGACACCCGGCGGAAATGCGAGAGTTGTGGCTTTCCGCGCGCCGACAACTGCGGCTGGTGCCGAACTTCTGGGTTCGACCGAATCACCCGTCAACTGAGACGGGCACAGGAATGACGTTGAGCTTTGGAAGCGGCCCTTGGGGTGAATCCGGGCCGAACCGCAGAAGTGGGGCGACTCCGGCCCGTGGTTTTAGTGCGAGCGTCCAGTTAGCTGCTGTAGCGACTGACCGCAAAATCGTCGGATTTGATGGCCGGCGTTGTGCCCGACATCAAATCCGCCAGCAGTTGTCCCGAACCGCAGGACATGGTCCAGCCCAGCGTGCCGTGGCCGGTATTGAGCCATAAGCCCTTGATCGCGGTCGGGCCGATAATCGGCGTGCCGTCTGGCGTCATCGGCCGCAGGCCAGTCCAGAAACTGGCTTGCGTCACGTCGCCTGCATGCGGGAACAGGTCGGTGACAACATATTCCAGCGTCTCGCGCCGGGTGCCGTGCAGTTCCTTATCGAAGCCCACCAGATTAGCCATGCCCCCCACGCGAATTCGATCCTCGAAGCGGGTGATCGCGACTTTGTAGGTTTCGTCGAGAATGGTCGAGACCGGTGCCTGGGCAGCGTTGGTAATTGGCACAGTGATCGAATAGCCCTTGACGGGATAGACCGGAATGCTAACCAGGTCTCGCAGCAGTGCAGTGGAATAGCTGCCGAGTGCCACGACACAAGCGTCCGCAGTCAATGTTTCGCCGTTGGAATGTACGCCCTTTAGCGTGCCGCCCTCGACGACCAGGCCATCGATGCTGCGCTGGAACAGGAACTGCACGTTGCGCGCTTGCGCCATCTCGGCCAGTTTGGTGGTGAACACGTGACAGTCGCCGGTTTCATCGCCTGGCAAACGCAGGCCTCCGACGAGTCTATTCTTTGAGCCCTCCAGCGCCGGTTCGGCGCGAGCCAGTTCGTCGCGCGACAGCAACTCATAAGACACCCCCATTTCCTTCAGAACGTCGATGTCCTTGGCGGTACCGTCCATTTGTTTTTGCGTGCGAAAGACTTGCAGCGTGCCCTGCTGGCGACCTTCGTACGTGATATGGGTATCGTTGCGCAGCGCCATGAAGCAGTCGCGACTATATTCGGCAAGCCGCACCATGCGCGCCTTGTTGACGGCATAGCGCTTTTTTGTACAGTTAGCCAGCATCTGTGTCAGCCATTGCATCTGAAACAGGGTGCCGTCCGGTTGGAGCGACAGAGGTGGATGCTTCTGCAGCAGCCATTTGACGGCCTTGGCGGGTACGCCCGGCCCGGCCCACGGCGACGCGTAGCCCGGTGAAATCTGGCCGGCGTTGCCGAAGCTTGTTTCGAGCGCAACAGCGGGTTGGCGATCGACGACCACCACCTCATGACCGGCACGCGCCAGATACCAGGCGCTCGTGACACCGACCACGCCTGCTCCGAGAATCAAGATTCGCATCGACGCCTCCTTGACGAAAGACTGTTCATTTCTGATTCTGGTGCAGGTGCAGGTGCAGGTGCAGGTGCAGAGTATGAATGATGCGCCGTTGTTGCAATTGTCGGCGTTCTCCTGTTTTGCGGGCGCTGAATGAACGGGCGGAGATCGGACAGTGGCGCGGCACTCAGAGCGTGATCATTTGAATAGTATGCGATTTCTGTTTGGGTTCGGACCGTCTGGAACCCGCATGGCTAGCGGGACGCTTTCGCAGGTAACTTGATGTTGACGGACTCCATATCTCTGACTAAAGTCAGAGATATGGACACATCCGACGTTCTCCAGATCCGCAGCTTTAACCGCATAGTCGCCGAAAGCATTGGCGCTATCGATGACCATTTCCTTGGACGGGGCCGCCCGATGGGTGAATCACGCCTGCTATGGGAGATCGGTGTCGAAGGTGCGGACATTCGTGCTCTTCGCGCGCGGCTCAATCTTGATTCAGGCTATGTCAGCCGTACGTTGGCCTCTCTCGAACGGCAAAAACTTGTCACTGTTCTCGCTCATCCAGGCGACCGCCGGGTGCGCCGGGCTTGCCTGACTCAGGAGGGCCTCACGGAGAGGGCTGAACTCGAACGCCTCTCTGACGCGGTCGCTTTACGCGCGCTCGAACCGCTCGGCGATGAGCAACGTCGCAGACTGGTCGCGGCCATGTCTGAGGTCGAGCGTTTGCTACAAGCATCTTTCGTGAATTTTGCGCTTGAGGAGCCCGATAGCGATGACGCACGGTGGTGCTTCGAACAATATTTCAGCGAACTCGATGAGCGCTTTGACGCAGGATTCGACCCGTCCATGAGCCTGTCGGCGGATGCCCGTGAACTGACGGCGCCGGAAGGCGCGTTGATCGTCGCGAGACTCCATGGAAGCCCGATCGGCTGCGTCGCGCTCAAGTTTCATAAGAAGTCCCCGGCCGAGCTCAAGAGAATGTGGGTGAGCCCTTCCGCTCGCGGCATGGGTGTAGGCCGCCGGTTGATCGTGGAGGCGGAGAAACGGGCTCGGCAGGCCAAAGTGCGCATTATTCGCCTGGAGACAAATCGAACGCTGCGCGAGGCGATCTCGCTATACCGGCAATCCGGATACGTCGAGGTCGATGCATTCAGCGCGGAACCGTATGCCCATCACTGGTTTGAAAAGCGACTGGTCTAAAAAATTTTGCATACCGTTCTCTGAGCGAGGCTTAGCGTGCCGCCGTGCGCGACTGACGCAAGGCCGCATGAGGGAGATAGGGCGAATTGAAGGTTTCGCGGAAGTAGTCGAGAAAGACACGCATGCCGGGCGTGATCGTCCTGTCGCGCGTATGGGCGATACCGCCCGCCATTGAAGGTACCGAGTTCCCCAGTGTGATTGTCTCGATGCGTTTGCCTTCGAGCGACCATGGCCGGTACACCATGTCCGACAGGATAGCGACACCGCTGCCATTGGCAACCATGCTGCGCACTGCCTCGACCGAAGACGTCTGCAAGATCACGTGTGGCTGATAGCCGGTCTTGCTCCAGTAGCGCATCGCCGTGTCGGCGGCTTCGTCGACGGTCAGCATGATGAAAGGCTCTTTGGCGACATCAGCAAACGACACAGAGCGCTTTTCAAGCAATGGGTGGTGTGACGCGACCCAAAGACGTCGTGTAGACGCGAAGATACGCTCGACCGCGAGGCTCGAACTTGCGACATTGTCGGCAAGCAGGACGGCCACGTCATATCGGTCGGCGATGAGTCCTTCTTCCATTTCATCGCGACTGACTTCGTGCAACTGGATCGAAAGTTGTGGGTATAGCGTTGCGATCCGTTGCAGGTGGTAAGGCAGAAAATAACCAAGGAGCGTGTAACTCGCCGCTACCCGCACATTGCTTTCAGTCGTGCTCTCATCGCTCGATTCCCTGAGTGCCTCGTCGACGCTGGCGAGAATGGTGTAGCTGTGTTCGAGAAAGCGGCGGCCAGCATCGGTCAGATCGACACCCTGCGGACCGCGCTGCAGTAGTTGCCGGCCGACCGTCTGCTCGAGGTCGCGAATTGCAATTGTCACGGCCGATTGACTGATATTCAGTTCCATCGCGGCGCGCGATAGTTGGCCGAGTTCTGCAGCGGCAACGAAGTACCGCAACTGACGAAGTGTGATGGACATGGTTACGAAGCCTGGAATCGCGTCAGTCCCGCTCGAAGGCCTGGATGGCGCTGACGATGACGGAGACTACACGCCGTTTGCCCACGTGGGTATGAAAAAAATATATACGGAGACATATAAAGAAACAACTTTTTCGAATCCTGTGCGAAGGCTATCGTTGTTCCTGTGGGGTGCGGTGAAGCCCCGATGACATGGGAGACGAAAAGTGCATCGCGATTCTGTGGATCTGAATTCGGACATGGGCGAGGGGTTTGGCGTCTGGTCGATCAGCGACGGCGTGGATGAAGCGATCATGCCGCAGATCAGCTCGGCGAACATTGCCGCCGGTTTTCATGCCGGCGATCCCTGCACGATCGCGCGTACCGTAGCGATGGCGCGAGAGTTCGGCGTTGCGATCGGCGTTCACCCTGGCTATCGCGATCTCGTTGGATTTGGCCGTCGTGCGATCCATTCTTCATCGGAAGAACTGGTCAATGACGTCATCTATCAGTGCGGTGCGTTGCGCGAATTCGCGAGATTGCACGGGCTGGACCTCAGTCACGTCAAGCTTCATGGAGCGCTTTATATGCACGCGGCCGTCGATGAGGCATTCGCTACGGGGCTTGTGCGCGCCGTTCGTCTGCTCGACGCCGGATTGCCGATCTACTGCATGGCGGATAGCGTCATCGAGCGGGTGGCCAGAACTGCTGGACACCCCGTGGTACGCGAGTTCTATGCGGACCGTGACTACGACAATTCAGGATCGATAGTGTTTTCGCGGCGAGTTCGCCCGCTTGAGCCGCGCGAGATAGCGCAAAAGGTCTTGCGAGCGTGTATCGAAGGGCGTGTTGTGACGACCGACGGGCGTGACATCGCCATCGAATTCGAGTCGGTGTGCGTGCACAGCGATACGCCTCACGCCGTCCTGATACTGACGGCTGTACGCGAGATATTGGCGCAGCATGGCATAGCGATTCAACGCGCTGTGCCTCGCATGAACTGACCTTGCACAAACAACGGCACTCATCGTTCAAACAGTGCGGAATCCGACAGCGGTATCCCGCTGTTCTACTCAAAAGTGATCAACATGTCCGAATTCATTCTCGAAGAAGCGACCATCGATTCTGTCCATCGCGCGTTGGAGTCAGGCGCTCTCACGGTGGAGCAGCTCGTCGAAATGTATCTCTCTCGCATCGAGCAGATCGATCGTAATGGGCCACGGCTCAATTCAATCGTCTCGATCAATCCGCGGGTGCGCGACGAAGCACATGCACTGGATCGCGAATTCGCACGGACGGGCCGGTTCGTTGGACCCTTGCACGGCGTTCCACTCCTTGTGAAGGATCAGATCGAAACGGCCGGCATCCAGACGACCTTCGGGTCGATCGCGCAAAAAGGCTACGTACCCGCGAGAGACGCTACGGCAATTGCGCAATTAAAGCGTGCCGGTGCGCTCGTGCTCGCCAAGACGACCATGCCGGATTTCGCCACGTCGTGGTTCGGCTTTTCGTCTATGAGTGGCGAGACCCTGAATCCCTACGACCTGGCGCACGATTCGGGAGGATCGAGCAGCGGCACGGCAGCCGGAATCGCTGCCAATCTGGGGCTGGTCGGCATCGGGGAAGATACCGGTGGCTCGATCAGACTGCCTGCAAGCTTCAATAATCTGGTGGGTGTGCGCGTGACACCTGGACTGATCAGCAGGGACGGGATGTCGCCGCTGGTCGTGTTTCAGGACACGGCGGGACCCATGGCACGCACGGTCACCGACGCGGCGATGCTTCTGGATAGCATGGTGGGTTACGATCCACGCGACGAATACACCGTCGTACACCGGATTGCCGGTCATACCGGTAGCTATGCCGATCATCTGGATGCGGGAGGTTTGAATGGTGTGCGCGTCGGCGTGTTGCGTCAAGCGTTCGGTTCCGATAGCGACCCGGCCTGTTCGATGGTGAATGCTGCAGTTCGCCGTAGCCTCGAGCAGCTACAGGCAGCGGGTGCAATTCTGGTCGAGGTGGAAATTCCGGCGCTTATGGAACAAATCCTGGAGACGTCTCTTTACCTGACGCATTCGCGCGCCGACCTGAACGCGTTTCTCGCCGAGCGACCCGCGCTGCCGTACCGTTCGCTCGAAGCGATTCGAGAAGCCAAGCAGTTTCATCCGGTGCTGGATCTTCTGCAAAGCGTATTCGACGGTCCGAAGCATCCAGAGGACGACCCCGACTACTTCCGCAAACTGGCCGCGCGTGACCGCTTTCAGCGGGCGGTTGTGAAGATCATGGCTGATGCTGACGTGCAGGCGCTGTGCTACCCCGCTGTTCAGGTTCCACCACCGAAGAAAGATGACGTGCGAGCAGGGCGGACCAATACGTTGACGTTCCCCACCAACACGCTCATAGCATCGCAGACGTGGATGCCATCGATCTGTCTGCCTGCGGGCTTCACAAAAGCAGGCTTACCGGTAGGCATGGAACTGGTTGTCTATCCGTATCACGAACGTGATCTCTTCCGTTTCGGGTACGCGTTCGAACAGGCTTCGCAGCATCGCAAGGCCCCGAATGTTTGAGGTGGCCTCGCCACTGCTTATAGTTTGACCTGGACCCATTGATCACGTGCGTGCACCTGCTTCACAATTTTTATACGACACCACTGGCAGTGGACGGAGTAGAGCGTAATCAGGATGTGGCAGGTGTCGTGTTGAAAGATGCGGGTCGTTTGGACAGCAATAGATCGGGAAAGTGACGAGATCATCCCGAGAAAGCGCAGGCTTTAAAGGATGAAAAACCTGCGCCCAAGCTCGGGCTTGGCGCCCCTCATGAAAGCGCCATAGCGAGCCAGCGTGAACCCATCATCCGGAAAGGGATCAGCGGAAGCCGTAGACCACGACCTTTTTCCCCTCGAAACTCTCCTGCACAGCTTGCTCGCAATACTTTGGACACGTCACCGTGCCGTCGCCGCTCACGCCCGCCACGGTGACCGCCCTGTAGACAACGGATTCGACGAGCGTCCCGTCGGCGGCGACGACGATGTTCAGATCGGTCGCGACGCCGGCCGGCACGGCTCCGCCAGCGGTATAGACGATTTTCATGGTGCCGGTGCAATCAGGGTTCACCGTATAGGTTCCATTCTGGTTCGGATTGAATGCAGTCGACCCCCCTTTCGGCAGCCCGCCGATAACCCCGAAGTCGGTGCGCGTAAAACCGCCTGTGCCGTCGAACGTCACCAAGGCGACGTCATCGAGGATCGACGTAGCGGCGTACGGATGAACCGCATTATCCGGTCCTATCAATCCAAGAATTTGTCCGTGACCGGTGAACCCATACGGTCCCCTGAGGGTTGCGTTCGAGCAAAGGCTGCGGGGGCCGCCGTGGCCGCCGTGGTCATCGGCCTGCGCGGCGCCACTGAGCAAGAGAAGTGCAACGGCGGTTGCAGACAGAATGCTTAAATGCTTGATCTTCATGGTCATCTCCTTGTCACCCAGTCAGGCGCGTAACATCACAGCGCGCCGCGGCCTGTTGCCTGGCGGAATGAGGCGCCCAATTCAAACAAATGAAATTAAAAATCGCCGCAGTGATCCCCGGCTGCCGCCGTTTGCGGAAACGAGCGATAAATGAAAGAGGGGCCCTCGATGCGGTCGGCTATTCCCGCGTGAGATGCGAAAAAGCCTCGGCGTTGGCCAAAGTAATTAAATGGGGAAACGTTTCACCAAGCAGTTATTTTTTTAGCTTGGTGTCGGCAGGCACGTGCAGAAGAGGTGCACGAAAGTCCGCGCAATTGTGACTTCGTGAGTCAGCCACGCTTTAAGTCGCGTAGCAAAAATAGCGTAATCCAGGATATTCGCAGACGCAGATGAATATCGGACAAAAGGCAGGCGCATTCAGATCGCGCGGTGCGAATGATGGACGATCGCGCGATAGCGGGCGACACGCAATCGCCGCTGCCAGGTCGTGCGTGACTATTTTTTGTGGGTTGTGTGCTCTTCGAACGCGAAGACGATGCCGTCGATCATTGCTGCGATGCGCGCGGTATGCCGAAGGTCTTGATGCGTGACGAGCCAGATTTCGTAGACCGCTCCACGTGGGGGTTCCGGCCATATCTGCACGAGGCCGTCGTGCTCAGCCAGATGTATCGGAAGCTCACCGATGCCGATGCCCGCCTTCACCGCGGTACGCAACATGAGGCTGGAATTGAAGGTCGATACGATGCGCCCCGCGTGTATCGGTTCGCCAGCAAGAGTCGGTGATCGAGTGCCGGTCCAGTTTCCCTGATAGACGACGAGTTCGTGGCCCGCAAATGCGGAGCCAGTGGCGGGCTTGCCGTGCTGTTCGAGATAAGCATTCGATGCAAAGAGCGCCATGGGCCAGCGAGCCAGGCGCCGCGCGACAAGATCGGGATTTTCCGGCTTGACCGACCGGACCGCGATATCCGCTTCACGCTTTGCCAGATTCAGCATGCGCGTCGACGTGTCCAGCAGGACGCGCACTTCGGGATGCGCAGCATGCAGGCGTTCGATGGCGGGAAGCAGGAAGTCGAGCGCGATCGAGTCGGTGCTGGTGACTCTTACGTCCCCCGCAAGCCGTGTATCTGTGCCTTGAGTTCGTCTGACGAGTTCGTGTGCGGACTGTTCCATTTTCTCCGCTGATCTCAGCGCGGCCTCGCCTGCGGCGGTCAACGCGTAACCCTCGGAGGTGCGCAGGAAGAGCGTTGCGCGTAGGGCGTGCTCCAGTGCCGCAATCCGTCTGCCGACCGTCGCCTGATCGAGATTGAGCGTCCTAGCCGCTCCACGGAGCGTTTTTTCGCGCTCCACCGCGAGAAACACACGCGCGTCATCCCAGTTCATCGTGCTGCCCTCCTGATGCAAATTTGCATCTCATAGTGTGAATAATGCTGCGCATATTCATCAATGTCGAGCCCTATACTGAACGCAAGAGTTCCTCGTTCAACGATCCGCCCGGATCAGTCGAGCCTCACCTATAGAAGGAGTGGTATCCATGTCTGCCTCAACTTATCGCGTGCCGTCGTCCATGACGGCCATTGAGATCAAACAGCCCGGCGGTCCTGAGGTCCTGGTGCCGGCTACGCGCCCGGTGCCGATGCCGGCCGCCGATCAGGTTCTGATCCGCATCCACGCGGCTGCCGTGAACGGCCCAGACGTTTTCCAGCGCAAAGGGCTGTATGATCCGCCCCCCGGCGCTTCGGACATTCCAGGGCTGGAATTGGCAGGTCAAGTGGTTGCCGTGGGCGCCGACGTGTCCCAATTCCGGGTCGGCGAACTGGTGTGTGCATTGATTCCCGGCGGCGGCTACGCGGAATATGCCGTCGCGCACGCCTGCAACACAATGCCTATCCCCAAAGGCCTGACGTTGGTGGAAGCGGGGGCGATGCCCGAAACGTTGATGACGGTATGGCTGAACCTGTTCCAGCGCGGCAAGCTGGTTGCCGGCGAATCGGTGTTGATCCACGGCGGCGCGTCAGGTATCGGTACCACGGCGACCATGCTGGCGAAGGCATTCGGCGCTGCGAAAATCATCACGACAGTTGGCTCGCAGGCGCATCGGGAGGCCAGCCTGGCGCTAGGCGCGGATCTCGCGATAAATTACCGCGACGACGATTTTGTCGCCGAAACGAAGCGATTTACCGATGGAAAAGGCGTCGACGTGATCCTCGACATCATTGCCGGCGACTACGTGGCCAGAAATTATGACGCCGCGGCCATGGACGGACGGATCCTCCAGGTGGGCGTGATCAAGGGGCCGGCGAAGGATCTCAACGTCGTGCCGATGATGACGAAACGTCTCACGCATATGGGTTCGACATTGCGGTCGCGCACATCCGCGGACAAGGCGACGATCATCAACGAATTGGAGCGGCAGGTTTGGCCGCACATCGAGAGCGGCAAGATCAAGCCGGTTGTCTACAAGACCTTTGCGCTTGCCGACGCTCGCAGCGCTCACGAGCTGATCGATTCCGGCACACACTTTGGAAAGATCGTCCTGACGACAGGTGCCGATCTTATTGGCTGAAGCCTGGCCTGCCGCCACCTCGGCGGCAGGTGCCCAGCAGATCATTCTTTCCTCGTCTTCGGTTGTTCGGGTTGCGGGTCACGCCCGCGTTGCGTCGGCGCTCTCGTACACGCATCCGGCGGCGTTACATAGGTCACGTCGTCGCAGCAGCACGCGTAGACCGGAAACCCGTACGCATTCGTGCGGATGATTTTCGTTGGCCCGTGCAGCGGGCACACTGCGTTCATGTCGTCTCCTTGAACTCATGGTCGACCGGCTCGATCTCGTAGACGCGGCTCGCCAGTTCCTGACGGCCAACCACCGGTTCGAATCGTCGATCACGTCGGGCGAGGTCACCCTTTTCGGTCCGGCGTCGAGGAGGGCGCCGGAAAACGACCCACTGCAATATTCTACGACTCTCTCGACGTCGTTGAGGCACGATGGATGTATGGCGGGTCTTCAATGGAGCGCCGGCTCCGCTAGCTGATCGACTCCCCGTCGCGTCCGTACGGACGTCGCCCTTCTTCAAATCCGTAGGGCGAATATGTGCCCAGGCTCAGGCATTCATTCCGCCATCCACCGTAAGATTCGCCCCGGTAATGTATGAGGCCTCCGGGCCGGCGACGAACGCTACCATTGCGGCGATCTCCTCGGCGCGTCCGTAGCGGCCGAGTGCCGTGGCGGCCTTCTGCGGCACCGCCCAATCGCCTGAGGCGGGATTCAGGTCTGTATCGATCGGCCCCGGCTGGACATTGTTGACCGTGATGCCACGGCCTCCCACCTCTCTGGAAAGCGCCTGTGTGAACATCCTGACCGCTGCTTTCGTGGCTGCGTAGGGCACCAGTCCGGGCGCAATGGCACGCTCGCCCACCGCCGAACCGATCATGATGATCCGGCCTCCATCACTCAGGTGCTTCAGCGCAGCTTTGGTCGTAGCGAATACGCCGCGCACGTTGATGTCGATCACTCTATCCATCTCCTCCAGCGTCGTGTCTTCGAACGGTTTCGGAATGGCCGTGCCGGCATTGTTCACCAGCACATCCAGCCTGCCGAAGGTCGCAAAAGCTTTCTCGACAGCAGCCTCGACAGCTTCGACGTCAGTAGCGTCTGCCTGGATCGCAATCGCCTTTCCGCCCTTGAGTTCAATCTCTTTGACCACGGCCGAGGCCGCGCTGGCGTCCTTCGCGTAGGTAAAGGCCACGCTCGCTCCATCCGCCGCCAGACGTTTCGCGATTGCCGCACCGATGCCGCGTGAACCACCGGTAACGAGTGCCACTTTTTGAGCTAACTTAGACATGTTTTTTCCTAAGGTTTTGTGCGCGATTCACCGCGTCGCTAATCCAGTTGATGATTGACTCTTGTCTTTGCCCGGACCATTTTTAGAAGCGGAGCCTGCCCTGCTCCAAACCGACGAACTTCTTCGTAGCGCCACTTTTGATCCATGGCGGTGCAACGACTATATGTTTCCGTGGAAGGTGCGGCAAAGACCTTGTATGCAGAGGGGCATGCCTCTCGGGCATAGCGGAGGGCCAAACGACGAAATGAACGGCCGCTAGGGAGTCGGTGGAATGCACTCAGTGAAAAGCTTCGCTCCAACGTGGCGACGCTGCTGGCCCGGTAGCGTCCTTGCAATGCAAGCGGATGATGCTCGCCCATGACGAGCACGTAGTCCTGATCGAACGCCGGGTGCGGCATCGGCGCAGCGCCAGGGACCCCGGTGTGCAATGGTTCTGGACGCAGGTGACGCACGTGACGCAGTTGATTTCAGAAGTCTATCGGGACCGGGTTTAAGCGCGTGAACCGGAGGCGAACTCGATAGTGGCGGCTGACGGAAATTCGACCGGACTCGCGGCGTTCCTATGTCGCGGCATTCCCGTCCGCATCAGCGACGGTTGTCTGCTTGCGCATCACTCCCGCGTTTCGTACTTGCGCCGGAACGCCATCGGCGTCATGCCCTTCGTCGCGCGGAACTGCCGCGTGAAGTAGCTGGCCTGTCCGTAGCCGAGTTCGGCCGCAATCTGTCCGATCGGCCGATCGGGCTGCATCAGCAGCGCGCATGCGCGCCCGATTCGCAACTGGTTCAGGTAGTCGCTGATCGTCATCCGCGTGCAGCGCTTGAAGAAGCGTTGCAGCTGGCTTTCGCTCATCGCCGCGAGTTCGGCGAGCGTCGCGAGCCGGATCGGCTCCGCATAGTGTGCGTTCAGAAACGACATCACGCGCTCGAGCCGCGCGCGGTCGCGCGGATTGTCGACGGGCAGGAAGCCCTGCAGCGCGAGCGAGCGGCGCTGCGTATCCGAGGCGAGCTGCAGCAGCACCTCGACGAGTCCGAGCCAGCGCGCGGCCGGCGGCGCGTCGCAGAGCGCGAGAAGGCGCTGCGCGGCCTGCGCGCGGACGTCGGCTGAAAATGCGAGCCCGCGCACGGACTCGGCGAGCAGCATGCGCAGCGGCGCGAACTCGACATAGTGGGTGTGCAGCGTGTCGACCCATGCCTGCGTGAACCACGCGACGAGCGCGCGATGCGGCGCGTCGTCGCGCAGGCGCTCGCGCGACTGCCACGCGTGCGGCAGGTTCGGTCCGACGAGCACGAGATCGCCGTCGCCGTAATGCTCGATGTGATCGCCGACAAAGCGCTCGCCGACGCTGTTGAGCGTCAGCGTCAGTTCGAACTCGGGGTGGTAGTGCCAGTTGAACGGAAACGCGGGCAACCGGCGGTCAAATAGCGTCCATGACTGATCGAGCGGAATGTTGACCTGTTCGAATAAGGGACGCATGGCCGAAGACCTCGGAACGTGGCGATGATGCCAATCGTGCGGCCTGACGCGGTCGCGATGCGGCAATTGTGCCAAAACTAGCGGTCTCTGCAATACCGCCGCGCGCGTTACGTCGCTAATCTCTGTCCAGCATGCGATGCGGGCCCACGGTGGGCCGCACGGACCGGGAGACACGATGGGACACGAACTGCGGTGGGGACTGATCGGCGCGAGCACGATTGCGCACGAATGGATGATCGACGCGATCCGCGCGCAGCCAGGCAATGCGGTGGCGGCGGTGCTGAGCGGCGATCGCGCACGCGGCGAAGCCTATGCGGCGAAGCACGGGATCGCGAAGAGTTGCACGTCGCTCGACGCGCTGCTCGCCGATCCCGGCATCGACGCCGTGTATATCAGCACGACCAACGAGCTTCATGCGACGCAGGCAATCGCGGCGGCCAACGCGGGCAAGCATGTGCTCTGCGAGAAGCCGCTCGCGATGACGCTCGACGACGCGCACGCAATCGTCGACGCCTGCCGGCGCGCTGGCGTCGTGCTCGGCACGAACCATCATCTGCGCAACGCCGCGACGCATCTCGCGCTTCGGCAACTCGTGCGCGACGGCGCGATCGGCCGGCCGCTCTACGCGCGCGTGTTCCATGCGGTGCATCTGCCCGAGCATCTGCAGGGCTGGCGGATCGCGCAGCCGTCCGCGGGCGCGGGCGTGATTCTCGACATCACCGTGCACGACATCGATACGCTGCGGTTCATCCTCGACGCGGAGCCGGTCGAGGCGGTCGCGATGACGCCGCCGCCATCGCTTGCGTCCGAAGGCGTCGACGACGGCGTGATGGCCGTACTGCGCTTCGACAACGACGTGCTCGTTCAACTGCACGACGCGTTCACAGTCGCATACGCGGGCACCGGCATCGAGATCCACGGCACCGCCGGCTCACTGATCGGCCGTGATGTGATGACGCAACGCCCGGTCGGCGAAGTGATCGTGCGCGACGCGACCGGTGAGCGCACCGTGCCCGTCGTTCATCACAATCTCTACGAACGCTCGCTCGCGCGGTTCAATGCGGCGGTGACGAGCCGCGGCGTGGAGCAGCCGGCTGCGACCGGCGAGGATGGTGTGCGCTCGCTCGCCGCCGCGCTCGCGGTGCGGCAAGCGGTGCGAAGCGGTGAGCGCACGCGCGTGCAGGCCGGGCTCTGAAGGGGGCGTCGATGACCGGAGCGGATTCGAACACCGGGTGTGAGGGCGACACGCGATGAGAGACTACGACGTGGTGATCGTCGGCTCGGGTGTCGGCGGCGGGGCGGCCGCGCTGAGCCTCGCGGGCACGGGCGCGCGCGTGCTGATCGTCGAGCGCGGCGAACGGCTGCCGCGCGAGCCGCAGAATTCGGATCCGGAGGCCGTGTTCGTCGAACGCCGTTATCGCGCGCGCGAAACGTGGGTCGACGGGGCGGGCCGGCCGTTCAGCCCGGGCCAGTACTACTTCGTCGGCGGGCACACGAAGTTCTACGGCACGGCGATGTTCCGCTTCCGCGAACGCGATTTCGAGGCGGCCGAGCACGAGGACGGTATCTCGCCCGCGTGGCCGATCCGCTATGCCGATCTCGAGCCGTATTACGCCGAGGCCGAGCGCCTCTTCGGCGTGCACGGCCGCCATGGCGACGATCCGACCGAGCCGGCACGCTCGTCCGCGTATCCGTTTCCGCCGATCCCGCACGAGCCACTGATCGGCCAGTTCGCCGAGCGACTGACGCAGGCGGGGCTGCGGCCGTTCCACATGCCCTCGGCAATCGACCTGCGGCCAGGCGGCGCGTGCGTGCGCTGCGGCACCTGTGACGCGTTTCCGTGCCGTGTCGATGCGAAGGGCGATGCGGAGCGTTGCCTGATCGATCCGGCGTTACGCGATCCGAACGTCACACTGTTGACCGGCGCACGTGCGACACGTCTGGTCACGGACGACGCGGGCAAGCGGATCGTCGGCATCGAGCTCGACGTCGGCGGCGAGCCGCGCGTCGTGCGCGCACCGCTCTTCATACTCAGCGCTGGCGCGATCAATTCGGCTTTGCTGCTGCTGCGCTCGGCGAACGCGTGGCATCCGAACGGCCTTGCGAATTCGTCGGGCATGGTGGGGCGCAATTACATGAACCACAATACGACCGCGTTGATGGGCCTCTTGCCGTGGACCGTCAACGACACGCGCTTCACGAAGACGCTCTCGCTCAACGACTTCTACTTCGGTTGCGATGACGATCGTGCGCCGCTCGGCAATCTGCAGATGCTCGGCAACATCAGCGAACCGATGATCCGCGCCGCGCGGCCGTCGCTGCCGCGCTGGGGCGCCGCGTGGCTCGCGCGTCACAGCGTCGACTGGCTCGCGATGTCGGAGGATCTGCCGCATCCGGACAGCTTCGTGCGGCCACTGGCCGACGGGCGCGTCGAGTTGCACTGGAAACGCACCAACATGGCCCCGCACGCGCGCTTTGTCGAGCGCAGCAAGCGGCTGCTGCGGCAGATCGGTATGCGCGCGGTGCTGAGCCGGCCGTTCGGGATCGATACGCCGTCGCATCAGTGCGGGACCGTGCGCTTCGGCGACGATCCCGCCCTCGCGCCGCTCGATCCCTGGTGCCGCGCATTCGATCACCCGAATCTGTTCGTCGTCGACGCTTCGTTCTTTCCGTCGTCGGCGGCGCTCAATCCGGCGCTAACGATCGCCGCGCAGGCGCTGCGGACCGGTCAGTATCTGCGCGAGCGGCTGGGAACGTTCTAGGCGTGCACAAACAAATTGAAGGCGATGCAGACACAAACGCCCAGTCAGGCCGCATTCCCGTAGAGAGGCAAAATTTTCGATTCGAGCATGGCGATCGACTGGACGGCAAGTTGTGACAGCGTGTGCTTGCTGCTGGTCGCGATCGCAAGCCGACTGAAGAGCGTCGGCTCGGTAATGCGGATCACCTGGAAGCGCCGCTTGAGAACATCGCTCGTGGTCGCATTGAGCGACAGCACCGCATACCCGATGCCCTCGCTGACCAGATCGAGAATCGAAGTCACCGCATCCACTTCCAGTTCGATCCGCAATCTGACGCCCTGTTCCGCGGCGGCCGCCTCGACCATCCGTCTGATCGCGTGCATGCGGCCGGGGATGACCAGCGGGTAGCGCACGATTTCGCGCAGCGTAATCGTTGTCGTGGGCTCGCGCGCTGCCTCCGTGAGTTCATCACCGGTGTCCGGGCCGATCAGAAACAGCTCTTCAGTAAAGATGGTTCGCTTGTCGATCAACGGCGTATCGAAGGTGTCGTACAGGACCGCGACGTCGATGCGGCCCATCATCAGCCATTCGATCAGATAGGTGGACAAGCCTTGAGCCACCGAGATCGTCGCGCCGGGAAACGACGAACGAAAGTCACGCACGAGTTCAGGCGTGGCGACCCTGGCGAAGCTGGGGGTAATGCCGATGCCGAAATGACCGCCGACTGCGCCGTGCAACTCGTCCAGATCCTGTGAGGCGCGCTGCACCTGCTGCAGGATACCTTTCGCATGCGCGAGCATGCGCTGGCCGGCCGGCGTCAAGGTCACGCCGCGGCCGGTGCGCTCGAGCAGCGTATGGCGCAATTCCACTTCCAGATGCCGCACGAGCCGGCTCAAGGCGGGCTGGTTCGTGTCCAGCGTAATTGCGGCACGCGTAAAGCTGCCGAGTTCAGCGACGTGAACGAATGCCTCGAGCTGCTTCAGGTCCATTGTCGGCCAGTCATGTGAAATTCACATATCAGCTAGTTCAATATGGCGATTGTACCCATCCATCATCGCCGCCACAATGCATCCAACCCGTACAAAGCCGCGCCACGCGGCATGACATCGAGACGACGCTCCATGAAATCCTGCTTGCCTCCCGATCCCCATCCCGTTCGACCCGCTCAGCACTTTCCGGCCGGCGCCTGCGACGCGCACTGCCACGTGTTCGGCCCCGCCGATCGATTTCCCTATGCGCCGGACCGCAGCTATACGCCGCCCGACGCCCCGTTCGAGCGCCTCGTCGCGCTGCATGATTTTCTCGGCGCGAGCCGCGGCGTGATCGTGCAGGCGAGCTGCCACGGCACCGACAATACGGCCATGCTGGACGCCATTGCGCGCGGCAATGGACGCTATCGCGGCGTCGCGATCGTCGACGGCGATGTGACTGACCAACAATTGGCCGATCTCGACGCGCGCGGCGTGCGCGGCGTGCGCTTCAATTTCGTCGCGCATCTGGGCGGCGCGCCCGATCTCGACGTATTCGACCGGGTGCTCGAGCGTATCGAGGGCCTTGGCTGGCACGTCGTGCTGCATCTGGACGCGCAGGACATCCTGCAATACGCCGAGCGGATCGCGCGCATCAAGGTGCCGTTCGTGATCGATCACATGGGCCGCGTACGCGCCGAAGCCGGCGTCGATCAGCAACCGTTCCGCCAGCTTCTGGAACTGATGCGCAATCCGCTCGCATGGGTCAAAGTGTGCGGCGCCGAGCGCGTGTCCGCGGGCCGCCGTCCGTTCGACGATGCGATTCCGTTCGCGCACGCGCTGATCGAAGCGGCCCCCGACCGCGTGCTGTGGGGTACCGACTGGCCGCATCCGAACATCAGCAAGGACATGCCGAACGACGGCGAACTGGTCGATCTGCTGTTCCGCTTCTGTCCGGACGCGGCGCTGCGCGAACAATTGCTTGTCACGAACCCGGCACGGCTTTACGGATTCTGAGCGATCGGTTCGCTTGGCCCGCTGCCCTCACGTTTGAACTGCCACATCCAGAATGGCAGCCAGGCGGAAGTCCGAAAACGACCGGCTTTCCGCCCACCATTCCAATCAGGAGACAACCATGATCGATATGCATTG
Source organism: Paraburkholderia sp. RL17-373-BIF-A (assembly GCF_046030175.1). Taxonomy (NCBI): domain Bacteria; kingdom Pseudomonadati; phylum Pseudomonadota; class Betaproteobacteria; order Burkholderiales; family Burkholderiaceae; genus Paraburkholderia; species Paraburkholderia sp. RL17-373-BIF-A. The sequence goes on from NZ_JARESO010000038.1 coordinate 73,913, forward strand.
CCATCCGGCCCTTGCGGCTCATTTGCGAGCGGCGTCATGAACGATAGCGCCGTCATGACATCGCCCGCGCGCAGCGCGAAGAAACCCTTCTATCGCGCGCTGTATTTTCACGTGCTACTCGCAATCTTTCTCGGCGTGCTGCTCGGTCATTTCGCACCGTCGCTCGCCGTGCAGATGAAGCCGCTCGGCGACGCGTTCATCAAGCTGGTCAAGATGGTGATCGGCCCGATCATCTTCTGCACGGTCGTCACCGGCATTGCGGGCATGGGCGACATCAAGAAAGTCGGACGCGTGGGCGGCAAGGCGCTGCTGTACTTCGAAGTCGTATCGACGCTGTCGCTCGTGATCGGCCTCGTGGCCGGACATCTGTTTCGTCCCGGCAGCGGCTTCAATCTGAATCCCGCGACGATCGATACCAAGGCGCTCGCCGGATACACGACTGCCGCGCACGAACAGAATACGGTCGACTTTCTGATGCACATCATTCCCGACACCGTGTCCAGCGCATTCTCGAGCGGCAATGTGCTGCAGATTCTGCTGGTCTCCGTGCTGTTCGGCGCCGCGCTCGCGGCTACGGGCGAATACGGCCGGCCGCTGGTTCGCATGATCGACCGGTTTGCGCAGACGTTCTTCGGCATCGTTCATATCATCATGAAGGTCGCGGCGATCGGCGCGTTCGGATCGATCGCGTTCACGATCGGCACCTATGGCATTGGCGCGGTCGTGCCTTTGCTCAAGCTGATCGGCGCGTTCTACGTGACGCTCGCCTTCTTCGTGCTGGTGGTGCTCGGCGTGATTTCGCGCTTGCTGGGTTTCAGCATCTTGCGCTTCCTGAGCTATATCCGCGAGGAAATCCTGATCGTGCTCGGCACGAGTTCATCCGAGGCCGCGCTGCCGCAGATGCTCGAAAAACTCGAACGGCTCGGCTGTTCGAAGTCGGTGGTGGGTCTCGTGATTCCAGCCGGCTATTCGTTCAATCTCGACGGCACCAACATCTATCTGACGATGGCCGTGCTGTTCATCGCGCAGGCATTCAACATCGAGCTCAGCCTGACGCAGGAACTCACGCTCGTGGGCGTGGCGATGCTGACGTCGAAAGGCGCGAGCGGCGTGGCCGGCGCGGCCTTCGTGATGCTGACCTCGACGCTGCTGGTCTTCCCGATCATCCCGGTGTCGGGAATGGTTCTGATCCTCGGCATTCACCGCTTCATGGGAACGGGGCTCGCAATCGCCAACACCATCGGCAACGGTGTCGCCACGCTGGTGGTGTCGGCATGGGAGCACGAACTCGACCGCTCGAAACTGAGCGCCGAAATGTCGCGCCGCTACACAGAATGACCGGTTAGCCGCAAACAAAATCCCTCGTGTGTTTCGCTGTCTGCGTGCGCTACCCGCGCACGCAGCGGGAGGCGTTCGCGCGAAAAAAACAAACTGGTTTGGAGGCGAAAGCAAGATGTCAGTGAATAAAAAAGGATTGCTCGGGCGAGCGGATTTCAACGCTGCGTGCGTGGCAACGGCATTGTTCGCGGCAGGCGGTGTCGGTGTCGCGCACGCAGACGATTCATCGGCGACAGCGGGTGCAGCGGCAGCTCCATCGTCTTTCGTTCAGTTGTACGGACTCATCGGCATGTATATCGACAGTTCGAAACTGAGCACGACGCGTGCGAGCACGGTGCAGCTAGGCGGCGGAGGGATGACGACATCGTTCTGGGGCATGCGCGGCCGCGAAGACCTCGGTGGCGGCAATGCGGTGATCTTCGTTCTCGAGAGTTTTTTCAGACCGAACACGGGGCAGATGGGACGCAACACCACGGACGGTTTGTTTTCGCGCAATGCCTATGTCGGCCTGACTGGCGCCTATGGCACGTTCAAAGTGGGGGAGCAGACCAATCCGACTTATTACAACCAGCAACTCGTCAACCCGTTCGGTTCGTCCGTGGTGTTTTCGCCGTTGATCGTGCAGTCGTACACCGCGAGTTACAACAACACGCAGATCGGCGACACGGTCTGGCAAAACGCCGTCGAGTACGTTTCGCCCAACTACGGCGGTCTCACGGGCACCGTGATCTACGGCGTGAGCAGCACCACGGGTCAACAGGGGAAGGACAACATCGGTTTGCATCTGACCTATGCGAACGGGCCGCTCACGGCGGTGTTCTCGGCGCAGCGCGTACGAACGGCGGCAGTTGCGCCGTCGAGCGGTCAATATCTCTATCTCGCAGGCGCTGCGTACGATGCAAAGCTCGTCAAGTTATACGGGGCCGCGCAGATGACAAGCAACAACGACGTCGAGACCGGCTCACATACGTATGAGCTGGGGGTTTCCGTACCGTTGACGCCGTCGAACCTGATCCTCGCCGAATGGGCGCGCACGAAACACAGCGCGCCGTCGAACCATAGCAACGTGCGCAATACCGGCTCCATTGCCTATGACTATATTTTGTCGAAGCGCACGTATGTGTATGCGGTGTATTCCTACGACAAGCTGACCGCCAATCCGTCCGGAAGTACATACGGTGTCGGCATGCAGCATACGTTTTGAAGCGAGGCGACTGCGCGGCCGAATAAGGCTCGTTAGCGAAGTCAGCGGCGCATGGCACACGAACTGAGCCATTGCGCCGGTAATTTACTCAGTTGTTCGGAGCTACGATGATCATCGATATTCACGGGCATTACACCACTGCGCCCAAGGCATTGGAGGCGTGGCGGAATCGTCAGGTTGCAGGCATCAGCAATCCTTCCGAAATGCCCAGGGTCTCCGAGTTGCAGATCGGCGACGATGAGTTGCGCGAATCGATCGAGAGCAACCAGTTGCGGTTGATGCGCGAGCGCGGGCTCGACCTCACCATCTTCAGTCCGCGCGCC
>NZ_JARESO010000039.1:0-75131 GCF_046030175.1 Paraburkholderia sp. RL17-373-BIF-A
CCGCGTTCGCGCTCGAGCGAGCGTGCAAGCGCCAAGAAACGTCACTCATCCCTAACGCGACGAAACAACAGGGGCGATGAACCAATCACCGCCGCCAGCCTCCTCGGACGAACTCTATTTGTCTTGCGCGAGAAACCGCTGAGCCAGCCGTACCCAGTACGTCGAGCCGATCGGCAGCAACTCGTCGTTGAAGTCATAGCTCGCGTTATGCAGCATGCACGGACCTGCGCCATGGCCTGAATCACGGTGCCCGCCGTCGCCATTACCCAAAAATGCGTAGCAGCCCGGTTTGGCAAGCAACATGAAAGAGAAGTCCTCTGCACCCATCGTCGGTTCAACCGCATCGTCGACATTTTCCGGACCGACGATTTCCTTCATCACTGTCGCCGCAAAGCGCGCCTCTTCGCTGCTGTTGATCGTCGGCGGGTAGTTTCGGTGGAATTGAATATCGACCGAGCAATCGTAGGCTTCGGCCGTGCTCTCCGCGATTTTGCGCATGCGCGCTTCGATCAGATCAAGCGTATCGGTCGTAAACGTCCGCACCGTGCCGGCGATCCACGCGTTGTTCGGAACGACATTGACTGCGTCGCCGGCGTGAATCTGGGTGATCGACAACACTGCTGTGTCGAGCGGCTTCTTGTTCCGCGTGATGATGCTCTGCAGTCCGTTCGCAATCTGCACTGCAGTGAAGACGGGATCGCGGCCGTTGTGCGGTAGCGCAGCGTGCGAACCTACGCCCTTGATTTCAATGTGAAATTCGTTGCTCGACGCCATGATTGGCCCTTCAGTCACGCCGAACTGCCCCGCCGGCATGCCCGGCCAGTTATGGATGCCGAATACTGCATCGACCGGAAATTTCACGAACAAGCCGTCGTCGATCATGGCCTGCGCACCAGCGCCCCCTTCTTCGGCGGGCTGGAAAATGAACACGATCGTGCCATCAAATTCGCCGTGTTTGACCAGGTGCCGCGCGGCACCGAGAAGCATCGCCGTATGTCCGTCATGGCCGCACGCGTGCATCTTGCCGTCGTTTTTCGACCGATGGTCGAAGCTGTTCATCTCCTGTATCGGCAGCGCATCCATGTCGGCCCGCAGGCCAATCGAGCGTGAACCATTGCCGCGTTTCAATACGCCGACGACGCCGGTTTTGCCCAACCCTCGATGAGTTTCGATACCCCAGGACTCGAGGGTTCGTGCCACCAGATCGGCCGTCGCCGTTTCTTCGTAACGCAGTTCTGGGTGGGCGTGGATGGTTCGTCGAAGGGTCTGAATTTCGCCGTGAGCGGCTTGAATTTCGGGGATCAGTTTCATGATGTAGTGGTGACGCGTCTGTGCTTTGGCTTGCGTGGAATCGCTCGGGGCCCCATTGGCCCGGGCACGGTAATAACCGATTCTACGCCGAAGGCCTTTTTGGCGGCACCACGCAGGCCAAGCAGCAATTGCCGTAATAGAATCCCGCATTGCTCCACCGCTCACCGCCCCATTGAACGGATCGCCGATGAATGCTCCGACTGAACTCGCCCGCGCCGTATGCCCGCATGACTGCCCCGACACCTGCGCGATGCATGTGACGGTCGAGGCCGGGCGCGCGATCAAGGTCGTCGCTGATCCCGAGCATCCCCCGACGCAAGGCGCGCTGTGCACGAAGGTCAGCCGCTATGCGGAGCGTGTGCATCATCCACAAAGATTGACGACTCCGATGAAGCGCGTCGGCCGTAAAGGCGAGGGCCGTTTTGAGCCGATCAGCTGGGACGAGGCGTTCCAGTTCGCTGCCCGCCGGCTTTCGGAGATTGCGCGCCGCGCGCCGGAAGCGATCGTCCCCTACAGCTATGCCGGCACGATGGGTTTGATTCAGGGCGACAGCATTGCGCAGCGATTTTTTCACAAGCTCGGCGCATCGCAACTGGACCGTACGATCTGCGCGGCCGCGGGCGCCGCCGGGTTGAAGTACACCTATGGCGCGAACATTGGCATGCTCACCGAGTTTTTCGACGAGAGCGAAGTCATCCTCATCTGGGGCTCCAATCCCATCGCGTCGAACCTGCATTTCTGGACGCGTGCCCAACACGCCAAACGCCGCGGCGCACGGCTGATCGCGATCGATCCGTACCGCTCGCTGACCGCCGAAAAATGCCATCAGCATATTGCCCTGAAACCCGGCACCGACGGTGCCTTGGCGCTCGGCATGATGAATGTGTTGATCACGGAAAATCTGCTCGATCACGCATACATCGAGGCCCACACACTAGGTTTTGAAAAGCTGAAGGCCCGCGCGCTCAGCTATCCGCCGTCGCGTGTCGCCGAAATTTGCGGCGTTGATGAGCACGTTATCGTCGATCTTGCGCGACTTTACGGTGGCACGAAAAAGGCTGCGATCCGCATGAACTACGGCCTGCAACGGGTGCGTGGCGGCGGCAATGCCGTGCGTGCCATCGCTTGCCTGCCGTCGTTGACGGGTGCATGGCGCGAGAGAGCGGGTGGCGTGCTGCTGTCTTCGGGCAGTTGGGCCCCGGTCGACTCGCATGCGTTGCAGCGTCCGGACCTGATGCCCGGGTGGCCGTCGAAAGTAAGCCGTGTCATCAATATGAATGCGATCGGCGACGCGTTGCTGCACCAGGGCGACGCCACGTTCGGCCCTAAAGTCGAAGCGATCGTCGTTTATAACTCGAATCCCGTGGCTGTCGCGCCGGATTCCGAGCGAGTCGCCGCGGGTTTCGCGCGTGAAGATCTGTTCACCATCGTGCTAGAGCATTTCCAGACCGACACCGCCGACTACGCCGATCTGCTCCTGCCTGCGACGACCCAACTGGAACACCTCGACGTCCACAAGTCGTACGGTCATACGCACGTGATGGTCAACCTGCCGGCAATCGCACCCGTCGGCGACGCACTCCCGAACACAGAGATTTTTCGCGGATTTGCACGCCATATGGGACTCGATGAACCGGCGCTGTTCGAGAGCGACGAGACCGTCGCGCAGGCCGCGTTCCGCTGGGAAGACAAGACGCTCGAAGGTGTGGACTGGCAGACGTTGAAGCAAAGTGGCTGGGCCCCGCTGAATCTGCCCGACGCGCCTTTCGCCGAAGGCGGTTTCCGAACGCCGTCCGGCAAATGCGAGTTCTACAGCGAGCGCCTCGCACAGCAGGGGCTCGACCCGCTCCCAGACTATCTGCCGCCTTACGAATCCGCCGACGGCGCACCGGAACTCGCCGCCCGCTATCCGCTTGCCATGATCTCGCCGCCGGCCCGCAACTTCCTGAACAGCACCTTCGTGAACATCGAAAGTCTGCGTTCGACGGAAGGGGAGCCGCATCTCGACATGCATCCGGCCGACGCACAAGTACGCGACATCGTCGACGGCGATCAGGTGCGCATCTTCAACGATCGCGGTTCGATGCAGGCGCGCGTACGCGTCACCGATAAAGCACGCGAAGGGCTCGTCGTCGGCCTGTCGATCTGGTGGAAGAAGCTCGCGCCCGACGGCCGCAATGCCAATCAGCTCACCAGCCAGGCGCTCACCGACCTGGGCGGATCGGCAACTTTCTACGACTGCCTGGTCGAAGTCGAGCGCATCTGAAACCCGCTCAAGCATCCCGCAACGCTCGTCTTTCACGGGTTCGAGGCTGCAGTCTAACCAAGCCGCTTTTCGCGAATAGCAACGGGGTGCCCATGCTACGATGCGTTTTTAGCACGACCATTCGAAAATAAAGGAGGAGACGCTGCATGGACAAAATCTGGCTGAAATCTTATCCGCCCGGCGTTCCCGCAGAGATCGACCCGAGCCGCTATTCGTCGGTGGGAGAACTGCTCGAAGAAGCCTTCCGCGACCACCGCGCCAAACCGGCATTCGTCTGCATGGGCAAGGAGATCAGCTACGGCGAGCTCGACGCGCTTTCGCGCAAGCTCGCTGCGTGGTTTCAGTCGAAGGGCCTTGTCCGCGGCGCGCGCATCGCGATCATGATGCCGAACGTGCTGCAGTATCCGGTGGCGATTGCAGCCATCTTGCGCGCGGGCTATGTGGTCGTGAACGTGAACCCGCTTTACACCCCGCGCGAGCTCGAGCATCAGCTCAAGGACAGCGGCGCGGAAGCGATCATTCTGCTCGAGAACTTTGCGGTCACGCTGCAGGCGATCGTACGCAACACCTCGATCAAGCATGTCGTCGTGGCCGCAATGGGCGACCTGATGGGGATCAAGGGCACGCTGGTGAATTTCGTCGTGCGCAAGGTGAAGAAGATGGTGCCGGCCTGGAGTCTGCCCGGGCACGTCAAATTCAACACCGCGATCGCGGAAGGCGCGCGCCAGAATTTCAAGCCGGTCCAGCAAGGACCTGAAGACGTCGCTTTTTTGCAGTACACCGGTGGAACGACGGGCGTGGCCAAGGGCGCGACGCTGCTGCATCGGAACCTGATCGCCAATGTGCTGCAGTCGGAGATTTGGCTCGATCCGGTTCGCGCAAATCGCACGGATCTCGATCAGTTCGTCACCGTCGTCGCGTTGCCGCTGTATCACGTGTTCGCGCTGACCGTGTGCGGGCTGCTGACAATCCGTACCGGCGGCCTCGGCGTGCTCATTCCGAATCCGCGTGACATTCCCGGCATGATCAAAGCGCTGGAAGGCTATCCGATCACGACGATTCCCGCCGTCAACACGCTGTACAACGCATTGTTGAATAGCCCGGATTTCCACAAGCTCGATTTTTCGAAGCTGATCGCCGCGAACGGCGGCGGTATGGCGGTGCAGGAAGCCGTCGCCAAGCGCTGGTACGAGCAGACGCATACGCCGATCATCGAAGGATACGGGTTGTCGGAAACGTCGCCGTGCGTGACCTGTAATCCGGTCACCGTCACCGAATACAGCGGGACGATCGGCTTGCCGTTGCCGTCGACAGAAATCTCGATTCGTGACGACGAGGGCAACGAAGTGCCGCTCGGCCAGCCGGGCGAAATTTGCATCCGCGGCCCTCAGGTGATGGCGGGCTACTGGAACCGTCCCGACGAAACCGCGAAAGTGATGACGCCGGACGGCTTCTTCAAATCAGGCGATGTCGGCTTCATGAACGACGGCGGTTTCGTCAAGATCGTCGACCGTAAGAAGGACATGATTCTGGTGTCCGGTTTCAACGTCTATCCGAATGAAATCGAAGACGTGGTCGCCAAGCTGCCGGGCGTGTTCGAAGTCGCGGCGGTGGGCGTGCCGGACCAGCATTCGGGCGAAGCCGTAAAGCTGTTCGTCGTGAAGAAGGACCAGGCGCTCACCGATGCTGACATCTTCGCGTACTGCAAGCAGCAGCTGACCGGCTACAAGCGGCCGAAAATCGTCGAATTCCGCACTGAACTGCCGAAGAGCAACGTCGGCAAGATTCTGCGCCGCGAGTTGCGCGACGGGCGGGCATAGGCGGATCACACGCTGATCACGCACGAAGCCGGCGCGAAGTAGCGAGTAAGCGAAAAAGGCCCAGCAGACGAAAGTCTGCCGGGCCTTTTCTTTTCGGCCACCGCGAAAACCCGCCGACAGCGCGCGCCATAAAAAAAGGCGCCCGAAGGCGCCTTTGAGGCAAACTGCTTTTTTACGACTTATTAGAACTTGTGGCGGATGCCGACGCGAGCCGTGAACTGGTTCTGGTTCGACGAACCGGTCAGGCCGTTGATGCCTGCCGTTGCGTCGACCACAGCGCCACCAGCGGTGACCGTGTCGCCCAGAGCGTGTTGGTACACACCCGTCACGTACACGTCGGTACGCTTGGACAGGAAGTAGTCCACGCCAATCGCGCCTTGGTGGTACTGAGCGCGCGAATTGCCGTTGATTTCTGCGCCGCGCGTGTAGTCATACGCTGCGCCGACCAGCAACGCCGGGGTCAACTGATACTTGAAGTTGACTTCCGCGTTGTTGAACGTAGCCGACTGGCCCTTGAACGGCGATGCGAACGAAGCGCCGAGGTTGCCGAAGCGGATGTTCGAGTACGTCAGGCCAACCGTTGCTGCGCCGAACGTGTATGCGCCGCCTGCACCGATCACCTGGTACGTGTTAGCCGACGAGAAGCCAGCGTAGACCGGCGACGTCACAGCAGCAGCCGGTGCTGCAGCCGTGCCGCCGTTGTTGAACAGGCCACCCGAAGCTGCCGGGCTGCGTGCGTTCAAGTAACCAACGCCCAAGACGAGGGGACCGTTGTTGTAGCCAGCGCCCAACGACCAGATCTGGTTCGACGTGACGTTGCCGGCGATGCCGCCGAAGCTGTACGTGCCGCCGAACGTCAGGCCGCCGTAGTTTGCGCTCGTGTACTTGACCGTGTTGTTGGTGCGGTACGCGTTGTTGAAGTTGTCGATGTCGCCCGGGTGAGCAGCGATGTAGCCGCCCCACTGGTCGCCTGCTTCCAGCGGACCGACGTAGTCGACGACGGAGTCGTACTGACGACCCAGCGTGACCGTACCGAACTGGCTCGACAGGCCGACGTAAGCTTGACGACCGAACATCAGGCCGCCTTGACCCAGCTTGCCGTTGTTCACGTCAAAGCCGTTTTCCAACACGAAGATTGCCTTCAGACCGCCGCCCAGATCTTCCGTGCCGCGCAGGCCGAAACGCGAACCTTGCAGAACGCCGCTGGACAGGTTGTACAGGTGCTTGCCACCCGAGTTGGTGTTGATGTTGAAGCCTTCGTCAATGATACCGTACAGGGTCACGCTGCTCTGAGCATGTGCGACGCCTGCGAATGCGCCCAGTGCTGCGAGAGCGAGAAGCGACTTTTTCATCGAATGATCTCCAAGGATTACGAATCTTTTGTACAAGGCGGAATATTTATCTAGCGTTGAGGCCTTGCTTGTCCAACTTCGCGAGAAGTTGCACGTAATGTAACAAAAGGCATACATGGCACAAAGAAAAAGGAGCGGGGCGGGAACGCTCCTGTTTCGTTTACGCAACATGGTCTAGAATCGGAGATTGGCCGCTCGAGTCATGCGGTTTGAAGGTTTCCGTGAAGCCTGATTTGCGCCGCAAAGCCTTGTTGAGCGGCCTTGGCGGATCGGTGAGGCGGCTGTCGAATGAGGGAGTGCTGAATGTTTCTGGACGAGTTGATTAGCGAGTTTGATCGGGGTTTACGCTCAATGACCGGCGTGTCGCGGATGAGTCGTCCGTTGCCGGTTCCGCAAGAATCTACGGTGACGGAACCGGCGCCCGAACTCTCACCGGCGGAGCGTGCGCACGCGGCTGGATTGATGCGCGTGAACCACGTCGGCGAGGTCTGCGCCCAGGCGCTCTATCAGGCTCAGAAACTCGCAACCAAATCGCCTTCCTTGCGGGCTGTGTTCAATCGCGCCGCGATCGAGGAAGAAGATCATCTCGCGTGGACTTCCAAACGTCTCGAAGCGCTCGACTCGCGTCCCAGTCTGTTGAATCCGCTCTGGTACACCGGCGCGCTCGCAATCGGCCTCGCGGCAGGGCGTATGGGCGACCGCGTCAGCCTCGGCTTTATGGCCGAAACCGAGCGCCAGGTGGAGCAGCATCTCGACAGTCATCTGGACGAGTTGCCGGCCGCCGACCACGAGTCGCGTGCGATCGTCGAACAGATGCGCGTGGACGAAGCAGAGCATGGCAAGGCGGCGATGGAGGCCGGCGGCCTCGAACTGCCGTTTCCCGCGCGCGCATTGATGCGCGCCGTGTCGAAAGTCATGACGCGCACCGCCTATTACATATAAGTTAAAGCCCGCCGTTCACGCACCTCTCGAAAGTGGGACGGCGCCTCGCGCGCCGTCCGCCCGAAGTACCCGGAAACGCCATCCCACACCTGCCGATCCCGCTTAACGATCTCTTTCATTCCGCGCCTTTCCCCCGCACTTTTCACGTAACACCTTCACAAGTTGCACTAGCTCATTCATTTATAACGGTTTTCCGTTTTATGCTTGACGTGAAGGAGTCGCGCTAAGTCCTTGTTCTAACAAACAAAATTCGCCGGAAAAGCACGCATCTCCCTTGACCCCTGTTTAGCGTTCCTCTAAAGTGGGAGACAGTGTGAGAAAGTGTATTTTTGTGTGATCTCACAAACGGTTTCGGGTAGATTTTCACGGATCGGGTAGCCGGCGCAAAAGCGCCGCAGGGGAGAGCGAAGTGTTCCAAGGGGCGTCGGCGCTGACGCTCGATGCGAAAGGGCGGATGTCTATTCCCTCTCGATATCGGGATGCGCTGCAGACACAGGCAGAGGGCCGGGTGACGATCACCAAGCACCCGGACGGCTGCCTGTTGCTCTTTCCGCGCCCCGAGTGGGAGATCTTTCGCGACAAGGTCGACAAGCTGCCTATGAACGCGACCTGGTGGAAGCGCATTTTTCTCGGCAACGCAATGGACGTTGAAATGGACGGTGCAGGGCGCGTGCTCGTGTCGCCGGAATTGCGCACGGCTGGTGGGCTGGAAAAAGAAGTGACCTTGCTCGGCATGGGTCGTCACTTCGAGTTGTGGGATGCACAAACATACGCCGCGAAGGAACAGGCGGCAATGGCCGAGGGCATGCCCGACGCGTTAAAAGATTTCACGTTCTGATCGCGGTTTACATATATGGCACCTGCGATGGGAAACGAATTGCAGCATCGCACGGTGCTGTTGGAAGAAGCGGTTCAAGCGCTGGTCACACGCGCGGACGGCGTGTATGTGGACGGCACGTTCGGGCGCGGCGGTCATAGCCGCCTGGTGCTGGAGAAGCTGGGTGAAGGCGGGCGTCTGATCGCTTTCGACAAAGATCCGCTCGCCATCGCCACGGCGCAGCAGATTGCCGATCCGCGCTTTGGCATCGTGCACGAGAGTTTTGCTTCACTGCGCACCGCGATTGCGGAGCGCGGCGTAGGACGGGTGTCGGGTGTTTTGCTGGATCTGGGCGTGTCGTCGCCGCAAGTCGACGATCCGGAGCGGGGCTTCAGCTTCCGCGCCGACGGCCCGCTCGACATGCGGATGGACCCGACGCGCGGCGAATCCGCGGCTGACTGGCTGGCGCGGGCCACGGTGCAGGAATTGACGGAGGTGATACGAGATTATGGGGAAGAACGGTTTGCTTTTCAGATTGCAAAGGCGCTTGTTGCTCGCCGGGCAGAGTCCGACCGTCTTGGGCCTCTCGTCAGCACGGGCGAGCTTGCCCAAATCGTGGCTAACGTCGTCAAAACCCGTGAGAAGGGCAAGGATCCGGCAACCCGCACCTTTCAAGCTATACGGATTCACATCAATCAAGAGCTTGCGGAGCTGCAAGTCGTTTTAGAAGCAGCGTTGTCGCTGTTGGAGCAAGGGGGGCGGCTGGTGGTCATCAGCTTTCATTCGCTCGAGGACCGGATCGTCAAGCGATTCATGCAGGCGCACGCGAGTACGCCTGCGGTGGATCGCCGTCTGCCGATTCGCGCAGTCGATCTGCCGAGCCCTCCGCTCAAAATCATCGGCCGTGTGTTCGCGAGCGACGCTGAAGTCGCCGCGAACCCGCGCGCCCGTTCTGCCGTGATGCGTGTGGCGGAGCGGATCGCACCATGAACCGCCTCAATATCTTCCTGCTGATCATCGTGATGGGCTGCGCCTTGTCTGTCGTCAACGCTACCAATCAGCAGCGTCAGATCTTCATCCAGTTGCAGCGCGCTCAATCGCAGGAGCGTCAGCTGCAGCAGGATTATTCGCAACTTCAATATCAGCAGAGTGCGCTGTCGAAAACGTCGCGCATCGAGAATATCGCCACTGATTCCCTGAAGATGCAATCGGTCACCACCGGCCGCACCCAGTACCTCACGCTCGATCCGGGCGCGGTGAAGGCCGACGACGCACCGATTCCGACTTCCGGCCCGGCATCGGCGCCGGCGGCGACCCGTCGCGGAGGCGTGCGATGAAAAAATCATCGGCTCGCAAGAGCGTGGCTTTCTCGGCCAATCCGATCCTGTCGGTGCGCCTGCCGATGTGGCGTTCGAAACTCGTCGTGTTCCTGCTGTTCTTGGCGTTCGTCGCGCTCACCGCGCGCGCGTTCTGGATCCAGGGCCCGGGCAACGCGTTCTATCAGAAGCAGGGTGAAATCCGCTATCAGCGCCGGCTCGAACTGCCGGCCACGCGCGGCAAGATTCTCGACCGCAACGGTCTCGTGCTCGCCACGAGTCTGCCGGTGCGCGCGATCTGGGCGATTCCCGAATCGGTGCCGGACGACCTCGGCGCGGACAAGCTGACGTCGCTCGGCAAGCTGCTCGGCATGACCAACAAGGAACTGCGCGCCAAGCTCTCGGAAGACAAGAACTTCGTCTACGTGAAGCGCCAGGTGCCGGTGGACGTTGCCGCGAAAGTCACCGCGCTGGACATCCCCGGCATTTACGCGCGCGACGAGTACAAGCGCTTCTATCCGGAAGGCGAGATCACGGCTCACCTGATCGGCTTCACCAATGTGGAAGACGAAGGCCAGGAAGGCGTCGAACTCGGCGACCAGAAGCTGCTCGCCGGCATGTCGGGCAGCCGCCGCGTGATCAAGGACCGCATGGGCCACATCATCGAGGACGTGGACGAGCAGGTCGTGCCACACAACGGCCAGGACGTGGATCTCTCGATCGACAGCAAGATTCAGTACATCGCCTATACGAACCTGAAGGCGGCAGTCGAGAAATTCAAGGCGAAGGCCGGCGCGGCGATGGTAATCGACGTGCGCACCGGTGAAGTGCTGGCGCTCGTCAATTACCCGACGTACAACCCGAACGACCGTTCACACCTGACCGGCGACCAGTTGCGCAACCGCATCCTGACCGACACGTTCGAGCCCGGCTCGATCATGAAGCCATTCACGGTCTCGCTCGCGCTCGATCTGCACCGCGTCACGCCGACTACACTGGTTGATACAGGCGGCGGCCGCTTCGTGCTTGACGGTGCGCCGATTACCGACGACAGCGCGTTCGGCGTGCTGACGGTGGGCGGCGTGATCCAGAAGTCGAGCAACATCGGCGCGACGAAGATCGCCATGCAGCTCAAGCCCGAAGAGATGTGGAACATGTACACCAGCATCGGTCTCGGCCAGGCGCCGAAGGTCGGTTTCCCGGGCGCGGCGGCGGGCCGTCTGCGTCCGTGGAAGAGCTGGCGCCGCATCGAACAGGCGACCATGTCGTATGGCTATGGCCTGTCGGTGTCGCTGTTCCAGTTGGGCCGTGCTTACACCGCGATCGCGCATGACGGCGAGATCATGCCCGTGTCGATTTTCCGCACGCCTGGCGATCAGCCGGCCACCGGTCCGCAGATCTTCGCGCCGACCACCGCTCGCCAGGTGCGCGCCATGCTCGAAACCGTCACGGCGCCGGGCGGCACGTCGCCGGATGCGGCAGTGCCCGGCTATCGCGTCGGCGGCAAGAGCGGTACGGCATACAAGCACGGCGCACACGGCTACGACCACTCCAAATATCGCGCTTCGTTCGTCGGCATGGCGCCGATGCCGAACCCGCGCATCGTCGTGGCCGTCTCAGTCGATGAACCGACGGCGGGCAGCCACTTCGGCGGTCAGGTGTCGGGCCCGGTGTTTTCGAGCATCGTCGGCGATACGTTGCGCTCGTTGAATGTGCCGCCGGACATGCCGGTCAAGCAAATGGTGGTGTCCGACGATTCGGCCCCGGCCGCGCCGACCGCGCCGGCTACGCCTGCCACGGTCAAGAAGCTTTCCACCAGCGCCGGCGCGAAGAAGATGACGATTTCCGCGAACGCGAAAAGCCACCCGGGAGTCGTGCGATGAGCATGTTGCGGCAGAAGCATCCCGCGCAGCGGCAGATCGCCGACGCCCTCGCCTGGTTGCACGCGCGCGTGCAACCAGGCGCGCATCTGCACGCCGACACGCGCTCGCTCGCGGCCGGCGACGCGTTTTTCGCCTATGCGGTGGACGGCGCTGACAACCGCCCGTTCATTGACGGCGCGATCGAACGCGGCGCCGCCGCCGTGCTGGTTCAGCCTGAAGGCTTCAGCGGCGCGATCGATCCGTCGAACACGCTGGCCGTGCCGGCGTTGAACGAGCTCGCGGGTTCGATCGCGAGCGGCTGGTACAACGATCCGAGCGACGGCATGCTGACGGTCGGCATCACCGGCACGAACGGCAAGACCTCGTGCAGCCAGTGGATCTCGGCGGCGCTGACGGCGCTCGGCACGCGCTGCGCGATCATCGGCACGCTCGGCACCGGTTTGCCGGGCCACCTCGTGCACACCGGCTTCACCACGCCCGACGCACCGCAACTGCAACGCAGTCTCGCGCACTTGCGCGACGCGGGCGCGCAGGCGGTGGCGATGGAAGTGTCGTCGCACGCGCTGCATCAGGGGCGCGTGAACGGCACGGCGTTCGACATCGCCGTGTTCACGAATCTCACGCAAGACCATCTCGACTATCACCACACGTTCGAAGCCTACGAAGCCGCCAAGGCGCGTCTCTTCGCCTGGCCGGAACTGCGCGCGGCCGTGATCAACCGCGACGATGCGGCGGGCCGTCGTTTGCTCGCCAGCACGCAAGGCCATGCACGCACGATCGCTTATGGGCTAGACGACACGCTGCAAGACGCGCCGCAAGCCGACGCGTTGCTGCTCGCCTCGAATGTGCGCGCAACGGCAACGGGCACCGCATTCCATTTGAGCACTTCCGACTGGGGCGATGCCGACGTCGAAGTGCAAACGCTCGGCGCGTTCAACGTGAGCAATCTGCTCGGCGTGCTGGGCGCATTGCTCGCCGCTGACGTGCCGTTCGACGCCGCGCTGGCCGAACTGGCGAAGCTCGAGTCGGTGAACGGCCGCATGCAGCGTCTGGGCGGCCGCTTGCAGAACGACGAGCCGCTCGTCGTGATCGATTACGCGCACACGCCGGACGCACTGGAAAAGACACTCGAAGCGCTGCGCCCGATGGCAACCGCGCGCGGCGGCGAACTGATCTGCATGTTCGGCTGCGGCGGCGACCGCGACGCGACCAAGCGTCCGCTGATGGGGGCGATCGCCGAGAAGATCGCCGACGGCGTCGTGGTGACCAGCGACAACCCGCGCAGCGAAGATCCGCAATCGATCATCGAGCAGATCGCGGCGGGCATGAAAGACGCGTCGAAAGCGCGCCGTATCGAGGACCGCGCGAGCGCGATCCTGCAAGCGATCCGCAGCGCCGCGCGCGAAGACGTCATCGTGCTGGCCGGCAAGGGGCACGAAGCAACACAGGAAATCATGGGCAAGAAACGCGCTTTCTCCGATCAGGATCACGCTCGCCTCGCGCTGGCCGCGCGCGCGACGCAAGCACGCGGAGGTGGCGAATGAGCATGTTCTCGCTGCGTGAAGCCGCCGCTTTGATCACGGGCGCAACCGTGCTGGGTGACGACGACGTCACGTTCGATCGCGTTTCCACCGACAGCCGCAGCGCCGGACCGGGCGATCTGTTCGTCGCGATCAAGGGCGACCGGTTCGACGCGCACGACTTTCTGCCGGACGTCGCCGCGCGCAACGTGAGCGCCGTGCTGGTCTCGCGCACGCCGCAAGACTGGAATGTTCCCGCGCTGAAAGTCACCGACACGCGCGTGGGTCTGGGCGCGCTCGCACGCGGTTGGCGTCGCAAGTTCAGCATGCCGCTCGTCGCCGTGACGGGCAGCAACGGCAAGACCACGGTCAAGGAAATGATCGCGTCGATCTTCGCCGCCGCGGTCGGCGCCGACGCGCGTCTGGCCACCGCGGGCAACTTCAACAACGACATCGGCTTGCCGCTCACGTTGTTCCGTTTGCACGCCGCGCACCAACTGGCGGTAGTCGAACTCGGCATGAACCATCCGGGCGAAACCTCGGAGCTCGCGAAAATCGCCGAGCCGACGGTCGCGGTGGTGAACAACGCGCAGCGCGAGCATCAGGAATTCATGGCGACGGTCGAAGCCGTCGCGCTCGAACACGCCAGCGTGATTCACGCGCTGTCGCCGGAAGGCGTCGCCGTATTCCCCGCCGACGACGCCTACGCGAGCATCTGGCGCGTAGCCGCCACCGGCAGCCGCATCATGGACTTCGCGCTGAACTCCGCCGAGCGCACGACCGAAGCCGCGGTAAAAGGCACGTTCGACGGCAACGTCTTGAGCATCGACGCGCCTGAAGGGCAAGTCGAAGTCACGCTGAAAGTGCTCGGCGACCACAATGCGCACAACGCGCTGGCCGCAACATCGGCCGCTTTGGCCGCAGGCGTTTCGCTCGACGCGATCAAGCGCGGTCTCGAATCGTTCGGCGCCGTGAAAGGCCGCTTGCAGGTGAAGCAGGCCGTCCTCGGCACGCTCGCCGGCGCCACTGTGATCGACGACACCTACAACGCCAACCCCGATTCGATGCGCGCCGCGATCGACGTGCTCGCCTCACGCGCCGCGCCGCGCGTGCTGGTGATGGGCGACATGGGCGAAGTCGGCGACAACGGTCCGGCGTTTCACCGCGAAATCGGCGCTTACGCCAAGGAACGCGGTATCGACGCGCTGTACGCCATGGGCGACGCTTCGCGCGACGCCTGCACCGCGTACGGCGCCAACGCGCATCACGTCGCCGATATCGGCACGCTGGTCGCGCAATTGCAGCAGGCCGGTTTCGGTCCTGCCGCAACGCTTCTCGTGAAAGGCTCGCGCTTCATGCAGATGGAGCGCGTGGTGGACGCCGTAACGAGTCCACAACCCAACGCTGCGGGCAGTAAGCCCGCCGCACATTGAAATAGAAGGACCGAAGCATGCTACTGGCGCTGGCGCAATGGCTGCAGAATGACGCAAGCTTCTTGCGCGTGTTCAGTTATCTGACTTTCCGTGCGGTGATGGCGACCATCACCGCGCTGCTGATCGGGCTCGTCTGTGGCCCGGCGGTGATTCGCAAGCTGACCTCCATGAAGGTCGGTCAGGCAGTTCGTAAAGACGGTCCGCAGACTCACCTCGTCAAATCCGGCACGCCGACCATGGGCGGCGTGCTGATTCTGCTCGGCATTGCCGTGGCCACGCTGTTGTGGGCCGATCTGACGAATCGCTTCATCTGGATCGTGATGCTCGTCACGTTCGGTTTCGGTGTGATCGGCTGGGTCGACGATTACCGCAAGGTGGTCTACAAGGATCCGCGCGGCATGTCGTCGCGCGAAAAGTATTTCTGGCAGTCGGTGATCGGTCTGTTCGCAGCCGTGTATCTCGCGTTCAGCGTGTCCGAAGCGAGCAATGTGCGCGTGTTCGACCTGTTCATGGCGTGGGTGCGCAGCGGCCTCTCGATGGGCCTGCCGGCGCGCGCCGACCTGATGCTGCCGTTCGTCAAATCGATCAGCTATCCGCTCGGCGTGTGGGGCTTCATCGTGCTGACGTATCTGGTGATCGTCGGCGCGAGCAACGCGGTCAACCTCACCGACGGCCTCGACGGTCTCGTGATCATGCCGGTCGTGCTGGTCGGCGCGTCGCTGGGTGTGTTCGCGTATGTGATGGGCAGCTCGGTCTACTCGAAGTATTTGTTGTTTCCGCATATCGCAGGCGCGGGCGAATTGCTGATCTTCTGTTCGGCGATGGGCGGGGCAGGGCTCGCGTTCCTCTGGTTCAACACGCACCCGGCGCAGATGTTCATGGGCGACGTCGGCGCGCTCGCGCTCGGCGGCGCGCTCGGCACCGTGGCGGTGATCGTGCGCCAGGAAATCGTGCTCTTCATCATGGGCGGCATTTTCGTCGCGGAGACGCTTTCCGTGATGTTGCAAGTGACGTGGTTCAAATTCACCAAGCGCCGTTTCGGCGAAGGGCGGCGTCTCTTCAAGATGGCGCCGCTGCATCACCATTTCGAATTGTCGGGGTGGAAGGAAACGCAGGTGGTCGTGCGCTTCTGGATCATCACGTTGATGTTGTGTCTCTTTGGTTTGTCCACGCTCAAGTTGCGTTAAGCAGGTATTAGGGGAAGCAGGCGATGTTCGGCGAGAAGTTTCGGGATCGGCAAAAGCCGATGGTGCTCGTGCTGGGACTGGGTGAATCCGGTCTCGCCATGGCGCGCTGGTGCGCGCGGCACGGCTGTCGGCTGCGTGTGGCCGATACGCGTGAAGTGCCGCCGAACCTGCCCGCGCTGGAAGCGCACGGCATCGACGCCGCATTCGTCGGTGGCCCGTTTTCGACGGCGCTGCTCGAAGGCGTAGAACTCGTCGCCATCAGCCCCGGTTTGTCGCCGCTGGCTGCTGACCTGTTGCCGCTGATCTCGGCGGCGCGCGAACAGGGCATCCCCGTGTGGGGCGAACTCGAACTCTTCTCGCAGGCGTTGAAGACGCTCGGCGAAAGCGGCTACGCGCCGAAGGTGATCGCGATTACCGGCACCAACGGCAAGACCACGACCACGAGCCTGACCGGCCTGCTGTGCGAACGCGCCGGCAAGAAGGTCGCGGTGGCCGGCAACATCAGCCCGGCGCTGCTCGACAAACTCTCGGAAGCGATCGACAACACCGCATTGCCCGACGTGTGGGTGCTGGAGCTGTCGAGCTTCCAGTTGGAAACCGCGCATACGTTTACGCCGGATGCGGCAGTCGTGCTGAACATCACCCAGGATCATCTGGACTGGCACGGCGGTCTCGACGCCTACGCCACCGCGAAGGGCCGCATCTTTGGTGCACAGACCGTGCGCGTGCTGAATCGCGATGACTCGCGCGTCATGAAGCTCGCGCCCGCGGAAGACAACGAAGCCGAGATGGTCACATTCGGCGTCACCGAGCCGAAGAACGACGGCGACTACGGTCTGCTGCGCGACAACGGCATGATCTGGCTCGTAGAGGCGCACGATCGCGACGCGAGCGACGAGCCGGTGCCGAAGCGCCGTCGCAAGAACGAAGTGGTGACGCCGCCGAACATCGCGCTAAAACAACTGATGCCCGCGGACGCCTTGCGTATTCGCGGTCTGCACAACGCCGCCAATGCGCTCGCCGCTTATGCACTCGCGCGCGCGATCGGTCTGCCGGGCGCGCCGCTTCTGCACGGCCTGCGCGAATATCACGGCGAGCCGCATCGTGTGGAATTAATCGCGTCGATCGACGGTATCGACTATGTGGACGACAGCAAGGGCACCAATGTCGGCGCGACGGTGGCCGCGCTCGACGGCCTTGCGCAGCGCATCGTGCTGATCGCCGGCGGCGACGGCAAGGGCCAGGATTTCGAACCGCTCGCCGCGCCGGTCATGCGCTGGTGTCGCGCCGTGATGTTGATCGGCCGCGACGCGCCGCAGATCCGCGCCGCGCTGGAAGACACCGGCATCGCCATGACGGATCACGCCACGCTCGAAGAAGCCACGCGCGCCGCAACCGCGCTCGCGGAGCCGGGCGACGCCGTGTTGTTGTCGCCGGCTTGCGCGAGCTTCGACATGTTCAAGGGTTACGCGCACCGCGCCGCGGTATTCCGCAGCACGGTAGAAGACATCGCGGCCGAACGGGGGACGATGATATGAGCTGGTCGGAACGTTTCGGTTCGCGTCAAGCCGCCGCCGGCGACGCGGGTGGTTCGGGCGGTGCGGCGCGTGTCGGCCGCACGGGCGGCAGTGGGCTCGCAAGCGCCGTCAACGGCGTGCGTCCATTGCGCTCGCGCATGCTCGACTACGATCACTCGCTGCTGTGGGTGGTCGTCGCGCTGCTCGGTCTCGGCGTCGTGATGGTGTATTCGGCGTCGATCGCCATGCCCGATTCGCCGAAGTACGCGTCCTATCGCGACTACGCGTTTCTCGTGCGCCAGATCATCTTCGTGGTGATGGGCTCGGTGATCGGCGTCGTGTCGTTCCGCATTCCGATCGCGACGTGGGACAAGTACGCGCCGAAGCTGTTTCTAATTTCGCTGGTCGCGCTGGTGATCGTGCTGATTCCGCACGTCGGCAAGGGCGTGAACGGCGCGCGCCGCTGGATTCCGCTCGGCATCACGAACATGCAGCCGTCGGAAATCATGAAGCTCGCCGTGACGATTTACGCGGCGAACTACACGGTGCGCAAGCAGGAATACATGCACAGCTTCGCCAAAGGCTTTTTGCCGATGGCGGTGGCGGTGGGTCTCGTCGGCGCGTTGCTGCTGCTCGAACCGGACATGGGCGCGTTCATGGTGATCGCGGCGATCGCGATGGGCGTGCTGTTTCTCGGCGGCGTGAACGGCAAGCTGTTCGGCGGCCTGGTGGCAACCGCGGTCGGCACGTTCAGTTTGCTGGTGTGGGCGTCGCCGTGGCGTCGTGAACGGATTTTCGCGTACCTCGATCCGTGGGACGACCGTTACGCGCAGGGCAAGGCTTATCAATTGACGCACTCGCTGATCGCGTTCGGCCGCGGCGAGTGGTTCGGCGTGGGTCTCGGCGGCAGCGTCGAGAAGCTCAACTATCTGCCGGAAGCGCATACCGACTTCATCCTCGCGGTGATCGGCGAGGAACTCGGTTTTATCGGCGTGCTGGTGGTGATCCTGATGTTCTACTGGATCGTGCGCCGCTCGTTCGAGATCGGCCGTCAGGCGCTCGCACTCGATCGCACGTTCGCGGGCCTGGTCGCGAAGGGCGTCGGCATCTGGTTCGGCGCGCAGACCTTCATCAACATGGGCGTGAACCTCGGCTTGCTGCCGACCAAGGGTCTCACGCTGCCGCTCGTCAGTTATGGCGGCTCGGGCATTGTGCTGAACTGCGTCGCGGTTGCAGTGTTGATGCGCGTCGATTACGAGAACCGGGTGTTGATGCGCGGAGGGAAAGTATGACCGCTCTGCCGCAACGCACGCTGATGGTGATGGCCGGAGGCACCGGGGGACACGTGTTCCCTGGGCTCGCGGTCGCTCATCTGATGCAGGCGTGGGGCTGGAAGGTCGTATGGCTCGGCAATCCCGCGGGCATGGAAGCGACGCTGGTGCCGAAGCACGGCATCCCGATGGAATACGTGCGCTTCGGCGGACTGCGCGGCAAGGGCATGAAAACCAAGCTGATGCTGCCGCTGAATCTGCTGCGCGCCTGCACGCAAAGCCTCTCCGTCCTGCGTCGCGTGAAGCCGGATGTGGTGCTCGGCATGGGCGGCTACATCACGTTTCCGGCCGGCTTGATGACCGCATTGAGCGGCCGTCCGCTGGTGCTGCATGAACAGAATTCGATTGCCGGTCTAGCGAACAAGGTGCTCGCGAAAGTTGCCAAGCGTGTGCTGGTTGCGTTCCCGAATGCATTGCCGCACGGCGAATGGACGGGAAATCCGATTCGTGAGGAACTTGCGCGCGCAATTGCACCCAAAACACGCTACGCGCAACGCAGCGGTCCGTTGAATGTGCTGGTCGTGGGCGGCAGTCTGGGCGCGACGGCATTGAATGAAGTCGTGCCGCGCGCGGTGGCCTTGCTCGCGCCGAACGAACGGCCGCGCATCGTGCATCAGGCGGGCGCGAAGCACATTGAGGCGCTGCGCGAGAACTACGCGGTAGCCGGTTTGCAAGCGGGCGCCGGCGTCGAACTCGTACCGTTCATCGACGACATGACGAGCGCCTACGCGAACGCGGACCTGGTGATTTGCCGGTCCGGCGCGATGACGGTGTCCGAGATTTCAGCAGTAGGCGTGGCGGCGTTCTTCGTGCCGTTCCCGTATGCAGTAGACGATCACCAAACCACTAATGCAGCGTTCCTCGCCGACAACGGCGCGGCGCTGGTCGTGCAGCAACGCGATCTGTCGGCGGAAACCCTCGCTGACTGGTTGCGCAGCCAGACGCGAGAAACCCTCGCGGAGATGGCGGAGCGTTCGCGCTCGCTCGCGAAACCCGACGCCACGGAACAGGTCGCGCAGATTTGCGCGACCGTGGCGGGTTCGATTTCGGGCGCGAGCCCAGAAGGAAAGCAATGAAACACATCGTCAAACACATTCACTTTGTCGGCATCGGTGGTGTCGGCATGAGCGGCATCGCGGAGGTGCTGGTCAACCTCGGCTATCAGGTGAGCGGCTCGGATCTCACGAGCAACGCGATCACGGATCGCCTCGCCGCACTCGGCGCACGGATCGCGATCGGTCACGCGGCGGAGAACATCGAAGGCGCGAACGCGGTGGTCGTCTCCACGGCGGTGCGCAGCGACAACCCGGAAGTGCTGGCCGCGCGTCATCGCCGCATTCCGATCGTGCCGCGCGCAGTGATGCTCGCGGAACTGATGCGCCTGAAGCAGGGCATCGCGATTGCCGGCACGCACGGCAAGACCACGACCACTTCGCTGGTGGCGAGCGTGCTCGCGGCGGGCGGTCTCGATCCGACCTTCGTGATCGGTGGCCGGCTGATCAGCGCGGGCGCGAATGCGCGGCTCGGCACGGGCGACTTCATTGTCGCGGAAGCCGACGAGTCGGATGCGTCGTTCCTGAATCTGTTCCCGGTGATCGAAGTCATCACGAACATCGACGCCGATCACATGGACACCTACGGCCATGACTTCGCGCGGCTCAAGCAGGCGTTCATCGAATTCACGCACCGTCTGCCGTTTTACGGTATCGCGGTGCTGTGCGTCGACGATCCGAACGTGAAGGAAATTCTGCCGTTCGTGTCGAAGCCGATCATCCGCTACGGCTTCGCGCCGGATGCGCAGGTGCGCGCGGTCAACGTACAGGCGCGCGACGGCAAGATGCATTTCACCGCCATGCGCGAAGACGCGGCGCCGATCGACATCGTTTTGAACCTGCCGGGCGAGCACAACGTGCAGAACGCTTTGGCCGCAATTGCAATTGCGACTGAACTTGAAGTGAAAGATGCCGATATCCAGCGAGCGCTGGCGGATTTCAACGGCGTGGGCCGACGCTTCCAGCGCTACGGCGAAGTGCCTGTCGTAAGCGAAGGTCAAGCCGCGGGCGCATACACGCTGGTGGATGACTACGGTCATCACCCGGTCGAAATGGCGGCCACGGTGGCGGCGGCGCGGGGCGCATTTCCGGGCCGGCGTCTGGTGCTGGCGTTCCAGCCGCACCGCTTCACGCGTACGCGTGATTGCTTCGAGGATTTTGTGAAAGTGCTGTCGACCGTCGACGCGCTCGTGCTGACCGAAGTCTATTCGGCTGGTGAAGCGCCGATCGTCGCCGCGGACGGCCGCGCCTTGGCGCGTGCGCTGCGTGTGGCGGGCAAGGTCGAGCCGGTGTTTGTCGATACGGTGGATGAAGTGCCGGACGCGCTCTCAGCAGTGGTGCGCGACGGCGATGTGGTGATCACGATGGGCGCGGGTTCGATCGGCGGTGTGCCGGGTCGCCTCGCGCAGGAAACGAAGGTGTGAGCGAAATGAGCAGTATCGACCCGAAACAATTCGGCAAAGTGGCAGTGCTACTCGGTGGGGACTCCGCCGAGCGCGAGGTATCGCTCAACTCCGGCCGCCTGGTGCTGCAAGGTCTGCGCGACGCCGGCGTGGACGCGCATCCGTTCGATCCGGCCGAGCGTCCGCTCGCCGCATTGAAGGAAGAAGGCTTTGTGCGCGCGTTCAACGCGCTGCATGGCGGCTATGGCGAGAACGGCCAGATCCAGGGCGCGCTCGACTTTTACGGCATCAAGTACACGGGTAGCGGCGTGCTCGGCTCGGCGCTCGGTCTCGACAAGTTCCGCACCAAGCTCGTGTGGCAGCAACTCGGCATTCCGACGCCGCCGTTCGAAGCCGTGCTGCGCGGCGACGACTACGCAGCGCGTTCGAAAGACATTGTCGCGAAGCTCGGCTTGCCAATCTTCGTGAAGCCGGCGAGCGAAGGTTCGAGCGTCGCGGTGATCAAGGTGAAGAGCGCCGACGCACTGCCCGCCGCGCTGATCGAAGCGGTCAAGTACGACAAGATCGTGGTGGTCGAAAAGAGCATTGAAGGCGGCGGCGAATACACCGCGTGCATCGCCGGCAATCTCGACTTGCCGGTGATTCGCATCGTGCCGGCCGGCGAGTTTTACGACTATCACGCGAAGTACATCGCGAACGACACGCAGTACCTGATCCCGTGCGGTCTGGCGGCGGACGAGGAAGCGCGCCTGAAAGTGCTGGCGCGCCGTGCCTTCGACGTGCTCGGCTGCACCGACTGGGGCCGTGCGGATTTCATGCTCGACGCCGACGGCAACCCGTATTTCCTCGAAGTGAACACGGCGCCTGGCATGACCGATCACTCGCTGCCGCCGAAAGCGGCGCGCGCGGTGGGCATCAGCTATCAGGAACTGGTTGTCGGCGTATTGGCGCTGACGCTGCAGGACTAACCGGGGCGACCCGAAAGCAACACCATGTGGAACAACGTTCGCCAGCTCAATTTCGCCGCCAACGCATTGCATGCGTTGCTGGTGCTCGTGCTGCTGGCGGCGGGCGGTTACTGGCTGATCCAGCGCCCGAATTTCGCGTTGCGCGAAATCCAGATCGACGGCGATACCGAGCACATCAATTCGCCGACGGTGCGCGCGGGTGTCGTGGGGCGCTTGAAGGGCAACTTTTTCACGGTGGATCTCGACGTGGCGCGTCAGGCGTTCGAGCAGATGCCGTGGGTGCGTCATGCGAGCGTGCGGCGAGTCTGGCCGAATGCACTGGCTGTCACGCTGGAAGAGTACAAACCGCTGGGAACGTGGGGCAGCGATCAGTTGGTGAGCGTCGACGGCGAACTGTTCACGGCGAACCAGGGCGAGCTCGAAGAAGACTTGCCCGCGTTCGATGGTCCGGACGGCACGGCAAAAGAGGTGGTCGCGCGTTATCACGACTTCCAGAAATGGTTTGCGCCGTTGGGCGCGACGCCTGAAGAAGTGACACTGTCGCCGCGCTACGCGTGGACGGTGAAGCTCTCGAACGGCACGCAGGTGGAACTTGGGCGCGAACGCAATCAGGACACGCTGCTCGACCGGAGCAAGCGTCTGAGCGCGGCGTGGAACGCGGTGACGCAACGTTGGGGAAAGGATATCGAGTATGCGGACTTGCGCTATCCGAACGGTTTCGCGATTCGCGCGGCAGGGATGCGCTTTATCACCGAACCCGACAAGGGCAAGAAGTAAACGGACATCACACGCAATGAGCACGCTATGAGTAAAGACTATAAAGATCTGCTGGTCGCCCTCGACATTGGGACGTCGAAGGTCGTGGCCATCGTCGCCGAGTTGAAGGGCGAAGGTCACTACGAGGTGATCGGCCTCGGCCAGAGCGAATCGAAGGGGCTCAAGAAAGGCGTGGTGGTGAATATCGAAGCCACCGTGCAGTCCATACAGCGCGCGCTCGAAGAAGCCGAACTGATGGCCGACTGCAAGATCACAAACGTATTTACCGGAATTGCCGGCAGCCATATCCGCAGCTTCAACTCGAGCGGCATGGTGGCGATCAAGGAGAAGGAAGTCACGCAGACGGATGTGGCGCGCGTGATCGAAACGGCGAAGGCGATCAACATCCCGACCGATCAGCAGGTGCTGCACATCCTGACGCAGGAATTCATCATCGACGGTCAGGAAGATGTGCGCGAGCCGATCGGCATGAGCGGCATTCGCCTCGAAGTGAAGGTGCATATCGTCACCGGCGCGGTGAGCGCAGCGCAGAACATCGTCAAGTGCGTGCGCCGCTGCGGGCTCGAAGTGAACGATCTGATCTTGCAACCGCTGGCGTCGTCGCTGGCGGTGCTGACGGAAGATGAAAAAGAACTCGGCGTGGTGCTGGTCGATATCGGCGGCGGCACGACGGACATTGCGATTTTCAGCGAAGGCGCGATCCGTCATACGGCGGTGATTCCTATCGCCGGCGACCAGATCACGAGCGACATCGCGATGGCGCTGCGTACGCCGACGCCGGATGCGGAAGACATCAAGGTGGATTACGGCATTGCCAAGCAGGCGCTCGCCGATCCGGACGAGATGATCGAGGTGCCGGGTCTCGGTGAGCGCGGTCCGCGCACGCTGTCGCGCCAGGCGCTGGCGGCAGTGGTCGAGCCGCGTGTCGAAGAACTGTTTTCGCTCGTGCAGCAGGTGGTGCGCGAGTCGGGTTACGAGGAACTGCTGAGCTCCGGCGTGGTGCTGACCGGCGGCGCGTCGATGATGCTCGGCATGGTCGAACTGGGTGAGGACATCTTCCTGAAGCCGGTGCGCATCGGCGTGCCGGAATACGCGGGCGGTCTCGCTGACGTGGTGCGCAATCCGCGCTACTCGACGGCGATGGGCCTGCTCGTCGAAGGACGCTCGCAGCGCATGCGCGGCCGCAAGGTCGCGGTGCAGTCGGGGTCGATGGGACAGGTGTTCACGCGCATGAAGGACTGGTTCCTCGGCAACTTCTAACGCATTCGCTGCACAGAACGGTTTTTAGAAATACGCGCCGGTGCCGGCGGCCGGCGCGCGACAGGAGGTTGCCCGATCTCCTGCCGAATAACGGCCGAGTGGCTGTAAATTTTTTATCTTGACGGAGGCATCATGGATTTCCAAATGCTGGAAACCGAAACGAACGGCACCATCATCAAGGTGGTCGGAGTAGGTGGCGCTGGCGGCAATGCTGTCCAGCACATGATCAACAAAGGCGTGCAAGGCGTCGACTTCATCGTGATGAACACGGACGCGCAGGCTTTGTCGCGTTCGCGCGCCACCGCGGTGATCCAGCTCGGCAACACGGGTCTGGGCGCGGGCGCCAAGCCGGAAATGGGCCGCGCCGCAGCGGAAGAAGCCCGTGAGCGCATCGCCGACGCATTGCGCGGCGCGCACATGGTCTTCATCACGGCCGGCATGGGCGGCGGCACGGGCACGGGCGCAGCACCCGTGGTCGCGCAGATCGCCAAGGAAATGGGTATCTTGACCGTTGGCGTCGTCAGCAAGCCGTTCGAATTCGAAGGCGGCAAGCGCATGCGCGTCGCGGAAGCCGGTTCGCAGCAACTGGAGGATCACGTCGACTCGCTGATCGTCGTCCTGAACGACAAGCTGTTCGAGGTGATGGGCGATGACGCCGAGATGGACAAGTGCTTCCAGTGCGCAGACGACGTTCTGAACAACGCAGTTGCCGGCATCGCGGAAATCATCAACGTCGACGGTCTGGTGAACGTCGACTTCGAAGACGTGAAGACGGTGATGGGCGAGCAAGGCAAGGCGATGATGGGCACGGCGACGGTTGCCGGCGTCGATCGCGCACGCCTCGCTGCTGAGCAGGCTGTCGCCAGCCCGCTGCTGGAAGGTGTGGATCTGTCGGGTGCGCGTGGCGTGCTGGTCAACATCACGTCGAGCCGTTCGCTGCGTCTGTCGGAAACGCGCGAAGTGATGAACACCATCAAGAGCTATGCTGCGGAAGACGCGACCGTGATCTTCGGCGCGGTGTACGACGATGCGATGGGCGACGCGCTGCGCGTGACGGTCGTGGCAACGGGCCTGGGCCGTGCGGCGAAGAAGCAGCAATCGGCACCGATGACGCTGCTGCGCACCGGCACCGACAACCAGCCGATCAATGCACACGCTGCCTACACACCGCAGTCGTCGCACGCCAGCACCGCCGACTACGGCGCGCTGGACACGCCGGCAGTGTGGCGCACGTCGCGCGATACGGCCGCTTCGCATGTGCAGGCGCTGCAGGAAAAGGGCGTCGACACGTACGACATTCCGGCATTCCTGCGCAAGCAGGCGGACTGAGCGCACGAGCAGGCTTTCGTTGCGGCGCTGCGAGTTGGACAGCAGTGCAGCGCTGGCGGACGAATGCACGAGCGTGGCGGGTGAACGGCAAACAAGTCGCGTATCTTTGAGGATTCGCGGCAAGGACGACTGCCCTCTTCGGATTCGCGAAGCGGAGTGGGCGACTGTCGCCGGGCGGCGGAGCATAGTGTGAGGCTCACGCCGGATTTTTCACTGCGACACGACGACGTGCGAGCGTGCTTCGCATCGATGCAAAGGACTTGAGCATGATTCAAGCAGGTGACAAGCTGCCCGACGCGACGCTCTTCGAGTTGATCGAAGACGAGCGGGCGGGCTGCACGATCGGGCCTAACAGCTTCGACGTGCGCGAACAGACAGCGGGCAAGCGTGTGGTGATCTTCGGATTGCCGGGCGCGTTCACGCCCACCTGTTCGGCCAAACATGTACCGGGTTATGTCGAACACGCCGAGCAGTTGCGCGCTCTTGGCATCGACGAGATCTGGTGCGTGTCCGTCAACGACGCGTTCGTAATGGGCGCGTGGGGACGCGATCAGCACGCCTCGGGCAAGGTGCGCATGATGGCGGACGGCAGTGCGGCTTTCACGCGAGCGCTCGGTTTCGAGCAGGATTTGTCGGCGCGCGGCATGGGAATCCGTTCCCAGCGCTACGCGATGGTGGTCGACGACGGCGTGGTCAAGACGTTGAACGTCGAGGCTGCCGGCAAATTCGAAGTCAGCGATGCAGGGAGTATTCTCGCTACGTTGAGCTAGGCACGTGGGCGTCGTGGCCTTCGCCACAGGCACGCGCGGTTGGCGCGTTGTGCCGGGGCAACGGTCGATAAGACGCTTTTGTGACAGGCCGTTACGCGGGCCGATGACCGGAAACGCCTCCGTTCCGGGGCATCGGCCCGTCACGCTTTCCTGACGGGCGCCCAGGGGTAATGCAGCGAAACAGATTGATACGTTCCGCGAAAAGACGCTCCTTAGGGTATTGGAGTATAATTCGTGCTATGGAATAAAAAGTCCCGATTGGGATTTTCAATCGAATAGAAGATCACCATGTTGAAGCAGCGCACTATCAAGCAAATCGTCAAGACAGTCGGCATTGGCCTGCACTCCGGCCGTAAAGTCGAACTGACGCTCCGTCCGGCCGGGCCGGACACGGGCATCGTGTTTTCGCGCGTGGATCTGGCCACGCCGGTGGACATTCCTGCGTCGGCGATGGCGATTGGCGATACGCGTCTGGCTTCCGTGTTGCAGAAGGACGGCGCGCGCGTCTCGACCATCGAGCATCTGATGTCCGCCTGCGCCGGTCTCGGCATCGACAACCTGTACGTCGACGTCACCGCCGAAGAAATCCCGATCATGGACGGCAGCGCGGGTTCGTTCGTGTTTCTGATTCAATCGGCAGGCATCGAAGAGCAGAACGCGGCGAAGAAATTCATCAAGGTCACCAAGCCGGTCGAAATTCGTGACGGCGATAAATTCGCGCGTCTCGACCCGTATTTCGGTTTCAAGCTCAAATTTACGATCGATTTCCGTCACCCGGCCGTGGATAAAACCGGTCAGGCGCTGGAAGTGGATTTTGCCAATACGTCGTACGTGCGTGAAATCGCGCGTGCCCGCACCTTCGGTTTCGCGCATGAAGTGGAAATGATGCGCGAACTCGGTCTGGCGCGTGGCGGCAGCATGGACAACGCGATCGTGCTCGACGAGTACCGCATCCTGAATAACGACGGCCTGCGCTACGACGACGAGTTCGTGAAGCACAAGATGCTCGACGCGATCGGCGACCTGTATGTGATTGGCCACCCGCTGCTGGCGTCGTACAACGCGTACAAGTCGGGCCACGGCCTGAACAATGCGCTGCTGCGTGAACTGCTGGCGCACGAAGATTCGTACGAAATCGTCACCTTCGACGACACGCAGAAGGCACCGCGCGGTTTCGCCTACGAGACCCAGACGGCTTTTGCCTGACGCCTTCGGGTGAATTTTCCGAAGCAATCGTACGAAAAGTAAGCGGCCCAGTCGGGCCGCTTTTCTTTTGCCTAGCGATTTCTCCGATGCCGGGCCGCCATTTTCGCCAGCGCTTCCTGTAAGGGCGACGGCGCCAGCGATTCGCTCAGCGCGTGGAGCGCGTCGGCGCCGGCCGGCGTCATGCGCGCCTGTTTGACCGGCGGCGGTTCCTTGACAGCCTGCGGCCGCACGCGAATCCGCAGCGCATTGACCGGCCAGCCGCGCTGTTGCAGATCCGACAGCAGCCGCGGTTCCAGATGCCGCAGCCGTGCCGCCAGCGCGTTATGGCCGGCGAACAGGGCCAACACGCCTTCCTTGATAAAGCTGGGCTCGACGCTCGTCGCCAGATAGTCCGGCAGCAGCGCCCGCAGATCCTTCTCCAACGCCGCAATCTGCTCGACGCCCGCGCGCAGGGCCGCGAACGCGTCCGTGCGATTGAGCACCTCGGCGACCGGCTGCGGGCGGCGCGCCTTGAACTGCTGGGGCGGCGGCCTTGAAAAGGAAGGAATACGGCTCATGTTCGATGGTAACGGCGTGTCCGCACCCTATGCGCGTTCACGCCGCGATTGTACCGCGCGGGATGCACGCGGACCTGCCTCAATGCGGACTGTCAGAGCTCGCTGCGGCGGGCTTCGGATGCCCCGCTGCCGTCTCGCTGCCGACATCAGCGTGGGCGGGGGCGCGTGCTAAAATGCGCGATTCGAATTCACTCTTGGACTAAGCCGCCGAGGCCCTTCCGACCCCGGAGCGCACGTGCACGAACTGCACGCCGCGACCCAGCCGAAGCCGCGACGCAGACACCGATCCGATGACCACCGGTTTTCTACAGAAGATTTTTGGCAGCCGCAACCAGCGGTTAGTCAAGCAATATCAAAAGACCGTCACGGCGATCAATGCGCTCGAGCCGCAGATCGAGCAATTGACGGACGATCAACTGCGCGCCAAAACGGGTGAATTCCGCCAGCGCGTCGCGAGCGGTGAGTCGCTCGACAAGCTCCTGCCGGAAGCCTTCGCGGTATGCCGCGAGGCCAGCAAGCGGGTGCTGAAAATGCGCCACTTCGACGTGCAGCTGATCGGCGGCATGGTTCTGCACTACGGCAAGATCGGCGAAATGCGCACTGGCGAGGGCAAGACGCTCGTCGCCACGCTGCCGGTGTACCTGAACGCGCTGTCGGGGCGCGGCGTGCACGTGGTCACGGTCAACGACTACCTCGCCCAGCGCGACGCCGAATGGATGGCGCGGCTGTACAACTTCCTCGGTCTGTCGGTCGGCATCAACCTGTCGCAGATGGATCACGGCGCGAAGCAGGAAGCCTACGCGGCTGACATCACGTACGGCACCAACAACGAATTCGGCTTCGACTACCTGCGCGACAACATGGTCTACGAGACCGATGCACGCGTGCAGCGAGCCCTGAATTTCGCGGTGGTCGACGAGGTCGACTCGATCCTGATCGACGAAGCCCGTACGCCGCTGATCATCTCCGGCCAGGCTGAAGACCATACCGAACTCTACGTGCGCATGAATGCGCTGCCGCCGCTGCTCGAGCGCCAGATCGGCGAAGAGAAAGCGGACGGCACCGGCGTCGAAAAGCCGGGCGACTACACGCTGGACGAGAAAGGCCGCCAGGTGTTCCTGACGGAATCGGGCCACGAAAAGGCCGAGCGCCTGCTCGCCGAGTGGGGCCTGATCGGCGAGGGCGAAAGCCTGTACGCGCCGCAGAACATCACGCTCATGCACCACGTGTACGCCGCGCTGCGCGCACACACGCTGTTCTTCAAGGACCAGCATTACGTGGTGCAGAACGGCGAAGTGGTGATCGTCGACGAATTTACCGGCCGCCTGATGGCGGGGCGCCGCTGGTCGGACGGCCTGCACCAGGCCGTCGAGGCGAAGGAACACGTCAAGATCCAGAGCGAGAATCAGACGCTCGCGTCGATCACGTTCCAGAACTACTTCCGCATGTACGCGAAGCTGTCCGGCATGACCGGCACGGCGGATACGGAAGCGTACGAATTCAACGAGATCTACGGTCTCGAAACGGTCGTGATCCCGACCAACCGTCCGCCCAAGCGGATCGACAAGCAAGATCAGATCTACAAGACCGCCAAGGAACGCTACGACGCGGTGATCCGCGACATCCGCGATTGCTACGAGCGCGGTCAGCCGGTGCTGGTCGGTACGACGTCGATCGAAAACTCCGAGTTGCTGTCGCATCTGCTGAAGCAAACCGGTTTGCCGCACGAAGTGCTGAACGCCAAGCAGCACGCGCGTGAAGCCGAGATCGTCGCCGAAGCCGGCCGTCCGAAGCGCATCACGATCGCCACCAACATGGCCGGTCGCGGTACCGACATCGTGCTCGGCGGCAACGCGGAAAAGCAGGCGTCGTTCATCGATTTGGACGAAACGCTCGCCGACGACGACAAGCAGCGCCGCATCCAGAAGCTGCACGACGAATGGCAAGCGCTGCACGATCAGGTGAAGGCCGCGGGTGGTCTGCACATCATCGGCACCGAGCGCCACGAATCGCGCCGGATCGACAACCAGTTGCGCGGCCGTGCCGGTCGTCAGGGCGACCCGGGTTCGTCGCGCTTCTATTTGTCGCTGGAAGATCCGCTGCTGCGCATTTTCGCCGGCGATCGCGTGCGCGCAATCATGGACCGCCTGAAGATGCCGGAAGGCGAAGCGATCGAGGCGGGCATCGTCTCGCGCTCGATCGAATCGGCGCAGCGCAAGGTGGAAGCGCGCAACTTCGACGTTCGCAAGCAATTGCTCGAATACGACGATGTGTCGAACGATCAGCGCAAGGTGATCTACCAGCAGCGCAATGAATTGCTCGAAGCGAACGACATCACGGAAACCATCGGCGCGATGCGCCAGAGCGTGATTGCCGACATCGTTCACCAGTTCGTGCCGGCTGGCAGCATTGAAGAGCAGTGGGACGTGCCTGAGTTGGAAGAAGTGCTGCGCAACGAATGGCAGCTCGACCTCGCGATCCAGGAAATGATCAACGAGTCGAACTCGATCAGCGCGGACGAGATTCTCGAAGCGGTCGAAGCCGCCGCGGACGAAGCCTACGAGGCGAAGGTCGAACTGGTCGGCCGGGAATCGTTCAGCGCGTTCGAACGCTCGATCATGCTGCAAACGCTGGATCGTAGCTGGCGTGAACATCTGGCCGCGCTCGATCACCTGCGCCAGGGCATCCATCTGCGCGGCTATGCGCAGAAGAATCCGAAGCAGGAATACAAGCGCGAGGCGTTCGAACTGTTCGCCGCCATGCTCGACGCTGTGAAGCTCGAAGTCACCCGCGTGGTGATGAACGTGCAGATCCAGTCGCCGGAACAGCTGGAACAGGCCGCCGAACAGCTCGAAGAGCAGGGTGGCCACCTCGAAAACGTCGAGTTCCGCCACGCCGAATTCGCCGAAGCCGCAGCCGCGGCGCCTGTTGCCGCGGAAGCGGCCACCGCCGCCATGATCGGCGATGCAATGAGCCACGGCTCGTCGCATACGGCTGCAGCGAACATGAGCGCGGACAATGTGCCGAAGGTCGGCCGTAACGACCCGTGCCCGTGCGGCAGCGGCAAGAAGTACAAGCAGTGCCACGGCAAGATCGTGTAATGCCGGAGGCGGCGCGCTGCGAGGCGCGCCGCGTCGTTTTACGCGGTACTTTGCCTTGATTTCGCGGTGATCCGGCAGCACGCCCGGGCCATCAGTTTCCGTTTCCCCCGATGCCGGCGCCTGCCGGCATTTTCTTCGACAGGTCGCGACCATGGCTGTCAATTTCCCCTCGATCGATCCCGCTCAACTCCACCCCGTCGCCGGCGTTTCGCTCGGCTGGGCGGAGGCGAATATCCGCAAGCCGAACCGCAAGGACGTGCTCGTCATTTCCGTGGGCGAAGGCGCCACGGTGGGCGGCGTGTTCACACAGAACCGTTTTTGTGCGGCGCCCGTCACGGTGTGCCGTGAGAATCTGGAGCGTGTGCGCGCCGGCGGCAAGCCGATTCGCGCGCTGGTGATCAACACCGGCAACGCGAACGCGGGCACGGGCGAGCCAGGCCTCGTGGCGGCGCGTGAAACCTGTGCCGAACTCGCACGTCTCGCGGATGTCACGCCGGAGCAGGTGCTGCCGTTTTCGACGGGCGTGATTCTCGAGCCGCTGCCGGTCGATCGCCTGAAGGCGGGTTTGCCGGCCGCGCTGGCGAACCGCAAGGAAGCGAACTGGTACGACGCCGCGCAGGCGATCATGACCACGGACACGCTGCCCAAGGCCACGTCGCGTCAGGTCACGATCGACGGCCATACGGTCACGCTGACCGGCATCAGCAAGGGCGCGGGCATGATCAAGCCGAACATGGCGACCATGCTCGGCTTCCTCGCGTTCGATGCCGCCGTCGCCCAGCCGGTGCTCGACGCACTGGTCAAGCACGTGGCGGACCGCTCGTTCAATTGCATCACGATCGATGGCGATACGTCGACCAACGATTCATTCATCCTGATCGCGTCGGGCAAATCGAGCCTGCCGGCGATCACGTCCACCGACTCGCCCGCTTATGCAGCGCTGCGCGACGCGGTGACCGAAGTCGCGCAGACCCTCGCGCAGTTGATCGTGCGCGACGGCGAAGGCGCGACCAAATTCATGACCGTGCAGGTGGAAGGCGGCTCTAGCGTCGGCGAATGCCGCCAGATCGCCTATGCGATCGGCCACTCGCCGCTCGTGAAGACGGCCTTCTATGCATCGGACCCGAATCTCGGCCGCATTCTGGCGGCCATCGGCTATGCCGGCGTGGACGATCTCGACGTCGGCAAGATCGATCTGTATCTGGACGACGTGCTGGTTGCGACTGCTGGCGGCCGCAATCCGGCCTACCGTGAAGAAGACGGCCAGCGCGTCATGAAAAAGAGCGAGATCGGCATTCGCGTCGTACTCGGCCGCGGCGATGCGCAAGCCACGATCTGGACTTGCGATCTGTCGCACGACTACGTGAGCATCAACGCCGACTATCGTTCGTAACCAGGTTTCTCATAGGGGTTTTAAAGCGGCCTGCGGGCCCCTTACTCACCAGCCATGGACAAACTCGAACAGTTTCTGACCCGGGCCGAAGCCGTGCTCGTCCGCCTCGAAGCGATGCTTCCGCCCGCCACGCCAAATATCGACTGG
The DNA here is from genome assembly GCF_046030175.1 of Paraburkholderia sp. RL17-373-BIF-A. NCBI lineage: Bacteria > Pseudomonadati > Pseudomonadota > Betaproteobacteria > Burkholderiales > Burkholderiaceae > Paraburkholderia > Paraburkholderia sp. RL17-373-BIF-A. Next base: position 32,659 of record NZ_JARESO010000039.1, read on the forward strand.
TCGGCGGCGGTCGCCTTCCGCTGGCGCAAGCGCCAGGGGCGCGGCTATCTGCAGCCGGTGCCGGCCATCTCGACGATCACGCTCGACGATCTGCAAAACATCGAACGCCAGAAAGGTCTGATCGAGCAGAACACGCGTCAATTCGTGCACAAGCAGCCGGCCAACAACGTGCTACTGACGGGCGCGCGCGGCACCGGCAAGTCGTCGCTGATCAAGGCATGCCTGAACGCGTATGCAAAAGACGGCCTGCGTTTGATCGAAGTGGATAAGGACGATCTGCATGACCTGGGCGATATCGTCGACCTGATCGCGCACCGGCCGGAGCGCTTCGTGGTGTTCTGCGACGACCTGTCGTTCGAAGACGGCGAATCGGGTTACAAGGCGCTGAAGGTCGCGCTCGACGGTTCGATCGCCGCGCAATCGGACAACGTGCTGATCTACGCGACGTCGAACCGCCGCCATCTGTTGCCCGAATACATGAGCGACAACGAGACGTACAAGCACACGTCCGATGGCGAGATTCATCCCGGCGAACTGGTCGAAGAAAAGATCTCGCTGTCAGAGCGTTTCGGGCTGTGGGTCAGCTTCTATCCGTTCAAGCAGGATGACTACCTGTCGATCATCGGCCACTGGCTGCGGCATTTCGGCTGCGACGACGCCGAAGTCGAAGCGGCGCGCGGCGATGCGCTGGTGTGGGCGTTGGAGCGCGGCTCGCGTTCGGGACGTGTTGCGTGGCAGTTCGCGCGCGACTGGTCCGGCCGCAAAACCTCAGCGTGAGCCGCGGCATGAACGACGCCCAGAAGAATGCCGCCGGTCGCAAGGTGACAGAAGTTGCTGTCGGCGTGCTGGTTCAGCCCGACGGCCGCTATCTGCTGGCGCAGCGCCCGGCAGGCAAGCCGTACGAGGGGTATTGGGAGTTTCCGGGCGGCAAGCTGGAAGCGGGCGAGTCGGTCGAAGCCGCGCTCGCCCGTGAGTTGCACGAGGAACTGGGCATCGACGTCGAGGCAAGCCATCTCTGGCATACGCTCGAACACGATTACCCGCACGCCTACGTGCGGCTCTTTTTCTGCAAGGTGACTCAGTGGTCCGGCGAGCCGCACGGCCGCGAAGGCCAGGCTTTTGTCTGGCAGACGTTGCCTGCGGACGTCAAGCCGCTGTTGCCGGCGACCATTCCCGTGCTGGAATGGCTCGCAGCCGAGAAGGCCTGATAAAGGATTAGGGCGCGCGGTAGCAGGCGCTGTGCAAGCAGCGCCGGTCCGCGTGACCCGGACAACGGGCCGCGCTCAATGCGGCGTGTAGTCCCCGCTGGGCGTCTCGTCCGACGACGCTTCCTGCTCGCTCCCGCCGATCTTGTACTTCTCAGCGGCCCAGGCGCCGAGGTCGGTCTGCTTGCAGCGATCGGAGCAGAAGGGGCGGAAGCGGTTTTCAGGTGTCCAGCGGACGTCCTTTCCGCAAGTGGGGCATTTGACGACAGTAGGCATACGGTCAGGCAGTCAATCGCAAACGGAATAAGTAACGAATATAGGGGCATTTCTCGCCACTTTAAAGGCGTGCCCCTTCGGTTCGGATTTACCAGGTGAACGTGACAAGCTTGCGAGCGTGATTTACAGGCTGCAAAGCGTGAGCTGGAACGGGACGTCGACATCGACCGCACGCGGACGCAGATCGCCGTCCTGCACCGTGAAGCGCACCCACAGCATGTACTTGTTCGCACTGGCTTCGGGGATCACGCGCAATTCCGGTGCCACCCGTACTTGCATCAATTGATACGACCGGCCGGACAGCATTTGCTGATAGCTGCCCTGCATGGCCATGACCTTCGATGCCTGGCCGGATTCGCGCGCGAGCCGCAGGACGATGATGGCCGCATCGCGCAGTGGCAGCAGCGGCGTCACCCATTTGGCGATGTCCTGACGGCGCTGATCGGGATGAATCTGCTGCCAGGCATAGTAGGACGGCAAATCGAACTTGCAGGTGCCGCCTGGAATGATCGCGCGGCTGCGGATGCTGGCGAGCCACTCGTTGTCTGCAAGATGCTGGCCGGTCTTGCCCTGCATCTGCGAAAGGCCCGCGAGAGTTTGCTCGATCTCGCCGAGTACGGCCTCGAGCGCATTCTGTTCGATTCCAGGATTGCCGCGAAACGGCGCCAGCGTTTGCCGTTGACGCTCGAGTTCTTTCATCAGATCCGACTTCAGATCCGCACGGCCCGCAACCTCTGAGATTTCGAACAACGTTGTCAGTGCGACGTGATGTTCCCTAGCGTCTTCCTGAGTCAGAAAGAACGTGAAGCGCTCGAACAGATCTTCGAGGCGCAATAGCGTCCGGATTCGCTCGTTGAAGGGATACTCGTAAAGGATCAAGCGGGCTCGCCTCGGGCGTGGTCGGTGACGGGAATGCAGAACATTCTAATGCCGTGAGACTACCCTAGCAATCACGCACTTTTTCAGCACGCATTCGCAACTTTTTTCACGTGTTTCGGGCAGTTTTCAACGCACTTTTGGCATGCGCATCGCCGCGAAGTTCAACCGGGATTTCCCGAGGTGTCACGTCGGCGTCATGCGCCGGCGAGCGCCAGATACATGCGATGCTGCGCGTCGACTTGGGCTTTTAGCGCGTCGAGCGGCGCGTTGTCGTTGTTGTTGTCGATGACGTCGTCGGCCGCGGCGAGGCGCGCTTCGCGCGTCGCCTGACGGGCGATGATCGCCAACACCTGTTCGCGGCTGAAATTGTTGCGGCTCATCACGCGCGAGATCTGCGTTTCGACGCTGCAGTCAACCGTCAGCACGCGATTCACGCGCGTCTTCCACTTGCCGGATTCAACTAGCAGCGGCACCACCACGATCACATAAGGCCCCTGAGCCTCGCGTTGCTCGCGTTCGGTTTCTGCGCGAATCAACGGATGCGTGATGCCTTCGAGGCGTTTGCGCGCGCTGTCCTCGCTGAATACGAGCGAGCGCATGCGCGTGCGGTCGAGCGAGCCGTCAGGGGCGACGAACGCCTCGCCGAATTCCGCGGCGATCTGCGGCATGGCGATGCCGTGCGGCGCGGTGATGCGGTGCGCGATCAGGTCGGTGTCGACGAGCGGCACGCCGTGCGCCGCAAACAGGTCGGCGACAGTCGATTTGCCGCTGCCGATGCCGCCGGTCAATCCCACAGCAAACATGCTTCAGCCTCCCAGAGCCAGATAAAGCGGTGTGCCGAGAAACAGCGTCAATGCACCGCCTGCCGCGAGAAACGGCCCGAAGGGCAGCGGCTCTTCGAAGCGCATACGGCCACGCCATGTTGCCAGCAGGCCGACGACCGCGCCGGCCACCGCCGCGATCAGCACGATCTGCGGCAGCGCCGCCCAGCCGAGCCACGCGCCGAGCGCCGCCAGCAGTTTGAAATCACCATAACCCATGCCTTCGACGCCGCGTACGAGGAGAAATACCCAATGCACGACCCACAGCACCAGATAGCCGAAGATCGCGCCGAGCACCGCGTCGTGCAGGTTCGTGAACATGCCGTTGAAGTTGACGATGATGCCCGCCCACAGCAACGGCAGCGTCATCGAGTCAGGCAACAGATGCGTGTCGATGTCGATCGCGCTCATGGCGAGCAGCGCGGCGCATAGGCCGAAGGCGGCGAGCGCCGTGAGAGTCGGGCCGAACAACGCGAGCGAACCGGCCGCGAACGCCGCGCTGGCGATTTCGAGCAGCGGATAGCGCAGGCTCACAGGCGCCTTGCATGCGGAGCAGCGGCCGCACAGTAGCACGTAGCTCAGCACCGGGAGATTTTCCCATGCGCTCAACGTATGGCCGCAGTGAGGACACGCGCTGCGCGGCACCCACAGGTTGTAGCGCGCCGGCAGGCCGTCTTCTTCCAGCGGTTCGTCGGTGGTCTCGCTGACCTCCGCGCGCCATGCGCGCTCGAGCATGATCGGCAGCCGATGCACGACCACGTTCAGGAAGCTGCCGATCACGAGGCCGAACACAATGGCGAACGTCATCTGCAGGGCGGCGGGCAAGCTGCCGAACGCCTGGCCGAGACCGGTCGCGAAATGGCCGGGCAGCAAGCCCGACAGCAGGCTGGAAGAAGTGTCTGGCACGAGTGGAAGAGTAGCCCGCATAGATTAAGGATGGATTCGGCTGCGATCCTACACCACGTTGCCGAGTTGAATAATGGGAAGATACATCGCGATCACGAGGCCGCCGACCAGCGCGCCAAGCACGATGATGACGAGCGGCTCGCACAGGCTCGACAGCGTGCCGATCTTTTCGTCTACCTGACGATCAGCGAGCGATGCCACGTCGATCAGCATAGTGTCGAGTGCTCCGGACTCCTCGGCAACTGCGATCGGCTGCACGACCTCGGGCGGAAAGCAGTGTGCCGCGCGCATCGCTGCGGCGAGCCGCTCGCCCCGCCGCAGCCGCGCGGCGATTTCCGCGGTGGCGCGGTCGAAGAAGGCGTTACCGGTGGCGTGAGTCAGCGAATCGAACGCGTCAGCGAGCGGCGTGCCGGCTGATAACAAGGTGCCGAGCGCACGACTCCAGCGTGCCGCACACAACGTGCGCAGCAGCGGACCGGCGACCGGTATTGTCAGCGATATGCGCGCAAAGCGGATGCGCGCGGCTTCGGAAAGTCGCAGTAGAAACGTCGCTGCCGAACCCGCTGCGAAGATCATGGCGAATGACGGTATGCTCCATCGCGCCACACCGGACGACAACGCCAGCACGAATTGAGTCGGTGCGGGCAGTCTGGCGCCGAAGCCGTCGAAGATTTGTTTGAAGGTCGGCACGACCCACACGAGCAATGCCGCGGTGATCGCCATCGCCAGCACGAGGATCGCGACGGGATAGGTCAGTGCCGCGCGCACTTTGGCGCGCTGCGCGGCGGCGCGCTCGCGGTCATCGGCGATGCGGGCGAGGACGGCCGAGAGTGCGCCGGCCGCCTCGCCGACTTCGACAAGCTGGCAGTACAGTGCGTTGAATTGCGCGGGATGCCGCTGCAGTGCCGCGGAAAAACGCAGGCCGCCGGTGATGTCGCGCGCGAGAGCGCCAACGATCCGCGGCATACCCTGGCGGCGTGAAGCCTGCGCTTGCGCGAGCAGGTCCAGCGCGGGCGCGAGCGGCAGGCCGGCTCGCAGCAGGCTGGCGAGTTGCCGGGTGAATAACGTGATGTCCGCGGCGCGTGCGGTCGGACGCGGTGCCGGTCCGTGCGCTGTGAGTTCGATGATGAACAGATTGTCGCGCTTGAGCAGTGAGCGTGCGATGGCCGCATCCGGTGCGATGAGCGCGCCGTTTTTTCGCACACCGTCGGCATCGACGCCGCGCCATTTGAAACGCATGTCGGAGGCCAGAGGCCGTTGGGTCGTGGCCGTGTTCATGCGACCTCGGTGGCGGCGAGTGCTTCGGCGAGACTGGTGGTGCCGTCGCGCACGCGACTCAAAGCCGCGTTGCGCAAGGTGCCCACCTGTTCGGTTTGCGCGAGCCGCGCGAGTTCATGTGTGCCGGCGCTTGCGACGATCAGCTCGCGCATCGCGTCGGACACGGGCATTACCTGATGAACGCCGACGCGGCCCCGGTAACCGATGCCATGACACGCTGCGCATCCGGCCGCGGCGTAAGGCTGCCAGCCGTCGAGTTGATGCTCGCTGAATCCCGCCGCTCGAAGCGCCGCGACCGACTGCGGCGCCGGCACGCGGCACGCGACGCACAGCCGCCGCACCAGCCGTTGTGCGGTCACCATCCGCAACGCGGCCGCGAGGTTATACGGCTCGACGCCGATATCGATCAGGCGCGCGACGGCTGCCGGCGCGTCGTTCGTATGCAGGGTCGACAGGACGAGGTGGCCGGTTTGCGCGGCTTTCACGGCGACGTCGGCGGTTTCTTCGTCACGGATTTCGCCGACCATGATCACGTCGGGGTCCTGACGAAGAAATGCGCGTAACGCGACCGCGAAGGTGAGTCCGGCTTTCTCGCGCACGCTGACCTGATTGATGCCCGCCAACTGGATCTCCGCGGGGTCTTCCACCGAACAGAGATTGCGCGCCTCGCCGTTGAGGAGATTCAGGAAACAGTACAGCGATAGCGTCTTGCCGCTCCCGGTGGGTCCGGTGACGAGCACGAGGCCGTGCGGCGCGCGAATCGCGGCATCCACGGTATCGCGTTGATGCGGATCGAGGCCGAGCGAGTCGAGTGAGAGATCGGCGGGCAGCGCGTCGAGTCTGCGCAGCACGAGCTTTTCGCCGAATAACGTAGGCAGCGAGTTGACGCGGTAGTCCTCGACTCGGCCGGGCGAACTGGAAATGCGCAGCCGACCGTCTTGCGGCACGCGACGCTCGGCGATATCCATGCGAGCGAGCACCTTCACGCGAGTGATGAATGCGTCCCGCAGATGCGCGGGCGGCTGTGGGATTTCGTGCAGTACGCCGTCGATTCGCAAGCGCACGCGCCAGCCGTGTTCCGCCGGCTCGATGTGAAGGTCCGACGCGTTGCGGCGGGTCGCTTCCTGCAATGTATCGGTCAGCAGACGCACGGCGGGAGCGTTGTCGGGATCGGTGAGACTTGCTGCGTTAACGTCGCGGGCGAATGCCTTCGGCTTCGCTTTGACAGCGCTTTCGTGGGCGTTTGCGATGGGACGCGGCGACGCTGCCGCGGGTTGAAAAGAAGCTTGCATGAGGGACCGGTGATGAGCCGCCTGTAGAACACGACGGCTTCATCTTCCGGTACGGCGGCGGGCGCCGCTATTCAGCCATTCGGCTAATGGCGCGCGCTGCGCCTGTGTGCGATGCTGCTGCGTGTCGTGCCTGACTGTGGTGTTCGGCCGCGTCGCGCAGTTGCTTCGACTAGCCTAGCCGCGCAATACCTTGCTGGCTTTCGCGCGCGTCGGCGGTCGGAACAGCTTGACGGTGCGAATCGCCTGGTCGTCGCTGCGCATCACTTCGAGTTTGACTTCGCCGATCTGCACACACACGTCGCCGTCGGGAATGTCTTCGAGAATTTCGAGGATCAGGCCGTTAAGCGTTTTCGGCCCATCGGTGGGTAGCGTGAGATGCAGCCAGCGGTTCAGTTCGCGCAGCGGCATGCTGCCGGCCACGATGCATTCGCCGTTTTCGTTCCAGCCGCCGCGCGAATTGGCGCCACGCGGAATCGACGTGGTGAATTCGCCGATCAGTTCCTCGATGATGTCTTCCGGCGTGACGAGCCCCTGCAACTCGCCGTATTCGTTGACGACCAGCGCCGTGCGGTGACGGCTCTCCTGGAAGAATTGCAGTTGCTGGAACACGGGCGTGCCGCTCGGCACGAAATACGGCTCGGCCAGCAACTCGCGCAGCGTCTCGCGTTCGAGTTCCTGGTTGTGCAGCGCGGCCAGCGTCTTGCGTACGTGGAGCACGCCGAGCACCCGGTCGATGTCACCTTGATAGACGATCAGCTTGTTGTGATAGCAGGTTTCGAGTTGATGCAGGATCTGTTCGAACGGCGCGTCGAAGTCGAGCGCCTCGATGCGGCGGCGCGGGATCATCACGTCGTCGACGGAAATGTTTTCGAGGTCGAACAGGTTCAGCAGAATGCTGCGGTGTTTGGTCGGCATGAAGCTGCCGGACTCGAGCACGATGGTGCGCAGTTCTTCTGTCGACAGGCGCTGATCGTGCGCGCCTTTCGTATTGATGTGCAGCACGCGCAAGATGCCGTTCGCGAACAGATTGACGAACCAGACGAGCGGTTTGGCGACGCGCATCATGGGCGCGATCAGCAGGCTGGCGGGCAGCGCGATCTTTTCCGGGAACGTCGCGCCAACGATCTTCGGCGTGATTTCCGCAAATACGATGATCAGAAACGCGACGATACCGGTCGCGATCGACAGCACCAGGTTGTTACGTCCGAACGTGTGCAGCGCGATCGAGGTGGTGAGCACCGGAATGATCGTGTTGAACAGGTTGTTGCCGATCAGCACGACGCTCAGCAGTTGATCGGTATGCGCCAGCAGACCCTGCGTGGTCTTCGCGCCGAGCGCGTTCTGGTTGGCAAGATGTTTCAGGCGATGGCGGTTGATCGCCATCATCGCCGTTTCGGAAATCGAAAAAAAGCTCGAGCAGACAAGCAGCAGGAAGACGGCGCCAATCTGCGCCCATAAGGGAAGTTGTTCCACGCGTCGTGAAGGATAGGGGAAAGGATGAAGAGAATATAGCAGAGGGGCTTGCGTGCGCCGTTCGGCCTGGCGGCAAAAAACAGGCTGAGTGGGAGCAGCGGCGCAGGGCGCGTATGGGGAACAACACTCGGCGAACACGCCGTACGTGACCCAAAAACAAAAAACCGCCGAGCAAGCTGGGCGGTTTTTCGAGCCTTGCACTAACAAGGCAAATTTGGTCGGGGTGAGAGGATTCGAACCTCCGGCCTCTACGTCCCGAACGTAGCGCTCTACCAGGCTAAGCTACACCCCGATTTGTACTACAGACTCGATTCAGACTAAGCCGGTGTTTCAGTCCCGTTCAAGACTGTCTTGCCGTCGAGTAAGAACATAATTCTAGCAGGCTCTCTTTAAAAATGGAATCGGGAAATGAAGAAATTGCGGCTGCAGCGGCCTGTGCTTCCTGTTTCGCGCATTCGAGCGTGTGATCCAGCGCGCCGGACCGCGTGATCGCCTCGAAAATGGTGTCGAAACGATCTGTGCCGCCTTGTTCGATTGCTTCCCGCGCGAGCGTCGCCTGCTCAGGCGTGCCGCGTTCGATCAGATAGATCAGCGGGAGCGTGGGCTTGCCTTCGCGAAGATCGTCGCCGGCGTTCTTGCCCATGGATTCGGCCGTGCCCGTGTAGTCGAGCCAGTCGTCCATGATCTGGAACGCAGTGCCGATGCGCCGGCCGAACTCCGCCGCGGCGGCTTCGGTTTTCGCGTCCGAGCCGGCCAGCACCGCGCCCAGCTGGGCCGCGGCCTCGAACAGCTTGGCGGTCTTGTAGCGGATCACCCGCATGTAGCGGGCTTCGTCCACGTCGGCGTCGTGCATGTTGAGCAATTGCAGCACTTCGCCTTCGGAGATGATGTTGGTTGCCTCCGACAAAATCTCCATCACGCGCATCTTGCCCACGCCGACCATCATCTGAAACGAGCGCGAGTACAGGAAATCGCCCACCAGCACGCTCGCGGCGTTGCCGAACAGCGCGTTGGCGGTCTGCCGGCCGCGCCGCAGATCGGATTCGTCGACCACGTCGTCGTGCAGCAGCGTGGCCGTATGGATGAATTCGACGACCGCGGCCAGTTCATGCCGGTGCCCCGTGGTTTCGCCCAGCGCGCCGGCCACCAGCAGCAGCAGCGCGGGCCGCAGCCGTTTGCCGCCGGCGCTGATGATGTACTCGGAAATCTGGTTGATCAGCATCACGTCGGACGCGAGACGGTGCCGTATGACGCGATTGACCTGCTGCATGTCTTCGGCGATCGGAGCAAGCAGGCTGGCGGCGTTGGAGGAGGGGGTGGCAGTCGACGACATGATGGCTGATTTGGGTAGTGCCGCGAATTATAAGGCGAATCGCGACAGTTCCGGGTCGCAGGCTGCGGCGCGGCGCGTTCCGGGCGGCGGCAGAACCGCGCGCCGGGGCTGTGTGGCAAGGCGCCGGGCGCTGCGCGCGGCGCGCGGCGCCTCTCAATGAGTTTTGACCGAGCAGCTAACTCTATGTATAATCACGGGTTTCCGCGCGCGGTGCGTGGGAAAAATGAACACAGAGTGAGGTTCTCAATGTACGCGGTCATAAAAACCGGTGGCAAGCAGTATAAAGTTGCCGTCGGCGAAAAACTTAAAGTAGAACAGATACCGGCAGACATTGACGCTGAAATCACGCTCGACCAGGTTCTCGCAGTGGGCGAAGGCGAATCGATTAAGTTCGGTACGCCGCTGGTCAGTGGGGCTTCCGTCAAGGCTACCGTCGTGTCGCAAGGTCGTCACGCAAAAGTGACCATCTTCAAGATGCGTCGCCGGAAGCACTACCAGAAGCATGGCGGCCACCGCCAGAACTATACCGAATTGCGCATCGACGCGATCAACGCGTAAGCGCGCCGGTTAAGGAGCAAATCAAATGGCACACAAAAAGGCAGGCGGATCATCCCGCAACGGCCGCGACTCTGAATCGAAGCGCCTCGGCGTGAAGGTTTATGGCGGCCAGGCTATCAACGCTGGCGGCATCATCGTTCGCCAACGCGGCACGCGTATGCACCCGGGCGAAAACGTCGGTATCGGCAAGGATCATACCTTGTTCGCGCTGACGGACGGCCACGTCAATTTCTCGACGAAGGGCGCAGCGAAGAAGCACATGGTCAACGTCGTCCCGGCAGCAGTCTGAGTTTACTCAGGCACGGGCTTCAGGACCGGAAAAAGGCCCCGCGAAGTTAGCGGGGCTTTTTTTATTCCGGCGGTTTTCGCCGGACGAATGGGCGTGAATGTTCCGCTCGCGCCGGCACGCCTATGCCGTTCAGTCGATTGATCAGCGCGCGGCGGGCGCGGCAAAATAGCATCATCCAGTAGCATCAAATCTAGCAGCACCATCTGGCAGTACACCACGGGACGGAGTTACGCATGAAGTTCATTGACGAAGCGAGGATTGAAGTCATCGCCGGCGACGGAGGGGATGGCAGCGCGTCGATGCGCCGCGAGAAATTCGTTCCGTTCGGCGGCCCGGATGGCGGCGACGGCGGCCGGGGCGGCAGCGTGATCGCGGTCGCGGACCGCAACATCAACACGCTGATCGACTACCGCTACGCGAAGAAACATCTGGCGCGCAACGGCGAAAACGGCCGCGGCGCGGACTGCTACGGCAAGGGCGGCGACGACATCACGTTGCGCATGCCGGTCGGCACCACCATCACCGACATGGAGACCGGCGAGTTGATCGCCGATCTGACCGAGCACAACCAGAGCGTGCAGATTGCTCAGGGCGGCGCGGGCGGCCTCGGTAACCTGCATTTCAAGTCCAGTACGAACCGCGCGCCGCGTCAGAAGACCGACGGCAAGCCGGGCGAGCGCCGCATGGTGCGCCTCGAACTGAAGGTGCTGGCGGACGTCGGTCTGCTCGGCATGCCGAACGCCGGCAAATCGACCTTCATCGCGTCGGTGTCGAACGCGAAGCCGAAGATCGCCGACTATCCGTTCACGACGCTCGCGCCGAATCTCGGCGTGGTGCGCGTCGGGCCGAGCCGCAGCTTCGTGATTGCGGACATTCCGGGCCTGATCGAAGGCGCGGCGGAAGGCGCGGGCCTCGGCCACCAGTTCCTGCGGCATTTGCAGCGCACGGGCTTGTTGCTGCATATCGTCGACCTCGCACCGTTCGACGACGCGGTCGATCCGGTCGCGGAAGCCAAGGCGATCGTCAACGAATTGCGCAAGTACGACGAGCTGCTGTATGAAAAACCACGCTGGCTCGTGCTGAACAAGCTGGACATGGTGCCCGAAGACGAGCGCGAAGCGCGCGTCTCGGCATTCCTCGAAGGCTTCGGCTGGGACGGTCCGGTGTTCGAAATCTCGGCGCTGACCGGTCAGGGCTGTGAAAACCTTTGCTACGCTGTGTTCGACCACATCGCCGCGCATTCGGACGCGCAGCGCGCGGCCGAGGCTGAAGATCTCGCTGCGGACGTGCGTTTCCGCGAAAAGCCGGAAGCTCCGGCCGCCGCGGACGACGCCGGCATCGACCCGCAGGCATAAAAAGCTCGAGCGCCGGCGCCCAAACGGGCTGCCGGCATGCATCACGCGTCATCTTGGAGATTGCGCACAATGCGTTCCGTCATCGCAGATTCACGGCGATTGGTAGTGAAAGTCGGTTCGAGCCTCGTCACGAATGACGGGCGCGGCCTCGATCATGCTGCTATCGGCCGCTGGGCCGCGCAGATTGCCGCCTTGCGCGCGCAAGGCAAGGAAGTGGTGCTCGTCAGTTCGGGCGCCATTGCCGAGGGAATGCAACGGCTCGGCTGGACCAAACGGCCACGTGAGATCGACGAACTGCAAGCGGCCGCGGCCGTCGGCCAGATGGGGCTCGCGCAGGTCTACGAAAGCCGCTTTGCCGAGCACTCCATTCAGACCGCGCAGATTCTGCTGACCCACGCCGACCTGGCGGACCGCGAACGCTATCTGAACGCGCGCTCCACGCTGCTCACGCTTCTGCGCTTGGGCGTGGTGCCGATCATCAACGAGAACGACACGGTCGTCACCGACGAAATCAAATTCGGCGACAACGACACGCTGGGCGCGCTCGTCGCAAACCTGATCGAAGGCGATGCGCTCGTCATTCTCACCGATCAGCAAGGGCTTTTTACCGCCGACCCGCGCAAGGATCCGGCTGCCACGCTGGTCCAGCAGGCCGATGCCGGCGCGCCGGAGCTCGAAGCCATGGCGGGCGGCGCCGGTTCGAGTCTGGGTCGCGGCGGCATGCTGACCAAGATTCTCGCCGCCAAGCGCGCGGCGCACAGCGGCGCGAATACGGTGATCGCAAGCGGGCGCGAAGCGGATGTGTTGTCGCGGCTGGCGTCGGGCGAGGCGATCGGCACGCAGTTGATCGCGCGCACGGCGCGGATGGCGGCGCGCAAGCAATGGATGGCGGATCATCTGCAAGTGCGTGGCCACGTGGTGATCGACGACGGCGCAGTCGAAAAGCTGACCGATGGCGGCAAGAGCTTGCTGCCTATCGGTATTGTCGGCGTGCAGGGCGCATTTGCGCGCGGTGAAGTGATTGCTTGTCTTAGCGCCGCGGGGCGGGAAGTGGCGCGCGGCCTCACGAACTACAGCAGCGCCGAAACCAAGCTGATCCAGCGGCGCCCGAGCGGTGAAATCGAATCGGTGCTCGGCTATATGCTGGAGCCGGAGTTGATTCACCGCGACAACCTGGTGCTGATCTGAGTCACTGACCGGCGCTGGCGCACGGGCACGGTGCGGGCATACAAAAAAAGCCGTTCCAGCGAAAGCTGGACCGGCTTTTTCAAGTCTGCAACGCAACGCGCCCCCATTCAAAACGCGCCCACCAAAGCGCCTCAGTGGATCAACGAACTCGCGGTGCGTTTGTACCGAATATTCTCCAGAATCGAAGCCGCGTTGCCCATGGGCATCTTGTTCGCGCACAGATAATCCTGATACAGCGCCGCCTGATAGGCGTTCAGGGCGCCGTTCTCGATGCGCGTGAAGTTGTTCGCGACCGTCGTGTCCCAGCCGTCGTGATCAGAATTCAGGCCCGCATACTGGCGCCATTCATACGTGTCGCAGCGAATCCCTTCGTAGATTACGTTACGAGCGCCGCTCGGGCTTGCCACGACGACCGTAAAGCGAACCACTCCGTCCGTACCGACGGTTAGCGAATTCCGGTCGACCGCGAACTGCAGCGGCGTATTGCCGGAGACTTCGAAAGGCAGGAGATTCGAGTCTTGCGGCAGCGGCGGCAAAGCGTCCACCTTGTTCTCCACCCAATTGCTCTGCCGGTCCAGCAGGTACGTAAACGCGCTGTCGTCTTTATTGGTAGGTTTGCTGGCGCTCGAACAGCCAGCCAGCAGGGCGCCGGTGGCGACGCACGCCACGACGAGAGCAAGTGCTTTCAATATGATTTCCTCGAAACACTGACGCGGCTCGACGAGCCGCGTCAGAGAGAGGCGGCGTGGACAGCCGCACAGAGTTGTTAATTGCGCACGCCCGGGCGGAACAGCGAGCCGGCCGTTTCGCGTTCCGATTCGTCTTCGTGCTCCGGCGCGGCGCCTACTTCTGCCGTTGACCCGGAGCCCGGACCGCAATCGGACACGATCGTTGCGTGAACCGATGTTTCGATGCTGACGGTGGTCACAGAAGTCACCGTCATTACCGTGGAATCCGGCGGACTTTCCATTGACGACGCTATCCGGGGATAACGCGGCCCATGGTGCCCGCCAGGTTTTTCCGCACGCGGCGCAGCCCGGCGCATGAAACGGGATAGCTCCGTCAGCGCCAACTGATATACATCCCGCTTGAACTCGATCACACAGTCGAGCGGCACCCAGTACTCGTTCCAGCGCCACGCATCGAACTCAGGGTGGTCGGTGGCGCGCAAGCAGATGTCGCAGTCGCGTCCAACCATCCGGAGCAAAAACCAGATTTGTTTCTGGCCGCGGTAATGACCGCGTACTTCGCGCTTGATGAACTTGTCAGGCACCTCGTAACGCAACCAGTCGCGCGTGCGACCAATCACCTTGACGTGCTCAGGAAGCAGCCCGGTTTCTTCGTGTAACTCCCGATACATCGCTTGCACGGGGGTCTCTCCGTACTTGATGCCCCCTTGCGGAAACTGCCAGGAATGTTCACGGAGCCGTTTGCCCCAAAACACCTCGTTGTGCGCGTTCAAGAGGATGATGCCGACGTTCGGGCGAAAGCCTTCACGATCCAGCATACAACCACCTTCGAATCCTTTAAAATTGCTTTGATTATAAACAGATAACGGGCCTGACGCACCGATTCGCACCAGATTGGAACGATTCGCCGCCAAAGGCCCGCGTTTGCGGTAGCCTGTCAGTCTTTCCGTGCCTTATCCCTTGTGCAAAGGCTTTGCGCGGCGGCTTCGGCGCCGCGGTCGGGCTGCGTTGTGCCGGTGTCAGTGGCATTGGCAGGTGAGCCGTGCCGGCTCAGAGCCGGATCTGTGTCGATTTCCCCACCGTTTTCACCTTTCGGGCGGTCCCTCCGGAGCCGCCGCTTTTGGATAATCTGAATGAAAGCTTCCCGTTTCTTTATCGGTACCCTCAAAGAAGCTCCCGCCGACGCAGAGATCGTCAGCCACAAGCTCATGGTGCGCGCCGGCATGATCCGGCGCGTTGCCGGCGGTATCTATAACTACCTGCCGGTCGGCCTGCGTTCGATCCGCAAGGTGGAAGCCATCGTGCGCGAAGAAATGAACCGGGCAGGCGCGATCGAGCTGTTGATGCCGGCGGTGCAGCCGGCCGAGCTGTGGCAGGAGTCGGGCCGTTGGGAGAAGTACGGTCCCGAACTGCTGCGCTTCAAGGATCGCAAGCAGTCCGATTTCGTGATCGGACCGACCCACGAAGAAGTGGTGACGGACATCGCGCGCAATCAGATCAAGAGCTATCGCCAGTTGCCGGTGAACTTCTACCAGATTCAGACAAAGTTCCGCGACGAGATCCGTCCGCGTTTCGGCGTGATGCGCGGCCGCGAGTTCATCATGAAAGACGCGTACTCGTTCGACAAGGACATGGACGGCCTGCGCGAGTCGTATCGCAAGATGTACGACGCGTACGTGCGCATCTTCACGCGCCTCGGTCTGGACTTCCGCGCGGTGGCGGCGGACAACGGTTCGATCGGCGGCAGCGGTTCGCACGAATTCCACGTGATCGCCGAGACGGGTGAAGACGCGATCGCCTATTGCCCGACCTCCGAGTTCGCCGCGAACGTCGAAGCGGCCGAAGCGCTGCCGCTTTACGCGGAACGCGCGGCGCCGGCCGAAGAGATGAAGAAGACGCCCACGCCGGGCAAGGCGAAGTGCGAAGCGGTGGCCGAGCTGTTGAACATTCCGCTCGAGCGCACGATCAAGTCGATCATCCTCGCGACCGAAAACGAAGGCGCGGAGCCGACCATCTGGCTGCTGATGCTGCGCGGCGACCACGATCTGAACGAGATCAAGGCGAGCAAGCTGCCGGGTCTGGCCGACTTCCGCATGGCGACCGAGGCTGAAATCATCGAAACCTTCGGTACGCCGCCGGGTTACCTCGGCCCGATCGACACGAAGAAGCCGATCAAGGTCGTCGCGGATCGCACGGTCGCGAACATGAGCGACTTCGTTGTGGGCTCGAACGAGGTGGACTACCACACCACCGGTGTGAACTGGGGCCGCGATCTGCCGGAACCGGTCGTCGCCGACATTCGCAACGTGAAGAAGGGCGATCCGTCGCCGGACGGCAAGGGCGTGATCGACATTTGCCGCGGTATTGAAGTGGGTCACGTGTTCCAGCTCGGCACCAAGTATTCCGAAGCGATGAACGCGACCTGCCTCGACGAAACCGGCAAGCCGCGGCCGATGGAAATGGGCTGCTACGGTATCGGCGTGACGCGTATCCTGGGCGCCGCGATCGAACAGAATTTCGACGACAAGGGCATCATCTGGCCGGAATCGATTGCGCCGTTCGAAGTCGTGCTGTGCCCGATGGGCTATGACCGCAGCGAAGCCGTGCGCGCAGAAGCCGACAAGCTGTACGCGACACTGGTCGAAGCGGGCGTCGACGTGATCCTCGACGATCGCGGCGAACGCCCCGGCGTGATGTTCGCCGACTGGGAGCTGATCGGCGTGCCGCATCGCCTCGTGATCGGCGACCGTGGCCTCAAGGAAGGCAAGCTCGAATACCAGGGCCGCCGCGACGCTGAAGCGACGCTGCTGCCGGTCGAAGACGCCGCGCAAACGGTGATCGGGAAAGTTCGCGCAGCGTTGGCGCGCTAGGCGGAGTGCACGGTGGAGTACACCTTCGCCTCCGCGACCATCCTGCTGATTCTGATCACCGATCCGCTCGGCAACATTCCGCTCTTCGTCAGTTGTCTGCGCGGTGTGTCGCCGAAGCGGCGCACGATCGTCATTCTCCGTGAGGTGGCGATCGCCTTCATGATCCTGCTGACCTTCATGGTGGTCGGCGACGGTTTTCTGCGCATGATGAGCCTGACCGACCAGTCGTTGCGTATCGGCGGCGGGATCGTGCTGTTCCTCATCGCGCTCAGAATGGTGTTTCCGCATCCGGACGGCCCGTTGGGCGGCGACACGCGCGGCGGCGAACCGCTGATCGTGCCGCTCGCCATACCGGCACTGGCGGGTCCGTCGGCGTTGGCCACAGTGATGCTGCTGACGTCGCAGGCGCCCGGCAAGATGTTTGAGTGGATCGGTGCGCTGACCGTCACGATGATCGTCTGCGCGATCGTGCTGATGCTGGCGGAGCGCATCCAGGCGTGGCTCGGCGAGCGCGCCATGATGGCCTTCGAACGGCTTATGGGCCTCGTGCTGGTGGCGATTTCGGTGGAGATGATGCTTGGCGGTATCCGGTCGTTCGTGCATCAACTGTGATGCAGGAGCCGCCGGAGCGCTCAGCCCCGCACAGGACAGCGCAAAAAAAGCGGCCCGTGGGCCGCTTTTTCTATATCGATTCACCGCCCGCTGGCGGCCGCCTCTAAGAAGATCAAGCGCCTTCAGTCAGCGCGCGAATCGTGGGCAGGTTACGCCAGTAACCCTTTGCATCCATGCCGCAACCGAACACATAGCGGTCCGGCACTTCGAAGCCGCAATAATCCGGACGCAGCGGCTTGGCCTTCGGAATGATCTTCTCGCACAGCACCGCGCTCAGGAAGCGCTTCGCGCCCATCGCGAGAATGCGGTCGCGGATCGCGGCCATCGTCTCGCCTTCGTCGAGAATGTCGTCGAGCACCAGCACGACGCGATCCTTCACCGACTCCGCCGGCGCCACGCGCCACTGCATCTCGTTGCCGCCCTTGGTGGTGTTGCGGTAGCGGGTCAGGTGGATGTAGTCGAACTCGAGCGGGAAATCGAGGTGCGGCAACAGCATGCCGGTGAACACCGCCGCGCCGCCCATGACCGACAGCACGAGCGGGAAGTCCTCGCTCATCTCGTCGCGGATGGCGGCCGCCATGCCGCTGATCGACGCGTTGACGTCGTCGGCCGAAACGATTTCTTCGGAGTGGCTAAAAATGTGGAGAGCTTCTTCGCGGTTCATGACGTCTGACGGACGGTAACTGTATACATAGTGTGGGTGAGATCGGCGGCGCGCGGTACAGAATAAACCCGCACGAATCCGGAGTCAGCCGCGCGTTCCGTGGTCCAGGCTCGGAACGCACGCGCCGCCGTCTTGCTAAAGCTTAGCGCATGCCGGGCAACATGCCCTTCATGCCGCGCATCATCTTTTGCAGATTGCCGCCCTTGAGCTTTTTCATCATGGTGCGCATCTGGTCGTACTGATTCAGCATGCGGTTGACTTCCTGCACCTGCACGCCCGCGCCCGCGGCAATGCGGCGCTTGCGCGTGGCCTTGATGAGATCGGGCTTGGCACGCTCCAGCGGCGTCATGGAATTGATGATGCCTTCCATGCGGCGCATCTGCTTTTCGGCCTGGCTCATGTCAGCGCCGGCGGCGGCCTGCTGGAATTGCGCGGGCAGTTTGTCCATCAGCGACGACAGCCCGCCCATGCCCTTCATTTGCGTCAACTGCGCGCGGAAATCGTTCAGATCGAAGTCGCCGCCTTTCTTGACCTTGTCGGCGAGCTTCTGAGCGGCTTGAACGTCCACGCCGCGTTGCGCTTCTTCGACGAGGGCGAGAATGTCGCCCATGCCGAGAATCCGGTTCGCCATGCGATCCGGGTAGAAGACTTCGAGGCCGTCGAGCTTTTCCGCGACGCCGACGAACTTGATCGGCTTGCCCGTGACATGGCGCACGGAGAGCGCCGCGCCACCGCGCGAGTCGCCGTCGAGCTTGGTGAGGACCACGCCGGTGAGCGGCAGCGCGTCGCTAAAGGCCTTGGCGGTGTTCACCGCGTCCTGACCAAGCATCGCGTCGACGACGAACAGCGTTTCCGCCGGCTTCAGCGTGTTATGCAGCGCGGTGATTTCCTGCATCATCACTTCGTCGATACCGAGACGGCCGGCGGTGTCGACCAGCAGCACGTCGTGATAGTGGCGCTTGGCCCAATCCACGGCGGCGCGCGCGATGTCGACCGGCTTCTGATCCGGTTCCGACGGGAAGAAATCCGCGCCGACCTGCTCGGTCACCGTCTTCAACTGTGCGATAGCGGCGGGGCGGTAGACGTCGCACGAGACGGTCAGTACTTTCTTCTTGTACTTCTCGCGCAGCAGCTTGGCGAGCTTACCGACGGTGGTCGTCTTACCCGCGCCCTGCAGACCCGCCATCAGGATGACGGCCGGCGGCGTGACGGCGAGGTTCAGTTCGACCGCCTTGCCTTCGTAGTCGCCGCCGATGATCGCGGTCAGCTCGCGCTGCACCACGCCGACCAGCGCCTGACCCGGCGAGAGGCTGCTGATGACTTCCTCGCCAAGCGCCTTTTCCTTCACCTTGGCGATGAACTCGCGCACGACGGGCAGCGCCACGTCGGCCTCGAGCAGCGCAAGGCGCACCTCGCGCAGCATTTCCTGGGTGTTCGCCTCGGTGAGCCGGGCTTCGCCGCGCAGCGTCTTGACGACGCGCGCCATCCGTTGAGTCAGATTGTCGAGCATGGGGAGCGATGAACAGTGCGGCCCGGGCAGCGCGCGAAGCGGAAGACGTCGCGGAGTAGGGGCCTAGTGTAAACTTCGAATATGGATATTGTACTGTATGCCCTCACTGCGCTCCTCTACGGCGGTTTAGCCGTGGCCGGCTGGCGCTCGCACCGGCACGCCGCGATGCGTCCCATGCTCGAAAGCGTGCCGCCGGTGCCCGCCGCAGCGGCGCCCGTGTCGGCCCCATCGGCCGCTTCGGGTATGAGCGCGTCGGGCCGCGCGCTGCTGTTCGTGGCGCTGCTCGCCCACGGCGTGCTGCTGCATACCACCATCTTCCCGCAGAACGCGATGGTGTTCGGTTTCGCGTTCGCGCTGTCGGCCATGTTCTGGCTCGGCGCCGGCATCTACTGGATCGAGAGCTTTTTCTTTCCGCTCGACGGCTTGCGTCTGCTGGTCCTGCCGCTCGCCTGCGTCGCCTCGCTGTTGCCGCTTGCGTTCAACGGCGTGCGCGTGCTGCCGTATTCGGCCGCGCCGATGTTCAAGCTGCACTTCCTGATCGCCAACATCGCCTATGGTCTGTTTGCGATCGCGGCGCTGCACGCCATTCTGATGCTGCTGGTCGAGCGGCGTCTGCATGCCATGCGCGGCGGCATGGCGCAGCGGCACGCGGCTGCGGCGGGCAACGGCTGGCTGTCGAGCTGGCTCGATACGCTGCCGCCGCTCCTCACGCTGGAGAAGCTGCTGTTCCGTCTGATCGGCGCGGGTTTTGTCCTGCTGACGTTGACGCTGGTGTCGGGCATTCTGTTCAGCGAGCAACTGGTCGACCGCGCGTTGCGGCTCGATCACAAAACCGTGTTCGCGATTCTTTCCTGGGTGATGTTCGGCGCGCTGCTGACCGCGCGCAAGGTTTCCGGCTGGCGCGGCCGTGCGGCATTGCGCTGGGTGCTGGCGTCGTTCGTCGCGCTGTTGCTGGCGTACGTCGGCAGCCGTTTTGTTTTCGAGGTGCTGTTGCACCGTGCTGTAGTGTGAGCGTGTCCCATGCGACAAATATTTCTGCTGATCCTGTTGTTCATCGTCGGCCAGTGGCTGGTGAAGGCGCTGCGTCGTCATGACGCGCAGGCGTCCCAACGCAGCGGCGCCAACGGCGCCGCGGGTGCCAAAGGCGCGAATGGTCCGAACGGCGGCGCACGCGCTGCCGCGCCGGCGCAACTCGCCGAGCCGATGATCCGTTGCGTCGAATGCGGCGTGCACGCGCCGAAGAGCGATTCCGTGGTCGTGGCGGGGCAGCCGTTCTGCAGCGCCGCGCACGCGCAGCGTCATGGCGCGCGACCCACGGGCCGCGACGCTCGATGAGCGTCGAGTTCACCGTCGATACCGACGGTTGGGTCGCCGCCGCACGCAAACTGCCATCGCCGAATTTCGAAGCGCGGCCCGACGGGGCCGTGCCGTCCCTGATCGTGGTTCACAACATCAGCCTGCCGCCCAACGAATTCGGCGGCACTGCGATCGCTGAACTGTTCCTCAACACGCTCGATTGCGACGCTCACCCGTACTACGATTCGCACCTGCGCGGCGTGCGGGTGTCGGCGCATTTCGTGATTCATCGCGACGGCGCGCTCGAGCAGTTCGTGTCGTGCAACGAGCGCGCGTGGCACGCCGGGCCGTCGAATTTCTTTGGTCGCGAGCGCTGCAATGATTTCTCGATCGGCATCGAGTTGGAGGGGAGCGACACCACGCCTTTCGAAGCAGCTCAATACCGCACGCTCGGCGCCCTCGTGAGCGCGCTCAAGGCCCGCTATCCGGTCGCGGCGCTCGCCGGTCACTCGGACATCGCCTCCGGTCGCAAGACCGATCCAGGGCCGCATTTCGAGTGGTCGCGTCTGCAGCACGACACGTCGCTCGACGCTCAGTATTTCCCCTATCTCAAGTTTTCCAAAACGCCGTAACGACCCTTCGCGCAACTTCGCGTGATGCGAGGAGAACAAGGCGCCGCCTTGTTCTCCGGGGAGTCGGCTGCGCGCCGCGCCAAGCAAAAGTCAAGACTTCGAAAGCAAATAAAACGATTTGACCTGTCTCGATTCTCCACTATACTTGGTGCCACAAATCCAGTTTTGCACTATATCTTGTGTTGTGCTGTGCATAACCATGTGAATAACCAAGTGCACAACTGGGTGAATAAGTCAGCGGCGTCCGCTCTCCGAGCATGGCGCCGCAAGCATTTCAGGCAGCGAAAAAAATATTCCTGTGGCGCGGCCGGAGAGACCACCGGCGGCATTCAGAAGCATTCAGGAAAGGGGCTTGGCAAGTGATCGCGACACACACGATGAAGACCGTTATCAATTCGAACCAGGCTTCATCGCAGTCGCAGCCCGCCAACCGGCTCAGCCGGTCCCCTTCCTGCACCCCATCGCTTGCGCACGCGGCGGCGCAGCGTTCGTTTTAATCCGCGGATTTTCCCGCAACATTTCCAGGACCAGGAGCTTTGCACATGCAAACCACCGACAACGTGACGACCCGGTACGAGGGCTCACCGACTGGCCAGGCCTTTGGCCAGGCACAAGGCGCACAAGCGCTCGCGCCGCAAGCGACCTTCGCCGACTACAAGGTGATCCGCCGTAATGGCAGCGTCGTGTCGTTCGAACCGTCGAAAATCGCCATCGCCGTGACGAAGGCATTTCTGGCCGTGAACGGTGGTCAAGGCGCCGCCTCGGCGCGTGTGCGCGAACTGGTCGAGCAACTCACGCAGAACGTGGTGCGCGCCCTCGTGCGCAGCCGCCCGAACGGCGGCACGTTCCATATCGAAGACATTCAGGATCAGGTCGAACTCGCGCTGATGCGCGGCGGCGAGCACAACGTCGCACGTGCGTACGTGCTGTATCGCGAGAAGCGCACGCAAGCCCGCGGTCATGACGACCAGATCGTGGCGAACACGCCGGGTCTGAACGTGACCGACAACGGCGTCACGCGTCCGCTGGATATGGCTGCTCTGCGCGGCATCATCGAACTCGCTTGCTCGAATCTCGGCGACGCCGTGAGCGCTGATCCGATCATCGCGGAGACGGTCAAGAATCTGTACGATGGCGTGCCGATGAGCCAGGTCTACGACTCGGCCATCCTGGCTGCCCGCACGATGATCGAAAAGGACCCGGCGTACAGCCAGGTCACCGCTCGCATTCTGCTGCACACGATCCGCCGCGAAATCCTCGAGGAGGAAGTCACGCAAACGGAAATGGGCGAGCGCTACGCCGAGTACTTCCCGCAGTTCATCAAGCGCGGCGTGCAAGCCGAGCTGCTCGACGACAAGCTGCTGCAGTTCGACCTGAAGCGCCTCGGCGCCGCGCTCGATAACAACCGCGACCTGCAATTCGGCTACCTCGGTCTGCAGACGCTGTACGACCGCTACTTCCTGCATCACGACGGCGTGCGCATCGAAATGCCGCAGGCATTCTTTATGCGTGTCGCGATGGGTCTGTCGCTGAACGAGATCGACCGTGAAGCGCGCGCGATCGAGTTTTACAACGTGCTGTCGAGCTTCGATTTCATGTCGTCCACGCCGACGCTGTTCAACTCGGGCACGCGCCGTTCGCAACTGTCCTCGTGCTACCTGACGACGGTCGACGACGACCTCGACGGCATCTACGAAGCGCTGAAGGAAAACGCGCTGCTGTCGAAGTTCGCCGGTGGCCTCGGCAACGACTGGACGCGCGTGCGTGCGCTCGGTTCGCACATCAAGGGCACCAATGGCAAGTCGCAAGGCGTCGTGCCGTTCCTGAAGGTCGTCAACGACACGGCGGTCGCCGTGAACCAGGGCGGCAAGCGCAAGGGCGCGGTTTGCGCGTACCTGGAATCGTGGCACCTGGACATCGAGGAATTCCTCGAACTGCGTAAGAACACCGGCGACGACCGCCGCCGTACCCACGACATGAACACGGCGAACTGGATTCCCGACCTGTTCATGAAGCGCGTGATGGAAGGCGGCGACTGGACGCTGTTCTCGCCGTCCACCTGCCCGGACCTGCACGACAAGTTCGGCGCCGAGTTCGAAACGGCTTACACGGCTTACGAAGACAAGGTCGCGCGCGGCGAGATCAAGCTGTTCAAGAAGATCCCGGCGGCGCAACTGTGGCGCAAGATGCTGGGCATGCTGTTCGAAACCGGCCACCCGTGGATCACGTTCAAGGATCCGTGCAATGTGCGCTCGCCGCAACAGCACGTCGGCGTCGTCCACTCGTCGAACCTGTGCACGGAAATCACGCTGAACACCAGCGACGCCGAAATCGCCGTCTGCAACCTGGGCTCCGTGAACCTCGTCGCTCACCTGAAGGAACAGGCCGACGGCACCCTGGTGCTCGACCACGACAAGTTGAAGCGCACCGTCAGCGTGGCCATGCGCATGCTCGACAACGTGATCGACATCAACTACTACGCGGTCGCCAAGGCGCGTAACTCGAACCTGAAGCACCGTCCGGTCGGCATGGGCATCATGGGCTTCCAGGACTGCCTGCACCTGCTGCGCACGCCCTACGCGTCGGAAGAAGCGGTCAAGTTCGCCGACACGTCGATGGAAGCGGTCTGCTACTACGCTTACTACGCGTCGACGGAACTGGCGCAGGAACGCGGCCGCTACTCGAGCTACCGCGGCTCGCTGTGGGATCGCGGCATCCTGCCGCAAGACTCGGTGAAGCTGCTGGAGCAAGCGCGCGGCGGTTACGTGGAAGTCGATTCGAGCGAGTCGATGGACTGGACCGAACTGCGTTCGCGCATCGCCACTTACGGCATGCGTAACTCGAACTGCGTCGCGATCGCGCCGACGGCGACGATCTCGAACATCATCGGCGTGTCGGCTTGTATCGAACCGACCTTCCAGAACCTGTATGTGAAGTCGAATCTGTCGGGCGAATTCACGGTGGTCAACGACTACCTGGTGCGCGACCTGAAGGCGCGCGGCCTGTGGGACGAAGTGATGGTCGCCGACCTGAAGTACTTCGACGGCACGCTCTCGCGCATCGACCGGATCCCGGCCGACCTGCGCGCGATCTACGCCACCGCGTTCGAAGTCGATCCGAAGTGGCTGGTCGAAGCGGCCTCGCGTCGTCAGAAGTGGATCGACCAGGCGCAGTCGCTGAACATTTACATGGGCGGCGCATCGGGTAAGAAGCTCGACGAGATCTACAAGCTCGCATGGGTGCGCGGCCTGAAGACGACCTACTACCTCCGCACGATGGCGGCGACCCACGTCGAGAAGTCGACGGTGGCGCACGGCGCGCTGAACGCGGTGAGCTCGGGTGGCGGCGAAGGTTCGGGCGGTGCTGCCGGCGGCGCGGCGGGTGGCTTCGGCGTGAGCGGCGGCGCGGCTTCGGGTGGCATTCAGGCAGCGGCGGCCGCTCCGGCAGTCGCGGTTGAAGCAGCGCCGGAAGCGGATGGTCCGGTGTGCATGATGCGTCCGGGCGATCCAGGCTTCGACGAGTGCGAGGCTTGCCAGTAAGTAGTTGGCAAGTGCGCGGCAGGCAGCAGGATCGCTGCTTGCTGACGGGTCGTAGGTAATGACCCGCATGCAGCGAGCAGCGAAGCGAAGGAAGTGAAGTAGAAGTGAAGTCGATGAGCGGCGCGGCGAGTGGAATACGAAGCGCGCCGTTCATCGCAACGCAGCGAAGCAGGGCAGGTCACTGAAGCCGTAACGCGGTCATCGTGACCCGGTCAATCAGCAGTCAGCAGTCGGCAGCACCAGACGAAGCGCGCGACACAGTGCGCGCAGCAAACGCTTCGATCGATGGGTCGATCAACGCAGCCGGCCCGATGCATCGCTCGACATTGCATTGAACTTCACCTCGCCAGCACTGACGAACAGGCAAACGCGAGGCAAACGCGAGGCAAACGCGAGGCAAACGCGAGGCAAACGCGAGGCACGCAGGGCAAGCGCGAAGCAAGCGCGGACCACCGCGACGAGCAACGCGAGGCAGCAGTCAGCAGTCGCAAGACGCTACAAGCACGCTCCGCAATACAGATAGATAGAGCAGCGAAACGTCGCATCGACACGTTGCTCTTCGAGCTCGCGAAGCACTTCGACGACACACGCTCAACACGCTTCACATGAGGTGATGCACACACTCTGTTGAACAAAGTGTTGTATGAACGTAGCAACGCGAATCGAAAACAGGATTTTTCATCAGCGAACTCTTTTATCGCTCGTGAAAAGATGGTACAAACCGTTCTAAATTGATGGTGACATTTATGCTCAACTGGGATGACGAGATCACTGCCGTAACTCCCTCGAGCGCTACGCAACAGAATGTGTTGCGCAACGCTGCGGGATCGGCTGTCGGTTCGCAAGTCGGAACGCGTTCCGCTCCTCATGCTCCCTCGGCTCAAGACGTCTTCGCGAACGACATTGCTGTCGCTCCCGTCGCTCATGTGACCAACGCTGCTGCTGGAACGGCTGCCGTTTCGGAAGCGCGGGTCAACGTCGCCGACAAGCGCATCATCAACGGCCAGACCGACGTCAATCAGTTGGTGCCGTTCAAATACAAGTGGGCCTGGGAAAAGTATCTGGCTGGTTGTGCCAACCACTGGATGCCGCAAGAAGTGAACATGTCGCGCGACATCGCCCTCTGGAAAGACCCGAACGGTCTGACCGAAGACGAGCGCCGCATCGTCAAGCGCAACCTGGGCTTCTTCGTGACGGCCGATTCCCTCGCCGCCAACAATATCGTGCTGGGCACCTACCGCCACATCACGGCGCCCGAATGCCGCCAGTTCCTGCTGCGCCAGGCGTTCGAAGAGGCGATCCACACGCACGCCTACCAGTACATCGTCGAGTCCCTGGGCCTCGACGAAGGCGAAATCTTCAACGCGTATCACGAGGTTTCCTCGATCCGCGCGAAAGACGAATTCCTGATTCCGTTCATCCACACGCTGACCGACCCGGCCTTCAAGACCGGCACGCTCGAGGCAGACCAGACGCTGCTGCGCTCGCTGATCGTGTTCGCCTGTGTGATGGAAGGCCTGTTCTTCTACGTCGGCTTTACCCAAATCCTGGCGCTGGGTCGTCAGAACAAGATGACCGGCGCGGCGGAACAGTACCAGTACATCCTGCGCGACGAGTCGATGCACTGCAACTTCGGCATCGACCTGATCAACCAGATCAAACTCGAAAACCCGCAACTCTGGACGGCTGAGTTCCGCGCGGAAATCCGCGAGATCTTCCAGCAAGCGGTCGAACTTGAATATCGTTACGCAGAAGACACGATGCCGCGCGGGGTGCTCGGCCTCAATGCGTCGATGTTCAAGAGCTATCTGCGCTTCATCTGCAACCGCCGTTGCCAGCAGATCGGTCTCGATCCGCTGTACCCGAACGAGGAAAACCCGTTCCCGTGGATGAGCGAGATGATCGACCTGAAGAAGGAGCGCAACTTCTTCGAGACGCGAGTGATCGAATATCAGACTGGCGGCGCGCTGACCTGGGAGTGATCCGGGTTCGTGCTGCAGATGCATTCATCGATGGGGATGCCGTCGGCTTGGGCCGCGGCAATTTTGGTTAGGAGCAGAATCGCCTGATGCAAAGCATGCCCGGTGCGCCGCGTGCCTTCGCGGCCCACAACTATGACAGGCACTTTGCGAACCCTTCAGTGGGATGGGCAAACTTCCCCCCGGAAAAAGCCGCTGGCGTCATTGCCGGCGGCTCGATCAAGCAATTGCCGGCGTTGAGCTTTCACGCCGAACAGATCTGGCGCGCGGTGCCTTTTGGCACGGCGCGCCTTACCGCATTCATTAGCGTAAGCGCGCAGCACCTGCGTACGCCGATGAATAGCCCGCTTCGTAGCGCGCGCCCTGAGAAGCGTCCGCGGGAAGCGGGTTTTGACGAAGGGTGTAGTTTGAACTGACTCTCATCTGAAAACCTGAAGGAGAAAATGATGGCAACTGCAAAAAAAGCCGCCGCTAAGAAACCCGCAGCCAAGAAGGTCGCAGCAAAGAAGGCTGCTCCGGCTAAGAAGGCTGCTCCGGCAAAGAAAGTCGCTGCCAAGAAAGTGGCAGTGAAGAAGGTTGCAGCGAAGAAGGCAGCACCGGCCAAGAAGGCTGCAGCGAAGAAAGCTGCTCCGGCCAAGAAGGTAGCAGCCAAGAAAGTCGCAGTGAAGAAGGTTGCGGCGAAGAAGGCAGCACCGGCTAAGAAAGCCGCTGTGAAGAAGGTTGCAGCAAAGAAGGCAGCACCGGCCAAGAAGGCTGCAGCGAAGAAGGCTGCGCCGGCTAAGAAGGCTGCTGCCAAGAAGGCTGCGCCTGCGAAAAAGGCTGCTGCTAAAAAGGCTGCGCCCGCGAAAAAGGCTGCCGCTAAAAAGGCTGCGCCTGCCAAGAAGGCTGCCGCGAAGAAGGCCGCTGCTCCTGCCAAGAAGGCTGCCCCTGCGAAGAAGGCTGTCGCCAAGAAGGCGGCTCCCGCACCCGCAGCGACTTCCGTCTCGAGCGCACCGGCGGCGACGGTGAAGACCGCGCTGAACCCGGCAGCGGCATGGCCGTTCCCGACGGGCAGCCGTCCGTAAGCTGGACGACAAGCGGTAGAAGTACTTCGACACGTCGCATGATGTGTCCGATGATCGAGTAGCGCTTGAGTAGCGTGGCGAGCGCTACTCGGTCAGGGTCCCGTTGCCGATTTCCGGCGACGGGATTTTTTTTGCCCGGCGAGAAACTTGCAGGCGAAAAAAACGCATGCACAGGGGAGGGCATGCGTGTGAGGTCGTCGCGGCGGCAGAAAGCCTCGCCGCGCGAGAGGGGAAACTTAGTGCGTGACGCGCGTGACGCCGCCGCTGGAGAGTAGCCGCACGCGCTCGCCGGCCCGGAAGATCTCGCCGGTGGCGCTTTGCGTGATGGCGCGCATGTCGCCGTTATCGAGCCGCACGGTGACCTCGAGACCGTCGCGCACGGCGACGCCGTTTTCGATCGAGTTGCCGGCCACCGCACCCGCCAGACCGCCGATGATGCCCGTGATGATCGAGCCGGTGCCACCGCCGATCGTGCTGCCGGCTACCGCGCCCAAGGCGCCGCCGCCGATCGCGCCGATTCCGCTCGGCTGGCCGTTGTTCGAACTGATCTTCACTGCGCGCACGCTGTCGACCGTGCCCATGCGAACCGTTTCTTCACGCTGTGCCTGCGACGCCGTGTACACGTCCGCAGAACTGCTGTTGTAGGCACACCCCGACATGGCCAGCGAACCGGCAATCAAGGCGGCCACGACCAGGCGACTCGTTGTTCTCATTCCCTGAACTCCAATAGCTCTCGGTATTACGGCAGGTCGTACCCGAACGCCTGCTTGAACCGCTCGTTGATCTCGGCCCGGCCGGGCGCATAGTTTTGCGGGCCCTGATGTTCGATCTTCAGCGCGCCCATCAGGCTCGCCAGACGGCCGGTGGTGGCCCAGCCGAGCTTGTTTTCGATGCCGTACAGCAAGCCGCCGCGGAACGCGTCGCCGCAACCTGTCGGATCGAGCACTTGCTGTGCCTTGACCGCCGGAATCTCTTCGATGCCACCCGCATGATGGATCTGCGCGCCTTGCTCGCCGAGCGTGACGATCAACGCCTCCACCTTGCCGGCGATCTCTTCGATCGACCAACCCGTTTTATTGCTCACCAGTTTGGCTTCGTAATCATTGACCGCTACATAGGTAGCGAGTTCAATCATGCGCCGCAGCGACGCGCCGTCGAAGAGCGGCAAGCCCTGGCCCGGATCGAAGATGAACGGCACGCCTGCGGCCGCCAGATGCTCGGCGTGCTGGATCATGCCGTCGTAACCGTCCGGCCCAACGATGCCGAGCGTGATGCCCTTGGCCTCGTCGGCGCGATTCAGATGCGACTGCATCATCGCGCCCGGGTGGAACGCGGTGATCTGATTGTTTTCCAGATCCGTGGTGATCATTGCCTGCGCCGTATAGGCGTCCGGCACGACCAGCACGCTCTCCGTCGACAGGCCGAGCTGCTTGAACCGGTCCATATAGAGCTGCGCGTCGACCGAGCCGAGCGTGCCCATGATGCGCGCGTCGCCGCCCAGCAGATGCAGCGAGTAGGCGATGTTGCCCGCGCAGCCGCCGAACTCGCGGCGCATGGTCGGCACGAGAAAGCTGACGTTCAGGATGTGGACCTGCTCCGGCAGGATGTGCTCCCGGAACCGGCCTTCGAAGGTCATGATGTTGTCGTAGGCGAGCGAGCCGCAAATCAGCGTAGCCAAGGCGAGCGTTCCTGTAAAAACGATAAAGAGAATGGGCGCGACGACGTGACAGCGCCGCGCATGAAGCGCGGCGCCGGGTTCGTGCGCGAAGGTGTTACTTCAGCGCGGCGAGGGCTGCGTCGTAGTTCGGTTCGTTCTTGATTTCGCCGACCAGTTCAGCGTGAACGACCTTGTCGTTCTCGTCGACCACCACCACGGCGCGTGCCGTCAGGCCGGTCAGCGGGCCGCTCGTCACGTCGACACCGTAGGCTTGCGCGAACTCATGGCCGCGGAAGGTGGACGCCGTGACGACGTTCTCGATGCCTTCGGTCGTGCAGAAGCGCGACGCGGCGAACGGCAGGTCGCCCGACACGACGATCACAGCCGTGTTGGTCAGCTTGGCCGCGGCTTCGTTGAACTTGCGGGTCGAGGTGGCGCAAGTCGGCGTGTCGAGGCTCGGGACAATGTTCAGCACTTTGCGCTTGCCGGCGAAATCGGCGAGCGACAGCGTCTTCAGATCCTTGCCGACCAGCGAGAAAGCGGGAGCGGCCTGGCCTACCGACGGGAACGTGCCGGCTACTTCGATCGGGTTGCCACCCAGCGTGACTTGACTCATGTTGTCGTGCTCCGAAAAATCGTCAGGATTGACGGTGAACGCGCCCGGTCAGCGCCAGGCGCGCGAGGATGCGTTACGGATAAAAAATCTGTACGCGGAAATTGGAAGCGACCGCATTGCCCGTGTCGAGATGCACGATCATGGTCTGAGTCGTATGCGCGGGCAGGCCGGCCGCGATCTGCGTGCCGGGCGGGACGTAGTCTTGCGGCCACAGCACGCGGCGTACTGCGACGTTGTTCTGGTCGTCGAGCAGCGTGAGTTCGATGGCCGGATACGCGAGCGCAATATTGAAGCGGTTGCGCAGCGGCATCTTCAGTTCGAGCTTGTGCGGGCCGTCGATTTGCCGCAGATCGGACGGCTCGACCTGCAAACCGTCGATGTCGTGCGGCGGCGTGACCTGGCAGCCGAGCGTCAAGCAGGCCTTCGCGTAGAGCGTCTGCGAGCGCGGGAAATACACCATCACCGTTTCGCGTTGCCACCAGGCGAGCTGCGCGAGCAGCGCGATGATCAATAGCGCCGCCACCACCGAGCCGGCGATGATCCAGCCCATGCGCCGCGGTTCGGCCGGGCGGGTTTCGCGCACCACGGGGAAGGGATCGGCGCCGTCGTTGACGGGCTGCACGGAGAAGGGCTCACCGCTGGGGGAGACCGGGCCAGTGGCGGCGGCCGGGCCGGCGGCAGCAAAGCCGGCTGCGCCTGCGCCCGCAGCCGCACCTACGCCGGCAGCACCTACGCCGGCCGCACCGAAACGCGGCTCATTGTCAGGAATGCCATACAAGGTAGCCGGCTCGTCCAGAACCGGCTCTTCGAGCGGCTCGTCCAGCGGCGCGTCGGAAGCGCGCTCGGTCTTGTGCCAGACGCGCGGCGCTGCTTCCTCGGGTGGATCGAGGTGATAAGCGAAGGGGTCGAGCGGCGCGTCCGCGAGCAGTGGTTCGTCGTCGGGCGGAAGCGGTGCGGTGGATGCGCCGGGCGGGAGTTCGGGTTCCGTAGCGTGGCGCGGTGTGACCGCGACGCCTGCGCCGGTGGAAACCGGTGAGAGCGGCACATTGCTGGCGTTGTGACGCAGACGGTTGTCGATGGCGGCGTCGGGTGACGGCGCCCACGGATCCCATGCTTCGGCGCTGAAGTCGGGGCCCTTGGGACGCACGCCCGAAAGCGCTTCGATCGCCGCGGCTGCGGCAACCGGTTTGGCGGTCGAGAAGTCACCGCCTTCGCTGATGTCGAACAGGCTGCTCGACGCGTCGAATACTTCCTGGCAATGCCCGCAGCGCACCAGGCCGCGGCGCAGCGCAAGTTGTTCCGTTTGCAGGCGGAAGACGGTTTCGCAGAAGGGGCAACGTGTTGCCAGGAGCATATTGAGCCGATAAGCCGGAAGGCCGTTGGTTGGACAATACGCCTTATTCTAATGGCTTTCGCGACGCGTTCCCGCCAGACATACCCAACCTTCGTGTTCGCGCCACACGCTGATGTCGATCCACCGAGAGTAGACCTGTGCGACCTCGTCCGCTTGCCGCGCCAGAATGCCGGACAGCGCGATCTTGCCACCCGGTTTGACCTTCGACGAGAGCATCGAGGCCATCAGCTTGAGCGGGTTGGACAGGATATTGGCGACCACGATATCGAACTCGCCGGTGGGGCATTCGTCGGGCAAACCGTACGTGACTTCCGCACGATTGCGCTCGCTGTTGTGGCGCGCCGATTCGACCGCTTGCGGATCGATGTCGATGCCGTACACGGGATTCGCGCCGCACTTTGTCGCGAGGATCGCGAGAATGCCGGAGCCGCAGCCGTAGTCGAGAACCGATTGCTCGGGTTCGACCGACTGCTCCAGCCATTCCATGCAAAGCCGCGTAGTGGGATGGCTGCCGGTGCCGAAGGCGAGCCCCGGATCCAGTTCCAGCACCAGTGCTTCGGGGTCCGGCGCGTCGTGCCACGACGGCACGACCCAGATGCGCTCGCCGATCTTGATCGGATCGAACTGCGACTGCGTGAGCCGCACCCAATCCTGATCTTCGACTTCACGCACGGTGAACGACGGCGCCGCCGCCAACCCGATTTCGTTGGCTGCGGCGGTGAGCAACACCGCCGGCTCGTGTTCCGGCGCGAGCAGCGCGATCACGCGCGAACGCTGCCACGCCGTGCGATCCGGCGTGAGACCGGGCTCGCCGAACAGCGGCTGCTCGTCGGGCGTGTCGGCGTCCGCATCTTCGACCGACACGGACAACGCGCCCAACTCGAGCAGCGCGTCGGAGAATTCCTCCGCGTGCTCGCGTGCCAGCTCGGCGATCAGTTCCCGGTAGCTCATGAGTTACGCTTCTTCCGGCGCGGCCTGCAGCTTCGCGGCCAGGCGGTTTTCGAGGTAGTGAATGCTGGTGCCGCCTTCGACGAATTTCGCGTCCAGCATCAGCTCGCGGTGCAGCGGGATGTTGGTCTGAATGCCTTCCACCACCATCTCCGACAAGGCAATGCGCATGCGCTTGATCGCCTGTTCGCGCGTCGCGCCGTAAGCGATCAGCTTGCCGATCATCGAATCATAGTTCGGCGGCACGAAATAGCCATTGTAGGCGTGCGAGTCGACGCGGATGCCGGGGCCGCCAGGCATGTGCCACGACGTCAGGCGTCCCGGCGACGGAATGAACTTGAACGGATCTTCCGCGTTGATCCGGCATTCGATCGCGTGACCCTTGAACACGATGTCGCGCTGACGGAAGGCGAGCTTTTCGCCGGCCGCAATGCGGATCTGTTCCTGCACGATGTCGACGCCCGTGATCAGCTCCGTCACCGGATGCTCGACCTGCACGCGCGTGTTCATTTCGATGAAGTAGAACTCGCCGTTTTCGTAGAGGAACTCGAACGTGCCCGCGCCGAGATAGCCCATCTTCTTGCAGGCGTCCGCGCAACGATCGCCGATGCGGTCGATCAGGCGGCGCGCGATACCCGGCGCCGGCGCTTCTTCGATCACTTTCTGGTGACGGCGCTGCATCGAGCAATCACGCTCGCCCAGCCAGACGGCGTTCTTGAACGAATCGGCCAGCACCTGAATTTCGATGTGCCGCGGGTTCTCCAGGAATTTCTCCATGTAGACCTGCGGGTTGCCGAACGCACGGCCGGCTTCTTCGCGCGTCATGTTGACCGCGTTGACCAGCGCCGCTTCCGTGTGGACCACACGCATGCCGCGGCCACCGCCGCCGCCGGCGGCCTTGATGATGACCGGATAGCCGACCTGGCGGGCAATCTTCACGATCTCTTTCGGATCTTCCGGCAACGCGCCTTCCGAACCCGGCACGCAAGGCACGCCGGTCTTGATCATGGTTTGCTTGGCCGTGACCTTGTCGCCCATCATCCGGATCGTTTCCGGGCGCGGGCCGATGAAGGTGAAGCCGGACTGTTCGACACGTTCGGCGAAGTCGGCGTTTTCCGAGAGGAAGCCGTAGCCGGGGTGAATCGCTTCGGCGTCGGTGACTTCCGCCGCGCTGATCAGCGCGGGCATGTTCAGGTAGCTCAGATTCGAAGGCGCCGGGCCGATACAGACGGCCTCGTCGGCGAGCTTCACGTACTTGGCTTCCTTGTCGGCTTCGGAATAAACGACGACCGTCTTGACGCCGAGTTCGCGGCAGGCGCGCTGGATACGAAGCGCGATCTCGCCGCGATTGGCAATGAGGATTTTTTCAAACATAGCGGGTTTTCGACTCATCAATGGGCGCCGGGTTGATCACAACGCCGGCTGCCTCAGAGGATCGGTCGCGCGCCTAAGAAAAACGGCGCGCGGGCGGCATGCGCAAAGCGTGCCGCGTCAGCCGACCACGAACAGCGGTTGGCCGTACTCGACCGCCTGACCGTTTTCGACGAGGATTTCCTTCACCACGCCGGACTTGTCCGACTCGATTTCGTTGAGCAGCTTCATCGCTTCGATGATGCAGATCGTCTGGCCTTCCTTGACCGTGTCGCCCACCTGGACGAACGGATCGGCGCCCGGGGACGGCGCGCGGTAGAAGGTGCCGACCATCGGCGAGGTCACCACATGGCCTTGCGGCGCGGCGGCAGCCGGCGTAGCCGGTGCGGCTGCTGCAGCCGCCGGCGCTTCGCCACCGAGTGCCGGTGCCGGCTGCGCGTATTGCGGCGCGTACGACGCGGACGGTTGCACGTAAACCGGCGGCGCATTCTTGACGATGCGGACCTTGCCTTCGCCCTCGGTCACTTCGAGTTCGGAAATGCCGGACTCCGAGACGAGGTCGATCAGAGTTTTCAGTTTACGTAGGTCCATCAGGCAGCCCCTTTAATGCGTAAAGTGCCGGCGCGTACGCAGCCGGCGCAAATTAGACGTGTTTGGAATCAGCCGCGCGACGAGCCGGCGGACAGCCGGTCGAGCGCGAATTCGAGCGCGTACAGATATCCCTTCCAGCCGAGACCGCAAATCACGCCCTCAGCCTGGTCGGAGAAATACGAGTGATGCCGGAACGGTTCGCGACGATGCACGTTCGACAGATGAATCTCGACGAACGGGATGCCGACCCCCGCCAGTGCGTCCCGAATGGCCACGCTGGTGTGCGTGTACGCTGCGGGATTGATCAGTATGAAATCGGTTTTTTCAGTCCGCGCGGATTGGATGCGGTCCACCAGAGCGCCTTCGTGATTGCTCTGGAACGACGCGAGTTCGACGCCTGCGTCCGCTGCGCGGTCCGCCAGCGCCTGATCGATCTGCGGCAAGGTCACGTGACCGTAGACCTCGGGTTCCCGGGTGCAGAGAAGGTTGAGGTTGGGTCCGTGCAGTACCAGCAGTCGCGTCATGGTCGCTTCTTTTTCCGTGGAATTGGGCGCACTTTAGCGCTGATTAGAGAAACTTGTCTAGTTTCGCGCGCGTACGGATTGATGGCGGCGGTATTTCGCCGCTGCGCCGGGCGCCCATCTTCTCTCAAATCCGTCCGATTTGCGCCTATTTTCGCGCCTTCCGCGGGTAATCGAGCGCCAAAAGAATGTGAAATTTAAAGGGCGTCGAGCGTCTGTTTCAGCGCCTGCGGGTCGATTTGTCCTAATTTTGTCGAGCGAATGTTGCCTTTTGCGTCAATTACGACGGTAAACGGCAGTCCGCCCGCAGTATTGCCGAAGGCGCGCGCGAGGTCAGCGCCGCCGAAGCCGGTCACGTAGACCGGATACGCCACTTTCACTTTCTGCAGGAACGTCTGAACGTTTTTTTCCGAATCCACGCCAAGTCCGACGAACTGTATGCCTTTTTTCGCGTAATCGCGCTGAAGTTGCGACAGAGCGGGCATTTCTTCGACGCAAGGGCCGCACCACGAGGCCCAGAAGTTGACGACGATTGGGTGGCCTTTAAGCAAACTTAGCGTTTGCGGCTTGCCGTCGACTGTCGTCACCGGCGCGGTCCAGAGTTGCGCGACCGCGTTTTGCGGAGAGGCCGGTTGCGCGGCATGCGCGACTTCTTCGACGCCGCCGTTCAGCAAGTGGTTCGCCAGAACGCCGCCGCCCGCGGCGACAGCGGCGACAAGGACGCCCGCCAGAATCCGTCTCGTATTCATCTTGGTCAGTCTAGTTGGTTGAAGGAGCGACGTCGCTGCCGTCGAGTAGCGTCTGAACGGCCTGCAAATTCGCGCGTGCCGTGCGCCCGCGCGCGTCGGCGCGCACTGCGCCACGCAGATCGTCGGTTTCGTAGAGCGCCACGTGCAGGCCGACCGGTTCAGCCTCGCGCCCTTCGTTCGTGGGGCGCCACAGAAAGCTGAGCGTTTCGACATAGCCGCGGCCGGCGAAATGCCGCGTTTCCGAGACGTCGTACTGAATGTTGGCGTTCAGAAAGTAGATGGCGACTTCCTTCGGGTTGTCGCAGAACACCTGAAGGTGGATATCCGAGTGTTCGCCGGCGGTGCCGCCGAGCACCGCACCGGTCAGATAAGGATTGAACGGCGCGAGCCGCTCCATCCATTCGACCGCGATGCGGCGCAGCCGCCGCAGCAACACAGGCTGGCTGTCGCCTTGGAACAGCGACTGATATTCGCGGATTTCTTCTTCGATCTGGTCGTTATCCGGCAGCCATTCGCCGGCAACACGGCTCTCGCCGACCACTTGCCGGGCGGCTTTGCGCTTCGCCGTGGCGTAATCCAGACCGTCTTCGGCGATCATGCGGGCAGCCGCGATAGCGATTTCCTCGCGCACGCGCTGCGGATCGAAATGAGATTTGCGGACCATCCCTCGATCATACTAGAGATTGACGACGGCCTTTCCTGGCGGGTCGCACCGCGCGCCGGACGAGGCGGCGCAGGCGAGCGCGCATAGGGTGATCGAAAGGCGTCGGTTACAATAGCGTCCTTTGCAGACGGTCGTTTCGACCGCTCTTCTGCGCTCCCATCCCTCTCAGGAAAACGCCGGGCCGCGCCCGGTTTTCTTGCCCCCTCTGGGGGCCTGGCGCGAGGCGACAGGTTAGGGGGCCCTTCCAGGAAAAACGCCCGCGCGGCACGACAGGCTTATGCACATCCACATCCTCGGTATCTGCGGCACGTTCATGGGCGGTCTCGCGGTCCTCGCGCGCGGCGCGGGCCACACCGTGACGGGTTGCGACGCCGGCGTCTATCCCCCCATGAGCACGCAGCTCGAGGCGCAAGGCATTGGCCTGATAGAAGGTTACGACGCGGACCAGTTGAACGGCCTGAACGCGGATCTGTTCGTGATCGGCAACGTGGTCTCGCGCGGCAACCCACTGATGGAAGCCATTCTCGACCGCGGCCTGCCGTATACCTCCGGCCCGCAATGGCTCGGCGAGCATGTGCTGAACGGCAAATGGGTGCTGGCGGTGGCCGGCACGCACGGCAAAACGACCACCAGCTCGATGCTGACCTGGCTGCTCGAAGACGCCGGCCTCAATCCGGGCTTCCTGATCGGCGGCGTGCCGCTGAATTTCGGCGTGTCCGCCCGGCTGACCGATTCCAGCTTCTTCGTGATCGAAGCCGACGAGTACGACACGGCCTTCTTCGACAAGCGTTCGAAATTCGTCCATTACCGTCCCAAGACCGCGGTGCTGAACAACCTCGAATTCGATCACGCCGACATTTTCCCGGATCTGGCCGCGATCGAAACGCAGTTCCATCATTTGATCCGCACCGTGCCGGGCATCGGCCGCGTGGTCACGAACGGCCGCGAAGATGCGCTCGAACGCGTGCTGACGCGCGGTTGCTGGAGCGAAGTGGAGCGTTTCGGCGTGCAGGGCGGCTGGGAAACCTTGCCGGCGGAAGACGGCGTGCCGGTCGACGAGCGTTTCGCCGTCTATCACAACAGTGAGCGTGTCGGGGTGGTCGAGTGGCAGGTGCAAGGCGAGCACAACCGCATGAACGCGCTGGCCGCGATCGCCGCCGCGCGCCATGTCGGCGTGCCGCCGGCGCAGGCCGCCCGCTCGCTGGCTGGCTTTCGCAACGTCAAGCGGCGCATGGAAGTGCGCGGCAGCGTCGACGGCGTGACCGTCTACGACGACTTCGCGCACCATCCGACCGCTATCGGCACGACCGTGGCCGGGCTGCGCGCCCGTGTGGGCCGCGACAACACGCGGATTCTCGCCGTGCTGGAACCGCGCTCGAACACCATGAAGCTCGGCGTGATGAAGGCGCAATTGCCGGGCAGTCTCGCCGACGCCGATCTGGTGTTCGGCTACGGCGCGCCGGCCGGCCGCGACGCGCTCGGCTGGAATCTCGGCGAGGCGCTCGCGCCGCTCGGCGGCAAAGCGCAGGCTTTCGACAATCTCGACGCGCTGGTCAAAGCAGTAGTCCACGCAGCGCGCCCCGGCGATCAGATTCTGGTGATGAGCAACGGCGGCTTCGGCGGCGTGCATCAGAAACTGCTCGACGCCCTTTCCGCGCGAGGCGTTTCGTGATCCTTTATCTGCACGGTTTCCGCTCGTCACCCAATTCGTTCAAGGCGCGCGTGCTGGCAGCGCGGCTCGTCGAGCTCGGCCGCAGCGACGAATGGTGCTGCCCAATGTTGCCGGTTTCGCCGTTCGAGACCGTGGCGCTCGCCGAATCGCTGGTGGCCGCCGCCCAGCCGCAAAACGTCACGCTGATCGGCAGTTCGCTCGGCGGCTATTTCGCCACCTATCTGGCGGAGAAGCACGGCTGGCCGGCGGTGCTGCTGAATCCGGCGGTCGTGCCGCAGCGCGACCTGAGCGCTTATCTCGGCGAGCAGCCGTTGTGGCACGGCGGCGGCAGCATCGTCGTCGAGCCGCATCATCTGGATGAGTTGCGCGCGCTTGGCGTCGCGTCGATCACGCGGCCCGAACGCTATTATTTGATGGCCGCCACCGGCGACGAAGTGCTCGACTACCGCGAAATGCTCGCGCACTATCCCGGCGCACGCACTACGCTGATCGAAGGGAGTGACCACGCGATCAGCGAATTCGCGCAATACGTCGACGACGTGCTGGCCTTCTGCGACGCGGAAGACGTCGAGCCGCCGGCGCCGCGCGAAGCCGCGTAAAGTCGCGTCAAGCCGGGCGTTCCAGCAGCGGGGCGATTGCCGCGCATCATGATTCATGCCGCCGGCGCGCGCGTATCGCGCCGCGGATCCACTACCACGAACACGTTGCCGTGCCGCGCACGCAGTGACCGATCGCAAAGCAGGATCGGGCGCGCCGGCAGATGCAAGACAGAACGAGAGTATTGAGTGAACGTTTTCTTCGAGGAATCGGGCAGTTTCAAGGCGGGCAGCGTGCTGTCGCGCCAAGGCGATGCTTTTCAGGTCGAGTTGCCGGGCGGCCGGCGCGCCAAGGTGCGCGCGAAAGATGTGCTGATCGAATTCGAAAAGCCGAGTGCGGCCGAACTGATGCAGCAAGCCGACGCTGCCGCGCAGGAGATCGATCTGGACTTCCTGTGGGAATGCGCGCCTGACGACGAATTCCCGTTCGCCACGCTCGGCGCAGAGTATTTCGGCGACCGCTTCGGGTCGATCGAGCGCGCCGCGCTGGTGCTGCGCATGCATGGCTCGCCGGTGTACTTCCGCCGCAAGGGCCGCGGCATGTACCAACGCGCGCCGCAGGAGCAACTGAAGATGGCGCTCGCCGGGCTCGAGCGCAAGCGTCAGCAGGCGCTGGTGCAGGTCGGCTACGAAGATGAATTGAAAGCCGGCCGTCTGCCGGAAGCCTTCACGGGCAGCAAGGCGCTGGGGCTGCTGACCAAGCCGGACAAGAACACGATCGAGTACAAGGCGCTAGAAGGCGCCGCGGCGGCGCGCGGTATTTCGCAGGCGCGTCTGATGCTGGAAAACGGCGCCATTCCGTCGGCGCGCGCGTTGCACGAAGCGAAATTCCTCTCCGAGTTCTTCCCGCATGGCACCGGCTTTCCGCCGGTTACCGTCGGCACCTTGCCGGAAGATCTGCCGGAAGCGGACGTGCAGGCGTTCTCGATCGACGACATCACCACCACTGAAATCGACGATGCCTTCTCCGTCGAGCACCTGGCGGACGGCCGCGTGCGGATCGGCGTGCATATCGCCGCGCCGGCGCTCGGCATTCAGCGTGGCGACGAGGTCGATGCGATCGCGCGCACGCGTTTGTCGACCGTGTACATGCCCGGCGACAAGATCACCATGCTGCCCGACAGCGTCGTCGAAGCGTTCACGTTGGCCGAAGGCGGCTTGCGTCCGGCGCTTTCGCTGTATGTGATCGTCAATCGCGAGACGCAGGAGATCGTCGCGAGCGAAACGCGCGCCGAGCGCGTGTTCGTGAAGAACAACCTGCGCCACAACACGCTCGACGAACTCGTCACCGAAGAGGCGCTCGCCGCCGACAGCGGCGACTATCCGCACAAGGACGACATCGCCGTGCTGTGGCCGTTCGCGCAGGCGCTGTTCGAAAAGCGCCAGGCCGCGCGCGCCGGTTACGGCCTGCGTCGCGAAGTGCAGCGCAACACCGACTTCAACTTCTACGTGGAAGGCGAGCACATCACGATCACGCCGCGCCGGCGCGGTTCGCCGCTCGATACGATCGTCGCCGAACTGGCGATTCTCGCGAACTCGTCGTGGGGCGCGTTCCTGCACGACCACGGTGTGCCGGGCATCTACCGCACGCAGCGCGCTTTTGGCGCGCCGACTGGTCCCAAGCGCACGCGCATGCAGACCAACGCCGCGCCGCACGAAGGCCTCGGTGTCACGCAGTACGCGTGGAGTACGTCGCCGCTGCGCCGTTACGTCGACCTGGTGAACCAGTGGCAGTTGATCGCCTGCGTGCAGCATGGCGTGACCGCGAAACTGGCCGCGCCGTTCAAGCCGAAAGATGCCGATCTGTTCGCCGTCGTGCAAGGTTTCGACGACACGTACACCGCGTACGCCGATCATCAGCGTCGCATGGAGTACTTCTGGTGCCTGCGCTGGCTGAAGCAGGAGAACAGGAAGCAGGTGGTGGCGTCGGTGGTGAAGGGCGATCTGGTGCGCCTGGAAGAGATTCCGCTGCTGCTGCATGTGCCGGGCCTCGGCGTGCACGCGCGCGGCACGCGTTTGCAGATGGAAGTGATGTCAATCGATGAGTTGACCGTGGAAGCCTCCGTGCGTCTTCTGCATGTGCTCGACGCGCCCACCGTGACGAGCGGCAGCGAGGCTGAAGAAGCGGACGAGGGCGAAGAGGAAATCATCGACGCCCCGGACGAGAGCGCCGAAGGCGAAGCCGAGGCGCAGGCCGAAGCCGAACTCGACGGCAACGACGCGGCTGCTGTGAAGGACGACGCCGAAAGCAGCGATGGCGCGGACGGTGCCGCCACCCATCAGCACATTGCGGAGCCGGGACGATGAGCACTCAGGATTCACGCGACCGCTATGCGGTCATCGGCAACCCGGTCGGTCATAGCAAGTCGCCGTTCATTCATGGACGGTTTGCCGCGCAGACCGGCGAGCCTGTGGAATATGGCCACCTGCTCGCGCCGGTGGATGCGTTCGTGCCGCACGTGCGGGCCTTCATCGACGCAGGCGGGCGCGGGCTGAACGTGACCGTGCCGTTCAAACTCGACGCGCATGCCTTTGCTGACACTTTGTCGCCGCGCGCGGCGGCGGCGGGGGCGGTGAACACGTTGCGCATCGACGCAAATGGTATCTATGGCGACAACACCGATGGTTTCGGTCTCGTGCGCGACATCGAGGTGAATCTCGGCGTGTCGTTGAAGGGAGCACGCATTCTGTTGCTGGGCGCAGGCGGCGCCGCGCGCGGCGTGGTGCTGCCAATGCTGGGCCGCGCGCCGCATACGGTGACCATCGTCAATCGCACGGCGGAGAAAGCCGAGGCGCTGGTCGGCCAGTTCGCGCAGGCCGCGCGTGATGCGGCATGTCATCTGAGCGGCGGCAGCGCGCGGGCGATCGAAGCGGGCGCTTACGATGTGATCGTCAACGCGACGGCGGGAAGTCTCGATGCGTCGCTGCCCGAGTGCGACGACCGCGCGTTCGGCAGCGGCACACTCGCCTACGACATGATGTACGGCGCGCATCCGACCGTGTTCATGGAGCACGCGCGGAAGCTGGGCGCGCGCGGTGCCGATGGACTCGGGATGCTGGTCGAGCAGGCGGCCGAATCGTTTTTCGTGTGGCGCGGCGTGCGGCCTGACGGCGCGCCGGTGCTGGCCGAATTGCGTGCGCTGTTGACGGCGCCGTCGCACGCTTAACGCTGGCGTATCAGGTTAAGGCACATTCCCGCACGAGGATTGAGAGCACGATGACAGCAACGCGGCGCGTGAGCCGGCCAGGTCCGGTGCGATGGGTGTTCTATCTGTGCGCCGTGGTTGCGATTGCGTGGCTCGCGACGCAGGCGTTTTACTTCGCGCGGATCGCAGTTTGGAATTACGTCAATCCGCGCAGTACAGCGTTTATGCGGTCGGACGCGTGGCGGTTGTCGCAGGATCGGCCGGATCTTTCGGTGCAGCATACGTGGGTGTCGTATGACCAGATTTCGCGCAATCTGAAGCGGGCGATTATTGCTTCTGAGGATGCGAATTTTGTTAACAACAATGGGTATGAGACCGACGCTATTTTGCAGGCCTGGGAGCGGAATAAGGCTAAGGGCAAGATTGTTCGCGGTGGGTCGACCATTACTCAGCAGTTGGCGCGGAATCTGTTTTTGTCTCGGGAGAAAAGCTATATCCGGAAGGGGCAGGAGCTCATCATTACCTGGATGCTCGAGACCTTGATGGATAAGGAGCGGATCTTTGAGATTTATCTCAACTCCGTTGAGTGGGGGAATGGGGTTTATGGGGCTGAAGCGGCGGCTCATTATTACTACAAGACTTCGGCGAGTAAGTTGACTGCTGCGCAGTCGGCTCGATTGGCCGTTATGCTGCCGCAGCCTAAGTATTTTGATGAGCATCGAGGGTCGCAGTATTTGGCTCAGCGCTCGCGGGTTATTGCCAGGAGGATGGGGGCGGCTGAGTTGCCTGATTGATGGGGGTCTTTGCGTGCTCGGCGCTGGGTCTGTGTTTTTTTTATGGCGTTGGCCTTTCCTTGAGTTCATGTCGGTCTATTAGCGTC
>NZ_JARESO010000040.1:0-74409 GCF_046030175.1 Paraburkholderia sp. RL17-373-BIF-A
AGAGGGCGAGGGCGCGCCGCAGCGCAATCCGCTGCGGCGCTCCGTCGGGCGTGGCCGATTCAGGGGAAAGCGCCGGGCGAGCCGGCGCCGTCGACTGGCGCATCACC
Organism: Paraburkholderia sp. RL17-373-BIF-A; assembly: GCF_046030175.1. NCBI lineage: Bacteria > Pseudomonadati > Pseudomonadota > Betaproteobacteria > Burkholderiales > Burkholderiaceae > Paraburkholderia > Paraburkholderia sp. RL17-373-BIF-A. The sequence continues at coordinate 108 of NZ_JARESO010000040.1, forward strand.
AACGACCAGGCGATCAGGCGCGCTTGAAGACCAGCGTGCCGTTCGTGCCGCCGAACCCGAACGAGTTCTTCAGCGCGACGTCGATCTTCATCTCCCGCGCGGTGTTGGCGCAGTAGTCCAGGTCGCACTCGGGATCCTGGTTGAAGATGTTGATCGTCGGCGGCGACACCTGATGATGCACGGCCAGCACGGTGAACACCGACTCCAGACCGCCGGCGCCGCCCAGCAGGTGACCCGTCATCGACTTGGTCGAGTTCACGACCATGTCTTTGGCGTGGTCGCCGAAAGCGCGCTTAATGCCGGTTGTTTCGGCCAGGTCGCCAAGCGGCGTGGACGTGCCGTGCGCGTTCAGGTAGTTCACCTGATCCGTGTTGATGCCCGCGTTCTTCAACGCAGCCAGCATACAGCGGCGGGCGCCGTCGCCGTCTTCCAGCGGCGCGGTCATGTGATAGGCGTCGCCGCTCATCCCATAGCCGCTGACTTCGGCGTAAATCTTCGCGCCGCGCGCCTTCGCGTGTTCATACTCTTCGAGCACCATCACGCCGGCGCCCTCGCCCAGCACGAAACCGTCGCGATCCTTGTCCCACGGACGGCTCGCCGTTGCCGGATCGTCATTGCGTTGCGACAGCGCGCGCGCCGCCGCAAAGCCGCCGATACCGAGCGGCGACACGGTCGATTCCGCACCGCCCGCGATCATCACGTCGGCGTCGCCGTATTCGATCAGACGCGAAGCCTCGCCGATACAGTGCAGGCCGGTGGTACAGGCGGTGACGATCGCCAGATTCGGGCCTTTGATGCCGAACTTGATCGACAGATGGCCGGAGATCATGTTGATGATCGACGCCGGCACGAAGAACGGCGAAATCCGGCGCGGGCCGCGATTGAGCAGTTCGGTTTGCGTCACTTCGATCATCGGCAGACCGCCGATGCCCGAACCGACCACCACGCCGATACGCTCCGAATTCTCGTCGGTGACTTCGAGGCCACTGTCCTGCATCGCCTGGATGCCTGCAGCCACGCCGTAGTGGATGAACGTATCCATGTGGCGCGCTTCCTTACCGGGGATGTAGTCCTCGATATTGAAGCCCTTCACCTCGCCGGCGAAACGAGTCGAAAAGTTCGACGCATCGAACTTCGTGATATTGGCAATACCCGACTTGCCGGCGACCAGATTGGCCCAGCCGTCGGCAACATTATTGCCAACAGGCGAAATCAGCCCCAGGCCTGTAACAACAACACGACGGCGGCTCACGGTAACCCCTTTTTCATAGATGACAAAAGCAAAAGCCACAGCGGCCACAGGAACTTGCCCTGTATGCCCTGTGGCTGTTTAACTCGGCAATCGCGCGAAAAATTGCGCAGTCAACATCGCTGGCTCCTGCTTGGCAAAACGCGCGGCAAAAAACGCCAACCCTGCTGGCGTCGGCAACCGACACGGCAGGGCGTCATACGCCGCCAACGCAGAAACGCGGGCGCGAATGACCTTAGGCCTTGACGTTCGCGCGAGCGTAGTCGATCGCTTGCTGAACGGTGGTGATCTTCTCGGCTTCTTCATCCGGAATTTCCATGCCGAATTCGTCTTCGAGGGCCATCACGAGCTCAACGGTGTCGAGCGAGTCGGCGCCGAGGTCGTTCACGAACGAAGCTTCGTTCTTGATCTCAGCTTCTGCAACGCCCAGTTGTTCTGCGACAATTTTCTTGACGCGCTGTTCGATATTGTCCATTACCCCTCCAAGGGAAAAGAAGTTCAAAAATACAGGTGCGCGCATTTTATCAGGTTTGACCCGGCAAAAAAGCGGCGCATCGGGTTGCTGTCAAGGCATGCGCCTTACGCATTTACAAACGCATCAAGGCGCGGATAGTAACCGAATTTGGTTACGCCATGTACATTCCGCCGTTCACATGCAGTGTCGTGCCGGTGATATACCCGGCTTGCGGCGATGCCAGAAACGCCACGGCGTGCGCAATATCTTCCGGGCTGCCGAGGCGGCCCAGCGGAATCTGCGTTTTCAGCGCCGCTTGCTGCTCTTCCGGCAGAGTCTTGGTCATGTCGGTATCGATGAAGCCCGGCGCCACGCAATTCACCGTTATGCCGCGGCTGCCGATCTCGCGTGCGAGCGCGCGGGTCATGCCCGCCACGCCCGCTTTCGCGGCCGCGTAATTGATCTGCCCAGGGTTGCCGGCCGAGCCGACCACCGACGTGATGTTGATGATGCGGCCGCCCTTCGCCTTCATCATGGGACGCAGCACCGCGCGCGACAGACGGAACACCGACTTGAGGTTGGTGTCGACCACCGCGTCCCAATCGTCGTCCTTCATGCGCATCGCGAGTTGATCCTGCGTGATGCCGGCGTTGTTCACCAGCACGTGCAGTGCGCCGAATTCCTTTACCGTGCCGTCGATCAGCGCTTCCGCCGCAGCCGCGTCGTTCACGTTGAGCACCGCGCCGCGGCCGTTCACGCCGGCCGCGTTAAACGCTTCGCTGATGGCGGCCGCGCCGCTTTCGCTGGTCGCCGTGCCGATCACCGTCGCGCCCTGGCGCGCCAGTTCCATGGCGATCGCACGGCCAATGCCGCGCGACGCGCCGGTGACGATTGCGATCTGCTTGTCGAGAGTCTTTTCCATCTGTCAGTCCGGATGCCCTTCGGAGGGCTGATTGATTCTTGATGCGCAGCCCTGATGCCGTCGCGAAGCGCCTGCTGCCAGGTGCCGCGCGACGTTGCGTTCAGCCTGCCTTCACGAGTTTGAGCGTTTCTTCGAGCGAAGCCGGATCGAAAATCGACGCACCAACCAGGTTGCCGTCGATGCGCTTGGTCAGACCCGCAAGGACCTTGCCCGGACCGCATTCGATCACATGCGTGACGCCTTGAGCCGACATGGCCTGCACGCTTTCGACCCAACGCACCGCGCCGGCCGCCTGGCGCACCAATGCGTCCTTGATCCCGGCCGGCTCGTTGACCACGGCGACGTCGACGTTGTTGATCACCGGAATCGCCGGCACCTGCACGTCGACACTTGCCAGATACTCACGCAACTGATCCGAGGCCGGCTTGAGCAGCGACGAGTGAAACGGCGCCGAGACCGGCAGCGGCAACGCGCGCTTTGCGCCCTTCGCCTTGGCGACTTCGCAAGCCTTTTCGACCGCGGCTTTATGGCCCGCGATCACAACCTGCGCCGGCGCATTGAAATTCACCGCTTCGACGACGCCCACGACCGACGCTTCGGCACACACCGCGCGCACCGTGTCGTCGTCGAGACCGAGAATTGCGGCCATGCCGCCTTCACCGACCGGCACGGCCGTTTGCATGGCTTGCGCGCGAAAACGCACGAGCGGCACGGCATCGCGAAACGCGATCGCGCCCGCCGCGACCAGCGCCGTGTATTCGCCGAGGCTGTGGCCCGCGACGAGCGCCGGCTTCGGGCCGCCAGCCTGCAGCCAAGCGCGATACATCGCGTAAGCGGCGGTCAGCATGACCGGCTGGGTGTTGGTCGTGAGGTTCAGATCTTCGGTGGGGCCTTCGGCGATCAGCTTGCCGAGGTCCTGATTGAGCGCATCGGAGGCTTCCTGAACCGTTTCACGCACGACCGCGTGATCGGCGAATGCGTTGAGCATGCCGACCGACTGCGAACCTTGCCCAGGAAAAACGAACGCAAATTTCATATCGTCCCCAAAATCGATTTAGTCAGATGTGGGTGGCGCGCCCAGTTGACGGCGAGCGCGCTCAAGCGTAGTCGAGCGCCGCGAAGCGCGCTCGCCATAACGTCGCCGCTATCAGTAGCGGATAACCGACGCGCCCCACGTGAAGCCGCCGCCGACACCTTCGATCAGCACGTTCTGGCCGCGCTTGATGCGGCCGTCGCGCACCGCGACGTCGAATGCGAGCGGAATGGACGCAGCCGACGTGTTGCCGTGCTCGCCCACCGTGACGACCATGCGTTCCTGCGGCAAGCCGAGCTTGCGGCAGGTGCTTTGCATGATGCGGATATTCGCCTGATGCGGAATCAGCCAGTCGACCTGTTCCGCCGACAGATTGGCTTTCTCGAGCGCTTCGACCGCGACCTTTTCGAGCACGTTGACGGCGAGCTTGAACACGGCCTGCCCGTCCATATGCAGGAACGCGCTACCGGCCACCACACCGCCATTCACGTTGCCCGGCGTGCAGAGAATGTTCGAATGGCTGCCATCCGCGTGCAACGCGCTTGCCAGCACGCCCGGTTCTTCGGACGCCTGCAGGATCACCGCGCCCGCGCCGTCGCCGAACAGCACGCACGTGGTGCGGTCGTTGAAGTCGAGAATGCGTGAGAAGGTTTCCGCACCGATCACGAGCGCCGTGCGATGCTGACCGCTGCGAATGAAGCTGTCCGCCGTGGCGACCGCATAAGCAAACCCGGAACAGACGGCCTGCACGTCGAATGCCGCGCCGTGATTCTTGATGCCGAGCTTGTTTTGCAACAGGCACGCCGTGCTCGGGAACACGAAGTCCGGCGTGGAGGTGGCGACGATGATCAGATCGATGGACTGCGGGTCGATATCCGCGGCTTCGATCGCGCGTTGCGAAGCGATGAGCGCCAGATCGCTGGTCGTGACATCAGGGTCCGCGAAGTGGCGCGCATGAATGCCCGTGCGGGCGACGATCCACTCGTCGCTCGTCTCGACGCCCTGCTTGGCGAGACGTTCGGCCAGATCCTGATTGGTGACGCGTTGGGACGGCAGATAGCTGCCGGTGCCCAGCACGCGGGAATAAATTGTCGATTGAGCCATTATGCCTTCGAGGATTGCGCAGCGTAGGGCTCGGCGGGCTGGCCTGCGATCGGGCTTGCGTGACCCGCACCGCTCGCGTCGCGCGCCGCCTGTTCGAGAGAACCCGCATTCTCTTCCATCGCTCGCGCAAGGCGTTCCAGCACGCCGTTTTTGACGGCATCATACCCGCGTTTGATAGCCCACTCAAACCCGTAAGCATCTGCCGAACCGTGGCTTTTGATCACCAGCCCGCGCAGGCCGAGCAACGCGGCGCCATTGTATTGCCGATGATCGACGCGTTTCTTGAAGCGCATCAATACCGGCAAGGCGAGCACCGCCATCACTTTGGTGAGCCACGAACGGCCGAACTCTTCCTTGATGATGTTGGACAGCATCTGCGCGAGGCCTTCCGACGTCTTCAGGGCGACATTGCCGACAAAACCGTCGCAGACGATCACGTCGACCGTGCCCTTGAAGATATCGTTACCTTCAACGTTACCGTGAAAGTTAAGTGTACTCGCGCGCAGCAGTTCGCCGGCACGTTTGATGGTGTCGTTGCCCTTGATGACTTCTTCGCCGATGTTCAGCAGGCCGATGGTGGGCCGATCCTTACCCTCGAGCGCGGACACGAGCGCATGCCCCATCTCCGCGAATTGCAGCAGATGCTGCGGCTCGCAGTCGACGTTGGCGCCCAGGTCGAGCATCATCGTGTAGCCATTGGGATTGGGCAGCGCCGACGCAATGGCCGGGCGTTCGATGCCCGACAGCGTTTTCAGCACATAGCGCGAGACCGCCATCAGCGCGCCGGTATTGCCGGCGGAAATGCAGGCTTGCGCCTCGCCTTCCTTGACGCGGTTCAGCGCCACGCGCATGGACGAATCTTTTTTCTTGCGCAGCGCGACTTCGACCGGATCGTCCATGGCGACGATCTCGGAAGCGGATACGACGGTCAGCGCCGGCAGGTCCTGAGCCTTCAACTTTTTCAGCTGCGCACGAATCGCACTTTCAATGCCAACGAGCAGCAATTGCGCGTCGGGATGCGAACGAACGAAGTTGACGGCAGCGGGAACGGTCACGGACGGGCCGTGGTCGCCTCCCATGCAATCTATCGTGAGCTTTACTGTCATGGAGTGCGACGAATTTCAGACGCCCTGCATGGGATCATAGCAAGCGCCAAAGCGCCAACTGCGATCGACATAAAAAAGCGGCAATTGAATGCCGCCTTTTTGCCGAGCCGGGAAAATGTCAAGCGAGCCGATCGCCACGCGAAACGCCACAGGGCGACACGCAGTGAAACGCGCAGTGAAACGATTAATCGTTCTTCGTCTTGACGACTTTCTTGCCGCGATAGTAGCCGTTCGGGCTAACGTGGTGACGCAGATGCACTTCGCCCGTGCTCGGTTCCACGGCCAGCGGCGCTGCCGTCAGGAAATCGTGCGAACGGTGCATGCCGCGCTTCGACGGCGACTTCTTATTTTGTTGAACTGCCATGACTAACTCCTAAAAATTTTCCGAATTCTAACACAGCCCGATCCGGTCTCCGCCACTGGCCGAATGGCCAATGCGCCCGCATCGCGCTCCCATGCAACTGTTCAGTGCTTCTTGTCGTCCGGCTCTCCGCGCTTCAGACTCTGGAGCGCCGCAAACGGATTGGGCCGTTCGGGCTCGCCGCCCTCGCCAGCTTCGTCCAGTGCGCCCTCGTCGCCCTCGCCTTCGGCACCGGCCACACCAGAGACGAGACTCTCGTGCACTTCGGGGCAGACCTCGTGCTTGGGCACAAGCGGCAAGGAAAGCAGCAACTCTTCTTCGATCAAGTCGATGAGATCGAAATGGTTCGAACCCACGATCACTTCGACTTCATCCTCGTCGAGCGGAAACTCTTCGGCTTCCGCCTCAGTGTTGACGATCCGGTAAGTCGCATCGACGTTGAATGCCTGCAAGTACGGTGTCATGCACCGCTGACATTCGAGCCATGCAGCGCCGTGAATCGCCATCCTCAAATAAGGCTGGGGACCCTCGGTGCCGTCGTCCTGCAATTCCGGCTGCGTCGTGCCTTCGGCTTGCCAGGTGAACGCGGTATCGCGGTCTGGCGCTTCTGCCGGGACTTCGTTTAACATGCGCGGCAGTTGCGAGACGCGCACGACACCCGCGGCCTGACGCCCACTCCGCGCAAATTCGAACAGATCGATATCGTGCGGGTCGGACAGACCTGCAGGGTTGCCAGGATGTTGAGTCATGTGCGCTCCTGCGTCGGCAAAGATTTCGCCGGGTATAAACCGCGAGGTATAACTGATAACTGATTTGCAAGACAGTCCGCGAGACCCATGTGTTGCCTGCAGTTAGCACCGCAGTTGACACACGCCGAGACCCGCTTAGCGCAAGCATACCGATGAAAAGCCCAAAATCATATCCGTTTTGTCTTTTCGAGTCAAACACTTAAGCCCGTACGCGCGCGAGCTTCGCGCAACCCCATACACCCCGCCACTCTAGCCGCTGATTGCCCATGCCAGATTCCCCCAATCGCCCGCCACGCCTGATTCTGGCGTCGAGTTCGCCGTATCGTCGCGAACTGCTTGAACGTCTGCGCGTGCCGTTCGATGTCGTCGTGCCCGCGATCGACGAGACGCCGCTCGCCGACGAAACGCCCGAAGTCACCGCGCTGCGGCTCGCGCAAGCCAAGGCTCGCGCGGTAGCCGGCGGACTCGGCGCCGGTGAAGCGGCGCTCGTGATCGGCTCCGACCAGGTCGCCACTTACGACGGTCTGCAGATCGGCAAGCCGGGATCGCACGACACGGCGCTCGCCCAGTTGCAGGCGATGCGCGGCCGCGAAGTGCTGTTTCATAGTGCACTGTGTCTGTTCGACAGTCGCTCGGGAAACGTACAAGCCGTCGACGTGATTACCCGCGTCCATTTCCGCGACCTCCCGGACTCGACGCTGGAAGCCTACCTGCTAGCCGAAACGCCGTACGACGTCGCGGGTAGCGCCAAATCCGAAGGGCTCGGCATCGCCTTGCTCGATGCCATCCATTCCGACGACCCGACCGCGCTCGTCGGCCTGCCGTTGATCGCGCTGTCGCGCATGCTGCTCGCGGTGGGTTATCCACTATTGGGGGCTCAATGAGCGGCACGCTCTATCTGATTCCGAACACGCTGGGCGAAGGCGACGCCGAGGCGCTCGACGCCGTTCTGCCCGCGCCGGTACGCGCCCGCGCCGCCTCGCTTCACTATTACATTGGCGAAAACGCGAAAACCACGCGCGCTTTCCTCAAGAAGGTCGGCACGGAACGGCCGATCCAGGAAATCGAGATTCGCGAACTGAATGTGAATACGCCGGCCGGCGAGATCGACAAGCTGCTCGCGCCGCTTCTCGGCGGCACGGACGCGGGTCTTGTTTCCGAAGCGGGCTGCCCGGCGGTCGCCGACCCCGGCGCGCTGCTGGTGCGCCGCGCGCATGAGCGCGGCGTGAAGGTCGTGCCGTTTGTCGGCCCGAGTTCGATTCTGTTGGCGTTGATGGCTTCCGGGCTCAACGGGCAGAGCTTTGCGTTCCACGGCTATCTGCCCGTCGACGCCGCGGAACGCGCCAAGCGTCTGCGAGACCTGGAGCAACAGTCGCGCAAAAGCAAGCAAACGCAGATCTTTATCGAAACGCCCTATCGGAATCGCGCGTTGCTCGACACGCTGCTGGCGACGTGCGCGCCGTCCACGCTCGTTTGCGTAGCGGTCGATCTGACGCTGGAAACGGAGACTATCGCCAGCCGCACCGTGACTGACTGGAAGAAAAAGCCGGCGATCGATCTGCACAAACGACCGGCAATTTTTCTGATCCTGGCCGTTTGACCCAAGCCACATAGAAAAACCAAGCGGAAAACAAAAAGCCCCGCGCGATCATCGAATTCCGATCACGCGGGGCTTTGTTAATACCGACAGCAGATCAACGCAGATTCATCTTCCCACCGAGCGCCATGGCGTGAACCGCGCCACTGCCGACCGCCGCGCCGAATTTGCGCGCAACGCGGTCCGTAATGCTCTCTTTCACCGTGTAATCGACGATATCCGGTGCCTTGAACAGATCGCGCGCCACGTAATCCGCGTCGCCGAAACCGTCGGCAAGCCCGAGTTCGACGCTCTTCTGGCCCGTCCAGAAAAGGCCCGAGAACATGTCCGGTGTTTCATGCAGACGTTTGCCGCGCCCTTGGCGTACCGCGTCGATGAACTGCGCGTGGATCTGATCGAGCATATCCTGAGCATGTTCGTCCATCTTCGGCGTTTCCGGCGAGAACGGATCGAAAAAGCCCTTGTTCTCACCCGATGTGTGCAGACGCCGCTGAATCCCGAGCTTATCCATCAACCCGGTAAAACCGAAGCTATCCATCAACACGCCGATCGAACCGACGATGCTCGCCCTATCGACATAAATCTTGTCAGCCGCCGCGGCCGCGTAATAGCCGCCGGACGCGCACATGTCGCCGACGACCACATACAGGGGAATCGACGGATATTTGGCGCGCAAGCGGCGAATTTCGCTATAGATGATGCCCGCCTGCACCGGGCTGCCGCCCGGGCTATTGCAGCGCAGGATCACGCCGGCGGTGCCCGCGTCGTCGAACGCGCTTTGCAGCGCCGCGTTGACATCTTCCGCGTTCGCGTTCGTATCCGCCGATATCTCGCCGTCAAGCGTCACCATGGCCGTGTGACGGCCTGTGGCGACGACCTTGTCGCCGGAGAAGTCGATGGCAGCCCAAATTGCCAGCAACACTACGATCAGAAAAACGAAGCGGAAAAAGATCCTCCATCGCCGCGCCGCGCGCTGCTCGTTGATCGCCGCGAGCGCGATACGCTCGAGCGCGGCGCGTTCCCAGCCCGGCTCATCGGCAGGCGTGCGGGGGCGGCCTGTCAGGGACGGTTCCTTCGGCTCGGGAGTCAAATTGTCGGACATGCGGTGCAGTGGAAAGGTCGGAAGGGAGAAAAATCAGAGTGTGGCCGGGCGAAGTTCGCCGTCGGGCAGCCAGAATACGGCACGGCCTTCCGGCGTATCGCGTTCGTCCACCTGAACTGGCCGCAATCGGCCGCCGCGGCACGGACCACCGACGCATTTGCCCGTATCCGGCGCGTAAATCGCGCCATGTGTAGCGCACATCAAGTATAAACCGGACGATTCGAAGAACTGCCCTTCGGCCCAATCCAGCTCCATCGGCACGTGGGCGCAGCGGTTCAGGTAGCCGTATGCGCGGCCATCATAGCGAACAAAAAAAACGACCACGTCGCCGCCACCGAGCTTCGCCGCGTGGCGCACGCCCGCGCCGCCGTCGACCAATTCGTCCGATGCGCAGACGCGAACCGCCTCTGCCGGCGCTTGCGTGGCAGCGGTGCTCATGCGTTCTCTCGCAGCCAGCCGGACAGCACACTGACGCTCGACGCAACGAATTTCGGCGACAACGCGCTCAACGAATCCGCAGGATGCGCCCCATATGTGACGCCAATGCCCGCGACGCCCGCATTGATCGCCATTTGCAGATCGTGTGTTGTGTCGCCGACCATCACTGTACGTGCGTTGTCCTGCCCCAGTTCGCGCGTCAATTCGTGCAGCATCGCCGGGTGCGGCTTCGAGAACGTCTCGTCGGCGCAGCGGGTGCCGTCGAACAGGCTCGTCAGGCGCGACTGATCCAAAGCTCGATTCAGCCCGACGCGGCTCTTGCCCGTCGCCACGGCCAATAGATAGCCCTGATCGCGCAATTCCTGCAACATTTCGCGCACACCGACGAACAACTCGGTGGTCTGATCCTTCACCAGATAATGGAAGCGATAGCGCTCGGCCAGTCGCGGATAATCCGAAGGATCGAGCGTGGGCGCGGCAATCTGTAGCGCGTCGCGCAACCCGAGGCCGATCACAAAGCTGGCCGCCTCGTCCGCGGGAACCGGCAAACCGAGATCGCGGCACGCCGACTGGATGCTGCGCGTGATGTGCGCGGTCGAATCCATCAGCGTCCCGTCCCAGTCGAAGACGATCAGATCAAATTGCTCTCTAGCCATGCGGTGTCGTCTCCGGGTGTGACCCATTTCGTAATTCGTTGAGCTGTGCGATGAAGCTGCGGCATTCGGCCGGCAACGGCGCCTCGAACTGCAGCGGCGCGCCGGTTGCCGGGTGCGTGAGCTTCAGCCGGTAAGCGTGCAGGAACATGCGCTTCAGGCCAGGCTTGGCGTTGGCGCGCGCCAACGCCTTGTTCAGCGCGAAGTCGCCGTATTTGGCGTCGCCGACGATCGGCAGTTCCAGATGCTGCAAGTGGACGCGAATCTGATGCGTGCGGCCCGTCTTCAGTTCCGCCTCGAGCAGCGCGTACTCCGGCCAGCGGTCGATCAGATTGAACACCGTGTGCGACGCGAGTCCGTCCGGCTGAACGCGCACGCGACGCTCGCCGTCGGCCGTCAAATACTTGTGCAGCGGCTCCTTGACCGCGCGGCGGCGGCCCCAGTCGCTCGCCCAGTCGCCGTGAACGCAAGCATAGTAGCGCTTATCCATCTTGTTCTCGCGAATCTGCTCATGCAGATTGACGAGCGCCGAGCGCTTCTTGGCGAGCATCAGAATGCCGGACGTCTCACGATCCAGCCGATGCACCAATTCGAGGAATTTCGCCTGCGGACGCGCCTCGCGCATCTGCTCGATCACGCCGAACGCGACGCCGCTGCCGCCGTGCACCGCCACGCCGGCCGGTTTGTCGATCACGAGCATGTGCTCGTCTTCAAAAATAATCTTGAAATGGGCGGCCGGCACCGGCGTCTGGGCGGCTGCTTCGTTCTGTTGAGCGACGCGAATGGGCGGCACGCGCACCAGATCGCCAAGCTCGAGACGGTACTGCGCGTCTATCCGGCCCTTATTCACACGCACTTCCCCGCTGCGCAGGATGCGATAAATATGGCTTTTCGGCACGCCTTTACAGACGCGTAACAAGAAGTTGTCGATGCGCTGTCCGGCCGCACTGTCATCGATCTCGATCATCGAGACCTGGTCGCTTGCGACCGATTTCTGGGATATTTTGCCTAACTCTTTCATTCTGAATATAATTTGCCCAGCAGTCTGCGGCGGCCGGCGCAGTGTCCGGAATTCGGGCGGATTGCGCAGGTGCAAGCGATAAACCATTATTTTACTTGCGCCGGGGTCTGGTTGCTCACCCTGAAAATGAGATGCAACAAGTTGCACGCACGAAGTCAGTGCCCGGCAGGGACGGCGCCCACAGGCGCGTTCGGTCAAGGTCGGCTTCGACGGTAACGGAATTTTGGTAAAAAAGAATTTAACTTTCAGCTTCGGTATCGGGCGGTCTGACGCCCTGCTGTACGAAGCTGCGAGTTGCGAAAATACGGCGTGCGCCCGAGGCGTCTTGTAGAAAGTACAAGACATGGCGACGTCAAAATGAGGCGAGACACCCCCAGCAGGAAAAGACGCGCCGACTGCGCGAACTTCCCGCTGCGGCACGACCGCAGCCTTCGACCCTCCGGTCACGCGTCCAGTTGGCGCACCGGCGCGAGTGGACGAAGGCTTATGAAGGTCGGCCGGCATAACCCGCGGCGTGTCGGGTCGTTATTTGAAGCCGTGTTCGCATGTGCCCTGCGGCACCGTGCCCATTGTTTAATGGGGCCGGGCCCTCCCAGGCAATTCTCCCACCAGCTTTCCCGCTCCAGCGTGCTTGTGAAAACACAATAAGGCGCGGCATGCCGCTGCCCGCTTCGCTCTCGCGACTGACAACCGCGCAGTGAAGGGGCAGGCTAAGCCGCTCTGGAGCCGTTCAATGAAACGAATGTTGTTCAACGCGACGCAGCAGGAAGAACTGCGCGTCGCCATCGTCGATGGGCAAAAACTCATCGATATCGACATCGAAACCGCCGGGCGCGAACAGCGCAAAGGCAATATTTACAAGGGCATCATTACTCGCATCGAGCCGTCGCTCGAAGCCTGCTTCGTCAACTACGGCGAAGACCGCCACGGCTTCCTGCCGTTCAAGGAAGTCGCCCGCCAGTACTTCCGCGACGGCGTCGACATGCGCTCCGCGCGCATCCAGGACGCGCTGCGCGAAGGCCAGGAACTGATCGTTCAGGTCGAAAAAGAAGAACGCGGCAACAAGGGCGCGGCCCTTACCACGTTCATCTCGCTCGCCGGCCGCTATCTGGTCCTGATGCCGAACAACCCGCGCGGCGGCGGCGTGTCGCGCCGGATCGAAGGCGACGACCGTCAGGAACTGCGCGAAACCATGGCGCAGCTGCAACTGCCGGAAGGCATGAGCATCATCGCGCGCACGGCCGGCATTGGCCGCAGCGCCGAAGAACTGCAGTGGGACCTGAACTACCTGATGCAACTGTGGCGCGCGATCGAAGCCGCGTCGCAAAGCGGCTCGAGCGGCCAGCCGATGCTGATCTATCTCGAATCGAGCCTCGTCATCCGCGCGATTCGCGATTATTTCCAGCCGGACATCGGCGAAATTCTGATCGACACCACCGAAATTCATGACCAGGCACGCGCCTTCATGGATATCGTGATGCCGGATAATGTCAGCAAGGTGAAGCGGTATCACGACGACGTACCGCTCTTCTCGCGCTTCCAGATCGAACACCAGATCGAAACGGCGTACTCGCGCACGGTGCCGCTGCCCTCGGGCGGCGCAATCGTGATCGATCACACCGAAGCGCTGGTTGCGATCGACGTGAACTCGGCACGCGCCACCAAGGGCGCCGACATCGAGGAAACGGCCGCGCGCACCAACCTCGAAGCCGCCGACGAAGTCGCCCGCCAGTTGCGCCTGCGTGACCTGGGCGGCCTGATCGTGATCGACTTCATCGACATGGAATCGGCCAAGAGCCAGCGCGAAGTCGAACAGCGCCTGAAAGACGCCCTCAAGCACGACCGTGCGCGCGTCCAGATGGGCAAGATCTCGCGCTTCGGCCTGATGGAACTGTCGCGTCAGCGTCTGCGTCCGGCCCTGTCGGAAGGCAGCCACGTGACCTGCCCGCGCTGTAACGGCACGGGTCACATCCGCGATACCGAGTCGTCCGCGCTGCAAGTGCTGCGGATCATTCAGGAAGAAGCGATGAAGGAAAACACCGCGGCAATTCATTGCCAGGTGCCGGTCGAAGTGACTGCCTTCCTGTTGAACGAAAAGCGCGCCGAGATCAACAAGATCGAATCGCGTTTCAAGGTCAATGTCGTTCTGATCCCGAACAAGCACCTCGACACGCCGCATTACAAGCTCGAGCGTCTGCGTCACGACGACGCGCGCCTCGACGAGCCGCGTGCTTCGTGGAAGATGGCCGAGGAAGCAGCCCGCGAACTGGAATCGGAAACCGGCTACAGCAAGCGTGCCGAGGAAGTGAAGCCGAAGCAGGAAGCGGCGGTCAAGGGCATCACGCCTGAAAAGCCGGCGCCGAGCGCACCGGTGCGCCCGGTCGTCACGCCGGCTCCGGTCGCGGTCACACCGGCGAGCGGTGGCTTCATCGGCTGGTTGAAGAATCTGTTCGGCATGCAGCCGGCCGCTCCGGCGCCTGCCGCGCCGGCCACGACCGAAAAGCAGACGCGTCCGCAACGCGGCGAACGCACGGAACGCGGTGAGCGCACCGGCGAACGCGGCGGCGATCGCAACCGTAATCGCCGTAGCGGCACGGGCACTCGCGATGCAGCGGGCCGTGGCGAAGGCACGACCGGCGGCCGTCAAGCCCAAGGCCAGCAACCGTCGCAACGCCGCGAGGAACGCGAGCCGCGTGAAGGCCGTGAGGTGCGTGAAGCACGCGAAGGCCGCGAGCCGCGCGAAGCACGTGAGGCGCGCGAACCGCGTGGCACTCGCGAGCCGCGTGAAGCACGCGAAGGCCGTGAACCGCGCGAGGCCCGTGAGCCGCGCGAGGGTCGCGAAACCCGTGACCGCGACAATCGCGGTGCCGAGCGCGCGGAAACGGCGGAGGCCGCACCGCGTGGCGAACGTCAGGAACGCGGCGAGCGCCGTGAACGTGGCGATCGTTCGGAACGTGGCGAACGCCGCAAGCCGCAAGCAGAAACCGCGGATGCACTGACGCAAAGCGAAGCGCAAACGGCGGAAGAACTGGTGCAAAACCAGACCGCCTTGGGCGAAAACGGCGCGCCGATCGATCAGGAAGCGGTGGCGCGTGAAGGTGAAGAGCGTCGTCGTCGCCGTCGCGGCCGTCGTGGTGGCCGTCGTGAGCGTGAAGAGGACGTGAACGGCAACCTGGCAGCGGACGTCGCGGAAGCCGAAGGCGACAACGCGAGCGCAACCGACGAAGCGCCGGTGCGCACGGCGCATCAGCCGGTCGAGCGCAAGCCGGAAGTCGCCGAGGTGAAGGACGTGACGCCGGTGGAAGTGGTCGTCGCTGCTGTCGCGACTGAAACCGCCGTGGTGACCGAACTGCACGCCGCAACCGAAACACCGGCACTGGCCGTCGAAAAGGCTGCAAAGACGGAAACGGTGGTACCGGTCGCGGAAGCGCCGGTTGCGCCGGCAGCCGTCGAACCGGTCGCCGAAACGCCGGTGACGCAAGCCGCTGTCGAGCCGGTCGAAGCAGCGCAAGCCGCGCCGGCCGCTAGCGAAACGGTTTCGCTGGTTGAACCGGTCGCACATGTTGAGGCCCCGGCTCAAGCGCACGTCGAGGCACCGGCAGTTGCGCCTGTTGTCGAAGCGCAAGCCGCTGTGCCGGCTCCGGTCGAAACCGTGGCTCCGGCTACGGTGGTCGAAGCGCCGGCCGTTCAGCCTGCACCGCAAGCTGAGATCGTCGAACCGCAGCCGGTCGTGGCAGCGGTGGCACCGGCAGCCGAGCCGGCAGCGATCGAACCGGCGCCTGTCGCCGTTGCGCCGCAAGCACCGCAACAAGCGCCCCGTCATAGCGGCGCGTCGGCGGAAGCCCTGAAGCCGGTACTGGAACAAGCCGGTCTCGTCTGGGTGAATACCGACGCCGACAAGCTGCGCGCGGCTCAGGAAGCTGCTGCGCAGACCGTCAAGCCGGCTCGCGTGGTGCGCGAACGCAAACCGCTGCCGCCTTCCGACAGCGCGCCGATGCAACAGGTGGAAACAGGCCGGCACCCGCAGTAAGCCGTCCTGCCGCACTCGAAAAGCCCGCCCTCACCGGCGGGCTTTTTGCTTTCATGGGCCGTGCTGCAGCCCAAACTCACAGCGCTATGCCACTCCCCGTATACCCCGACACGGCCAGGGGTGCCGCTGCCCCCGGAAGCATTTCCGATAGAATGAATATCTAGCTTTAATTTCAAGCACTAACCGACGCAATTCATCGAAGCAATTCATGTCCCGACGCATCATCCCTGTTGCCGATCTCAGTGCTGTGCCGGTCATCGCCGGCCCCGTGCAGACGCCCAGCGGCGCGCTGCACGACACGCTTGCGCGCCCGCTGCGCGACCTGCGCATTTCGGTCACGGATCGCTGCAATTTCCGGTGCGTGTACTGCATGCCTCGCGCGGTGTTCGACAAGGACTACACGTTTTTGCCGCATAGCGCCTTGCTGAGCTTCGAGGAAATCGAACGGCTGGCGCGGCTGTTCGTCGCACATGGCGTCGAAAAAATCCGTCTGACGGGCGGCGAACCGCTGTTACGCAAAAATCTGGAATTCCTGATCGAACGGCTCGCGCAACTGACCACGCCGGCGGGCCGCCCGCTCGATCTGACGCTGACCACCAACGGTTCGCTGCTGGAACGCAAGGCGCGCAGCCTGAAAGACGCCGGTTTGAGCCGCGTCACGGTAAGTCTCGATGCGCTCGACGACACGCTGTTTCGCCGCATGAACGACGCCGACTTCGCCGTCGGCGACGTGCTGGACGGCATTGCCGCGGCGCACGCGGTGGGCCTCGCGCCGGTCAAGGTCAACATGGTCGTCAAGCGCGGCACCAACGACAGCGAAATCGTGCCGATGGCGCGTCATTTCAAAGGCTCGGGCGCGGTGCTGCGCTTTATCGAATACATGGACGTCGGCACGTCGAACGGCTGGAACATGACTGAAGTGCTGCCGTCCGCCGACGTCGTCACGCGCATCGCCGAGCACTTCCCGCTCGCGCCGCTCGAAGCGCACAGCGCCGCCGAGACCGCGCAGCGCTGGGGTTACGCGGACGGCAGCGGCGAGATCGGCGTGATTTCGAGCGTGACGCGCGCGTTTTGCGGCAGTTGCACGCGAGCGCGTCTGTCGACCGAAGGCAAGCTCTACTTGTGCCTGTTCGCGTCGTCGGGTCACGATCTGCGCGCGCTGGTGCGCAACGGCGCGAGCGACGCCGACATCGCCACCGCCATCGCCGAGATCTGGCAGGACCGCGGCGACCGCTATTCGCAATTGCGCGGCAGCGCCTCGGCCGATTCGGGCGCGCGGGATGGCCGCCGCGTCGAAATGTCGTACATCGGCGGCTGAGCGGCGGCGCATGAAGCCGACGCGCGAACACATCACCGGTTTGTTGCTCGCGGGCGGGCGCGGCGTCCGCATGGGCGGCGCCGACAAGGGCCTGCAACTGCTGCACGATGAGCCGCTCGCCGCCCACGTGCTCAAGCGCCTCGCGCCACAAACCGGCGCCCTCCTGATCAGCGCCAATCGTCACCCTGAGGCTTACAGCGCACTCGGCGCGCCGTTCGGCGCCACGGTGGTGGCGGACACCCTGGCCGGATTTCCGGGCCCGCTGGCGGGCCTGCTCACCGGGTTGCGCGCAGCCGGCACCGCCTATGTACTCAGTGCACCCTGCGACTCGCCGTGGCTGCCTGACGACCTCGCCGAGCGCCTCGCGCACGCGCTGGACTCGAACGGGGCCGATATCGCCACGGTCACCACCACCGACGCGCACGGCCAAACGTCCCTGCATCCCGTCTTCGCGCTCTTGCGCACGAGTCTCGCGGACGATCTCTCGGCTTTCCTGGAAGCCGGCGAGCGTAAAGTTCGCGCGTGGTACGCGCGCCACAAGACGGTGGAAGTCGTCTTTACCGACGAGCGCGCGTTTTACAATATCAATTCGCTACAAGAACTCGCCGACCTCCAGCGTGATTGAGGCCCCGGTTGAAATCCCGCTCCGGCCGCACGGCAACCGCCGCTCCCGCCTTCGGTCGCGACGCCCAGCCCTTCATGACCACGCTTAACGAATTTTCCCGCTGCGTCGCGCAGTACGATCCTCACGCGCTCCCTGTGCCGGCCGCTCAGGCGATTGTTCGTCAGTGGGCCGCGCCGGTCACGGCCGTTGAACGCGTGGCCTTGCGCGACGCGCTCGACCGCGTGCTCGCGGCCGATATCGTGTCGCCGATCGACGTCCCTTCGCACGACAACTCCGCCATGGACGGCTACGCGTTCAACCGCGCGGCACTCGCCACCGGCGCGACCACCGTCGAACTGGCGGTCGTCGGCAAGGCGCTGGCCGGGCATCCGTTCGCGGGCCGCGTCGAGGCCACGCAATGCGCGCGTGTCATGACCGGCGCCTGCATGCCGGCCGACTGCGACACGGTCGTGCCGCAGGAACTCGTCGAGCGCGGCGCCGATTCCGTTTCGATCCGCTTCGCGGCCAACGCCGTGGCGGGCGGCGCAAACCGGCGCCTCGCCGGCGAAGACCTCGCGCGCGGTCATGCCGCGCTGCGGGCGGGCCGCATCATGCGCGCGTCGGACCTCGGCTTGCTGGCATCGCTCGGCATCGGCGAAGTCAATGTCAGGCGGCGTTTGCGCGTCGCCTTCTTCTCGACCGGCGACGAATTGCGCTCGCTCGGCGAACCGCTCGATCCGGGTTGCGTGTACGACAGCAACCGCTACACGCTGTTTGCCATGCTGCGGCGCCTGAACATCGACACGCTCGACCTCGGCGTGGTGCGGGACGAGCCCGCCGCGATGGAAGCCGCCTTGCGCAGCGCCGCGGCGAGCGCGGACGTGGTGCTGACCTCGGGCGGCGTCTCGGTCGGCGAGGCGGACTTCACCAAGCAACTGCTGCAAACTTTCGGCGACGTCGCGTTCTGGAGTCTCGCCATGCGCCCGGGCCGCCCGCTTGCATTCGGCCGCGTCTGGTCCGGCGAGCGGCCGGGTGTCGGGCTTCCCGCGTTATTCTTCGGGTTGCCGGGCAATCCGGTCGCCGTGATGGTGGCGTTCTATCAGATCGTGCGAGAAGTGCTGCTGCTGATGTCGGGCGCCACGCCGCAACCGCTGCCGGTCATTCACGCCATGAGCCGCCGGGCCATCCGCAAACGCGCCGGGCGCACCGAATTCCAGCGCGGCGTAGCCCAACAGGACGCGCACGGACAGTGGCACGTCACGCCGACCGGATCGCAAAGCTCCGGCGTGCTGAGTTCGATGAGCGAAGCGAATTGCTTCATCGTGCTCCGGCACGATGAAGGCGAGATCGCCGAAGGAGAGCGCGTCGCTATCATGCTGTTCGACGGTCTCATCTGACGGCTGACGCACGGCTGAGGCAACGTACCCGCCGGCGTTGATTTGCAGCTTTACCCATTACCACTACGACACACGGGTTTGACTTACATGAAAAAACAGATCTCGTTCATTGCACCGGGACAGACGGCCAAAGCACTGATCCTTGTGTACCTGACGTTTTCGGTGCCGATCGTGCTGCTGGGCGTACTGGTCGCGTTCGTGCGCTATGGTTCGGTGGAACTGAGCACGGTGTTCAGCGCGCTGCTGCTGAACGCGATTCTCGGTTTCATCCTGCTGTGGATCGCATGTCATGCGTACAACTGGGTGGCGTCGCGCTTCGGCGGCATTGAAATCCAATTGACCGACGCGCCGGAAGAGGCGTAATGCCCGCGACGATCCGCGCCGCCGCGCCCGCGGACACCGGCGCCATCTTTGCGCTGACGTACGAACTCGCGCAATTCGAAAGCCTCACGCATGTCTTCGTCGCGACCGAAGACGGCTTGCGCGACGCGCTGTTCGGCGCACGGCCTTCGATCGAGGCACTGGTAGCGGAGAACGAAGGACGCATCGTCGGCTATGCGCTGTTCTTCCACAATTACTCGAGTTTCGTCGGCAAGCGCGGGCTGTATCTCGAAGACGTCTATGTGCAACCCTCGCAACGGGGTAGCGGTCTCGGCACCGCGCTGTTGCAACGCCTCGCCGCATTGGCGGTGGAACGGCAATGCGGGCGGTTCGAATGGACCGTGCTGGATTGGAACCAGCAGGCCATCAGCTTCTATGAAAAGATGGGCGCCTCTGTCATGCCGGATTGGCGCGTGGTGCGTCTGGCGGGTGAAGCGCTTGAACGGTTGGCGGCTGCAAGCGCCTGAATCGGCGCTGCGACCAAACCGCAAGCCCCACCCCGTTATTGCTCGTCAGGATCCACGCCCGACAGCGCATCGCCGAGCAACCCGCTCGCCTCCTCGCCTGGCAATGCCTCGACGTCGCGCAATCTGCGGCTCATGACGCGCGTGCGCGTCTCCGCCGCTTCGATAGACCGCGTGACGGTTTCCAGTTGCGCCTTCGTCTTCGCCAGCACATCGCCGAATTTGCCGAACTCCGTTTTCACCGCGCCGAGCACCTGCCACACCTCGCTCGACCGCTTCTCGATCGCGAGCGTGCGGAAACCCATCTGCAAGCTATTGAGCAATGCGGTGAGCGTAGTCGGCCCTGCAATCGTCACGCGATAGTCGCGTTGCAGCAGGTCCGTCAGCCCCGGCCGGCGCAACACTTCCGCGTACAGGCCTTCGGTTGGCAGGAACAGCAGCGCGAAGTCCGTGGTGTGCGGCGGCGACACGTACTTTTCCGCAATCGTGCGTGCCTCCGCGCGAATCCGCGCTTCGAGCGCGCGTGATGCTTCTTCCACCGCGACCGGGTCGGCGCGCTCCTGCGCTTCGATCAGACGCTCGTAATCCTCGCGCGGAAACTTGGCGTCGATGGGCAGCCAGACAGGCGTGGCCGCAGCGCCTTGCTCCGCGCGGCCCGGCAGCTTGATCGCAAACTCGACGCGCTCCGCGCTTCTCGGCACTGTCGCAATGTTCTTCGCGTACTGGTCGGCGGTGAGCAGTTGCTCCAGCAGCGCTTCCAACTGCACTTCGCCCCACGTGCCACGCGTCTTCACGTTGGTGAGCACCTTCTTCAGATCGCCGACGCCGGCCGCCAGCGTCTGCATCTCACCCAGGCCGCGGTGCACCTGTTCGAGCCGATCGGAAACCAGCTTGAACGATTCGCCCAGCCGCTGTTCGAGCGTGGCATGCAGCTTTTCGTCGACGGTGCGGCGCATTTCGTCGAGCTTGACCGAGTTGTTCGCCTCGATATCTTTGAGCCGCTGTTCGATGGTCGCGCGCACTTCGGCGAAACGGCGGTCGTTCGCCTCGGTGAGTTGCCCCAGTTGCAGGCTCAGCGTATCGCCGAACTGTTTGAGCGAGCGGCCCTGCTCGTCGCGCGCCTGCTGGGCCTGCGCCTGCAGACTGTGACGCACGGCGTCGAGTTGCTGCGCGAAACCGTCGATCTTGCCGCCCTGCACCGTCGTCATGCTGCTGAACTGCGCGGCCAGCGTCTGCTGAAAATGCGCGAAGCCGCCGCTCTGTTCGGTACGCGACACGCGCGCCGTCTCGGTGATGTCGTTGCGCAGTTGCCGCTCAAGCCGTTCGTAAGCATGGGCTTGCGCGTCGGCCGTGGCGTCCATGCGTTCGTTGAGCAACTCGAACTGCTCGTTGTCCTCCGCGCGGCCATGAGCGCGCATCAGCAAAACCAAAGCGATAACCAATGCGACCGCCAGCACGGCGACGGCCGCCACCAGATACATTGTCATGAACGCGCCTTGCCGATGACGTCGGGGTTGACCGGATTCGGCGGCCGGCCCGCGCGCGGACCTTCACCCAGGGCCGCGATCAGATTGTCCGCGGCGAGATTCGCCATGGCGCGGCGCGTGGCTTCGGTCGCGCTGGCAATGTGCGGCGTCAGCACGACATTCGGCACGCTGAGTAGATCCTGATTCAGATTCGGCTCGCCTTCGAACACATCGAGACCGGCCGCTGCAATCTGCTTCGAGCGCAACGCCTCGACAAGCGCGACGTCGTCGACGATGCCGCCACGCGCGATATTCGTGAGCGTCGCAGTCGGCTTCATCAACGCGAGTTCGGCCGCGCCGATCGTGTGATGGTTCTCCTTCGTGTACGGCAGAACGAGCACGACGTGATCCGCGCGCCGCAACAGGTCCTGCTTCGATGCATACTCGGCGTTCAGCTCGGCCTCGATCTCGGGCGCGACGCGCGAACGGTTGTGATAAATCACCTGCATGTTGAAGCCCTTCGCGCGACGTGCGAGCGCCTGGCCGATGCGGCCCATGCCGATCACGCCGAGCGTCGAGCCGTGCAGATCGCTGCCGAGAAACGCGTCATACGCCCACTTCTGCCATTGGCCCGCGCGCAGCCAGTGTTCCGATTCGGTGATGCGGCGCGCCGCCGCCATCATCAGCGCCCAGCCGAAGTCCGCGGTCGATTCGTTCAGCACGTCCGGCGTATTGGTGCCTAGCACGTTAGCCGCGTTGAAGGCGGCCATGTCGAAGTTGTTGTAGCCCACCGCCATATTCGCCACCACGCGCAGACGCGGCGCCGCCGCGAGTTCGGCCGCGCCGACCGGGTCGCCCGCGGTCAACGCGCCGTCCTTATCCGCGAGACGGCGCGTCAGTTCGTCGGCGGACAATACGTCGCCCCGATTCCAGTCGACGTCGAAATACTGTTTGAGCCGTTCGATCACATCGGGAAAGATCGGACGGGCGACGAGGATCTTCTGCATTGCAATTCTCCGTATAGCGCGTCGAGTTCGATTGCCTCGGCGTCAAAAAAAGAGCCAGCCGGTGACGAGAAAAAGCGGCAACAACACCACGGCGGACCAGCCCAGATAGGCGAAAAAGCCCGGCATGCGAACGCCGCGCGATTCCGCGATTGCCTTCACCATGAAGTTCGGCGCATTGCCGATATAGGTGTTCGCGCCCATGAACACCGCGCCGGCCGAGATCGCCGCGAGCGTGGTGGCGCCGGTGGTCATGAGCGTCTGCGCGTCGCCGCCGGCCAGGTTGAAGAACACGAGGTAGGTCGGCGCGTTGTCGAGAAACGAAGATAGCAGCCCGGTCGCCCAGAAGTACATCAGATCGTGCGGCTGGCCCGACGCGTCGTTGACCAGATGGACGATGCCCGCGAACGCACCCGCCTCGCCGGCGCGCAGAATCGTGATGACCGGCGCGATCGTCACGAAGATGCCGGCGAACAGTTTGGCCACCTCTTCGATCGGCGCCCAGTTGAAGTCGTTGCCCGCGCGAGCCGCGCGCGGCGTGAGCGCCAACGAGAGTAACGTCACACCGATCAGCGCGGCATCGCGCACGGCATTTTGCAAAGCCACGTGCGTGCCGAACACGTCGAACTCCACGCCCGGTTTCCACAGCCCGCTCATCAGTACGAGCGCGATCACGGCGGCGAGCAATACGAAATTGATCTTGCCATCGATGCCGAGCGGCGGCGTGTCGGGCGTCCGATCGAGAAAGCGCGAGCGTTCCTCCTCGCGCCGATGAAAGTAGTACGAGTCCAGCGCATAGAACGCGATCAGCAGCACGCCGCAGACGAACAGCATCGGCAGCGCGAGATGCGTGGTGGTCCAGAAGAAACTCACACCCTGCAGAAAGCCGAGAAAGAGTGGCGGGTCGCCCAGCGGCGAAAGCGAGCCGCCCGCGTTGGCCACCAGGAAGATAAAAAAAACCACCACATGAACGACGTGCTTGCGATTGTCGTTGGCACGCAGCAACGGGCGGATTAGCAACATGGCCGCGCCGGTCGTGCCCATGATGCTCGCGAGCAACGTGCCGAGCGCGAGGATCGCCGTGTTCAGGCGCGGCGTGCCATGCAGATTGCCGCGCACGCAGATGCCGCCCGCCACGGTGTAGAGCGCCATCAGCAACACGATGAACGGAACGTATTCTTCGAGCAGCGCATGAACGAGCGTGCCGAATGCGACGCCGCTACCGTAGCTGAGCGCGAACGGCACGAGAAATACGAGCGCCCAGGCCGCCGCAATCTTGCCGAAGTGGTGATGCCAGAACGCCGGCGCGATCAGCGGAAATACCGCGATCGACAGCAGCACGCCCGCGAACGGCAGCCCCCACAACGCCGACAAAGTCGCGCCGTCGAGCGTGGCGGCCGACGCAAATTGCGGCCAGCCGGCCAGCGTCAATGCAGCCGCGAGCCCCATGCCAGTACAAACGGCACGTCCTTTCATAGAATTGAAGTCCTTGTTATTGCCCGCAGCCGCGCATCGGAGCATGCGTCCCGATGCACCGCCGAGCCGCGCTTGCCGCTCAGGCGCCCTGCACGACGATCACATGCACCCGATAAGGCCCATGCGCGCCCAGCACGATGGTCTGTTCGATATCCCCGGTACGCGAAGGCCCGGAGACGAAATTGACTGCGCGCGGCAGTTCGCCGCGTTCCTTGCGGATTAGTGCGAACGCCTCTTCGTGACCCGAAACGATGCGCGAAGCCGGCACAATGGCAATGTGCGTTTCCGGCAGCAGACCGGCCGACGCATACGTTTCCGGCCCGGACAGCAGCACTAGCGTGCCAGTCTCGGCGGTCGCACAAAAGCAGCCGGTGAGACCGACCACGTCGCCGTCTTGCGGCTTGCGAAATTCGACGATGAGGCCGGCTTCGGCCCATTGCAGATCCTGCAGCGTTTGCCAGGCGATGGCCTGCAGCGGCAACGCATGTTGCGCGAGGTAGCGATGCGCCGCGGCCGGCACGTCGCTCAGTGCTTGCACCGAGTCGACCGTGGTGGCCAATTTCTGCGCTTCTTCGATGAAGCGCGCGACGAGGTCGACCGGCATCTCCGGCCGCGGGCCAGCAGGATGGCGCGCCAGGTAGTCCGCGGCGGCCTCGCGCTCGGAAGCGGACGGCTCCGGCTCACGCCCTTGCGCCGCGCGGATACGCGCCAGGATGTTGCGGCGGGCAATCGATGTGTCCATGTGCGAAATCCTCGTGTCGACAGCCGTGCGATATGGCGAGAATTATACCGGCCGCCCTGCGCGCGAACACCTTGGCCAAACGGGCTATTGCCGCGTGTCAAACACGGGCCTTACGCTATAGCCAGCGACGAACCGCGTTACTTCGCCGCCTCTTCCTCGGGCTGCGCAATGCCGAATACCTGACGCAGATATGCGAGGTAAGCCTTGTCTTCGCACATGTTCTTGCCCGGCGAATCCGACAGCTTCGCCACCGGCTGACCATTGCAGCGAACCATCTTGATGACGATTTGCAACGGGTTGTAGCCGAGGTCGTTGGTCAGATTCGTGCCCACGCCGAACGCGAGCTTGCAGCGGCCGCGGAAGCGCTCATACAGTTGCAGCACCTTGGGAATGTCGAGCGCGTCGGAGAACACGAGGATCTTGGTGCGCGGGTCGCAGCGGTTCGCTTCGTAGTGCTTGAGCAGGCGTTCGCCCCAGTCGAACGGATCGCCGGAATCGTGGCGCGCGCCGTCGAACAGCTTGCAGAAGTACATGTCGAAGTCGCGCAGGAACGCTTCCATGCCGTAGACGTCCGAGAGCGCGATACCCAGGTCGCCACGGTATTCCTTGGCCCACATTTCGAAGCCGAAGATCTGCGAGTCGCGCAATCGCGGACCGAGCGCCTGGCACGCCTGCAGGTATTCGTGCGCCATCGTGCCGAGCGGCGTGAGGCTGTGCTTCATCGCGTAGAAGACGTTGCTGGTGCCGGCGAACTGCTCGCCGAGGCCTTCTTTGAGCTTGAGGATCACTTCCTCGTGCCATTGCTTCGAGAAGCGCCGGCGCGTGCCGTAGTCGGCGATCTTGCAGTCGGCGAATTCCGGACGCGCGCCGAGCAGCTTGATCTTATCGACGAGACGGCCGCGTCCTTCGCTGTAGTCCGGCTTCTGCTGGGTGTTGCGGAAGTAGACTTCGTTGACGATCGCGAGCATCGGAATCTCGAACAGGATCGTATGCAGCCACGGACCCTTGATCTCGATGTCGATTTCGCCATTGCCCTTCGGCGACGATTCGATCGAAATGTATTTCTCGTTCAGATGGAACAGCGCCAGAAACTCGATGAAGTCGCCCTTGATGAAGCGCATGCGCCGCAGGTAGTCGAGTTCGTCGTCGGTGAAGCGCAGCTTGCAGAGCTTGCGTACTTCGTCGCGAATCTCGCCGATATACGGCACGAGATCGACATTCGGCGTACGGCAGCGGAAGCGATACTCCACATTCGCCGCGGGAAAGTGATGCAACACCACTTGCATCATCGTGAACTTGTACAGATCGGTGTCGAGCAGCGAAGTAATAATCATGATGGTGCGAACTGGACTGCGGAAAACGGAAGGCCTGACACGAAAGGCCCGACTCACCCATGCGCGTACGGCACGCCCCGTGCGCGCCGACCTGACGCATGTTACCCGAATGCGCCGGCGTTCAGCGCGCCGGCGGACGCCCGCGCAGCGCGCCCCAGGGACGTCCCAATGCGGACGCCATAAACTAATCACGAAAACGTATAAACGGTCTTGTGCGATGCTGCATGCGCCTCTTGACGTTACGATACAATAGCGCTTTTGGCGTTTCCGCCTCCCCAGATACCGCATGCAGGAGCTGCCTGAATGACTCACGTTGTGACCGAAAGCTGCATCAAGTGCCGCTATACCGACTGCGTCGATGTGTGCCCGGTGGACTGCTTTCGCGAAGGTCCCAACTTCCTCGCGATCGACCCCGATGAATGCATCGACTGCGCCGTGTGCGTGGCCGAGTGCCCGGTGAACGCCATTTATGCCGAAGAAGACGTGCCGGGCGACCAGCAGAACTTCATCGAGCTGAATGCCGATCTCGCGAAGAACTGGCCGAGCATCACCAAGACCAAGGCGCCGCTGCCGGAAGCCGACGAGTTCAAGGACGTGAAGGAAAAGCTCGAGTTGCTCGTACGCTGAGCCTCGCTGTCTGCCGCGTGCGCAGCCGAATTCGAATGAAATCGAGATGAGCACAAGGTATTGACAGGCGCTTAAGCTCCTCCTACAATTTCGTTTCTCTGCTGTTGTTGTTCTGTTCCTCGATAGCTCAGTCGGTAGAGCGCCGGACTGTTAATCCGTAGGTCCCTGGTTCGAGCCCAGGTCGAGGAGCCAAGAATTGCAAAGGCCCGTTAACCAAGACGGGCTTTTTTATGTAGATCAAGTTGTAGTTAATCAAGCTGCACTGCTGTTCCTCGATAGCTCAGTCGGTAGAGCGCCGGACTGTTAATCCGTAGGTCCCTGGTTCGAGCCCAGGTCGAGGAGCCAAAAAATTGAAAGGCCCGCATCCGTGCGGGCCTTTTTCTTTTTGCGCGCCGCACGGTGCCGAGCCATGTCACCGTGGTCGATACCAAGCTCGCGCCGTTCCAGCGAACCTGTCGCCCGGGAGCATCGGCCCTCTCACCCACCGGCCGTTATACGATGGCGATTTCCTGGCGCACGTCTTGCGCCCAACCCAGGCGCTCAATTTCCGGCAATCCCATCCCATGAAACCCACTTTGTTGCGTATCGCGCTTGCGGCGGCCGCCGCCCTCCTGCTGCCTTCGGCACACAGCGAAGAAGTCGGCAGCGTCAATACCAATTTTCGCGTCACGGGCTCCGATCGCGTGGTCGTCGAGGCCTATGACGATCCCGTGGTTCAAGGCGTGACCTGCTACGTGTCGCGGGCGCGTACCGGCGGCGTCAAGGGTACGCTCGGCATCGCGGAAGACCCCACGGAGGCGTCGATCGCCTGTCGTCAGGTGGGCGAAATCCACTTCACGGGCCCGGTGAAGAAACAGGCTGACGTGTTCTCGGTGAGCATGTCGTTCATCTTCAAGTCGCTGCATGTGGTGCGGGTGGTCGACGCGAAACGCAACTCGCTGGTGTATCTCACCTATAGCGACCGGGTGGTCAGCGGCAGCGCGAAGAACAGCGTGAGCGCCGTGCCGGTGCCGGCCGGAACAACGATCCCCGTCAAGTAGGCGCCGCCCTACGGCAAAACGCAGCCGCCCGACCCATCGGCGCATGAGGCGGCACCGGTCGCGACGCGTTACACTGACCGGTCCAGCCGGACCTTCGCCATGACCGCCGCCCATCGTTTCCAGGATTCCGCCCGCTACTGGCGCACGCCGCTTCTGCCCGGCGCGGACCTGCTCACGGCCGAATATCACGATCACGAGTTCACGCCGCATTGGCACGACGCGTACACGATTCCGGTGATCGTGGCGGGCGCCGAGGGTTACCGGTATCTCGGTTCCGACTATGTCGCCGAGGCCGGCAGCGTGCCGATCATCAATCCCGGCGAGTTGCACACCGGCTCGAAGGCGGTCGAGGCGGGCTGGCGGTATCGCGTGATGTATGCGCCGGTGGACTTCATCCACGCCCTCGCCGACGAAGTCAGCGGCAAGCCGCAGGCCTTGCCGTGGTTCGCGCCCGGCGTGATCCGCGACCCGGATCTGGCCGCGCGGCTGGCGCGCGCGCATCGTCTGCTGGAAGCGGGCGACGACGCGCTCGCTGCCGAGGCCGCCATGCTCGACGCCTTGTCCACGCTGCTGGTGCGCTACGCGCAAACGCAGCCGGCGCATTCGCGCCTCGCCCCCGACGACACTCGCGTGGCGATCATGCAGGAGCGCCTGACGGGCGACCTCGTCGAGCCGGTCACGCTCGCTGAAGTGGCCCAGGCGGCGGGACTCTCGCCGTTCCACGCAGCGCGTCTTTTCACCCAAACGACCGGTCTGCCGCCCCACGCGTGGCGCAACCAGGTGCGCTTGCAGCGCGCGCTCGCGCCACTGCGCGCCGGCGTTTCCGTCACAGATGTCGCCGCCGCCAGCGGCTTCACCGACCAGAGCCATTTCACGCGACACTTCCGGCGCATGTTCGGCGTGCCGCCGGGACGCTGGCAAGGCGTTTGACGGGGTGCTGACGCACGGGTTGTTTGCAACCTCTGCGTGCCACGCTACGTGCTCATTCCGGCGCAAGACACGGCCTGGCGCCCACGCTCCCGCATCAAACCACCCCCATCCGCAAGAACGTACAAGCCCCGCCCGGCCGCCGCCGCTATGCTTCCCGAATCAAGGAGGCTAGATTGACCCATTCCACCGCAGGCCAGCCCACGAGCGCAGGCCATTTCAAAGAGTTCACCGCCGGCGCGCGCGACATTATTCCGATGATGGTCGGCGCGGCGCCTTTCGGCGTCATTTTCGGCACCCTCGTCGCATCCGGCCCGCTCCATTTATGGCACGGCCAGTTGATGTCGCTCGTCGTGTTCGCCGGCTCCGCGCAGTTCATCGCGCTCGGCCTGATCGCCGGACACGCGAGTTTCGCCGTGATCTGGGCGACCACGCTCGTCGTCAATTTGCGGCACGTGCTGTACAGCGCGACGCTCGCGCCGCACGTCGCGCATCTGCCCACACGCTGGCGCTGGGTGCTCGGCGCGCTGCTCACGGACGAAGTCTTCGCCGTCGCGTGGGAGCACTACCGGCATCGCGAACCCGGCACGGTCGGCCCGCACTACTTCTTCGGCGCCGGCTTGGCCATGTACCTGAACTGGCAGCTCTGGACCGTCGCCGGCCTGCTGTTCGGCGCGGCTTTTCCGGGCCTGCAATCGCTCGGCCTCGATTTCGCCATGGTCGCCACCTTCATCGCGATCGTCGTGCCGCAACTCGTCGCGTTGCGCTATATCGCGGCCGCCGTCACCGCGGGCACGCTGGCCTTCTTCTGGCAGGCGTGGCCATACAAGCTCGGTTTGCTCGGCGCGGTGTTCGCCGGCGTGGCGATCGGCGTGCTGCTTTCGACGTCGCGGCCCAACCTGCGCGGCACGGGCAAAACCGCGGAGGCGTCGCGATGAACTACGTCGTCCTGATTCTCGGCATGGCGGCCATCACGTGGGTGATCCGCGCCGCCGTCTTCGTGCTCGGCGACCGGTTGGTGTTTCCGCCGCTCGTGCGCACCGCCCTCGGCTTCGTGCCGGTCACCGTGCTGACCGCGATCATCGTGCCGATGGCGGTTTCGCCGCACGGCAGCGACGCCGAGCTGACGTGGCGCAATCCGCAACTGGTCGGCGCGCTGGCTGCGGTGGTTGTCAGCGCGTTGACGCGGCGGCCGCTTCTGACCATCGCCGTCGGCCTGACCGTGTTTTTTGTCTGGCAATGCGTCGTGCTCAAATAGGCGCACGCCGCTTTCATGCCGGCATCGGCGTCGTCCGGCTCGCGCCACCCGCGCGCAAGCACGGCGACGCTTCCCTCTAAAGCGGGCGCCCCCGGCCCCGTGCTCCCTTAAGTTTCCCGTCAATCCGCCGTTATGCAGTCGAGGTCCGCTCGTCGGGATACGTCCCGCTGGTTACGCGGCATCAGGCAGGAATCAAGCGCGCCGGCATCGAACGCCGCGCCTCCCATGGCCCGCGTGGCCGGGCGGCGTGGCGAGGCCGCGCGGCAGGACCAAACGGGATAACACATGGGTCAAATCACCCTCACGCTCAAAGACGAGACCATCGCGACACTGCGCAAGGATTTCGACGCTTTTCTGCGGGTATCGCTGAAGCTCGATCCGCAGTTCGCGACGCCGTCGTTTGAGGATTTTTTGCGCGCCAAGCTGCTCGACAATATGGTGCCGCTGACCGAACACGCGGTTCAGCGGATGTTGCAGGGCGGCCAGTACGCCTGGGCTAAACGCACGCTGGACAAGGAGTTTCCGGATGTCGTCGCGATTCTGATGCGGCAGGCGGGCGAGTTCGGCTTCGGCTTCGCGGCCCGCTCGGAATGGACGCCGGAAGAACTCGCCAAGCAGTGCCGCGACTGGGCGGCGGCGATCGTCAAGGAAGCGGAAGGCGACGCCGTGCTGATCGACCCGCTCGCGGCGCAGATCAAGAGCGCGGCGCAGGACATTCAGGCGCTCGAGGAAGTCATGCAGACGCCGGCGTGGCGGCTGGTGGAATCGCTGCGTCAGCGCGTCTACGAGGCCAAGGTGGCGTGCGAAACGAGCGTGGGTAGCACCGCGCGCGAAAAGCTCGGCGAACTGCGCGGGCTGCTGCGGCTCGGCATTTCGCACGGCTCGTTCCAGAAGCAGGAAGCGCAGCAGATCATGGAGTTCCTGCGCCTGCTCAAGCCGGAGATTTTCGTGGAAGAGCCGTACGACGTGTTTTCGCGGATGGCGGCCTGGCTGCGTAATTTCTTCGTGCCGCCGCGGCCGGCGCCGCAGCAACAGCAGCAACGGCAGTCGCGCTGACGCTAAAGACCCTCGAAAACCTCTACAACGGCGGCGACCCGCCGCCGCTCAAGAGACGTATCGCCTACCAACGGACCAGGCCAACGGTCTTCACCCGCGTCCGTTGCTCGACGTTGATCGCGTTACCGCTGTCACGCACGGGAGCGCGCGCCGTCGCGCTCTTAATCCCACATCTTCCTGAGTTTCGCCCCGATTTCGATCTTCGCCTGCGCCGCCGCGGCCAGCCCGGCCGCCGTGGGCGCGCTCGGAACCAGCACGCGCGGCCATGCATAGGCGTCGAAGAGCGGCATCAGATGCGCGGGAATGAAGCGCGTACGCGACGCCCACACGTGACGATCGCCCATATGCGTCTGGTTGTGCACGTAAAAGCGCTGCGGCACGACGATATGCAAGTCCTCTTTCGCGCGCGTCATCGCCACGTAGAGGAGGCGCCGCTCCTCGTCGATTTCCTCTTCGCTGCCGGTGCCGAGATCGGACGGAATGCAGCCGTCCACGCCGTTCAGCACGAACACGTTGCGCCACTCCTGCCCCTTCGCCGAATGGATCGTGGAGAGGATCAGGTAGTCTTCGTCGATGAGCGGCACACCGGATTCGTCGCTGGTGGCGTTGGGTGGATCGAGCGTCAACTCGGTCAGAAAGCGTTCACGCGATGGATACGTGCCCGCGATGCTCTCCATCTGCAACACGTCCGCATGACGGATCGCCGCGTCCTCGTGATTGCGCTCGAGATGCGGCTCGTACCAGCGCCGCACCATTTCGAACTCGGCGGGCCACGGCGTCTGGCGCCCGTACACGCTCGACATCAGCCTGACGAACGGATGCCAGTCTTCTTGTGCGCGAGCCGGCGCGGTGAAGGCGGCCAATGCGCCGCCGGCGGTGTCGGCGGGATTGCCGCTGCCCGCGCGCGCGACGATCTCGTCGAGCACCTTCGCCGCGGTGGCCGGCCCGACGCCCGGCAACAACTGCACGACGCGGAAGCCGGCCACGCGGTCGCGCGGATTTTCCGCCCAGCGCAGCACGGCGAGCACGTCTTTCACGTGCACCGAATCGAGAAACTTCAACCCGCCGAACTTCACGAACGGAATGTTGCGCCGGGTCAGTTCGATCTCCAGCGCGGCGCTGTGATGCGCGGCGCGGAACAGCACCGCCTGCGACTTGAGCTTCATGCCCTGTTCGCGCGCTTCCAGCACTTGCTCGACGATGTAGCGTGCCTGGTCGGCTTCGTCGGCGACGGTCACGAGACGCGGGCGCTGCGCCGACGCTTTGTCGGTCCACAAATTCTTCGTGTAGCGCTCGCTGGCCAGTTCGATCACCGCGTTCGACGCCGCCAGGATCGGCGCGGTCGAGCGGTAATTGCGCTCGAGCGTGACCTGTTTGGCCGGTGGATCGAAGTGCGCGGGGAAATCGAGAATGTTGCGCACGGTCGCGCCGCGAAACGAATAGATCGACTGGGCGTCGTCGCCGACCACGGTCAGGCCGCGGCCGTCCGGCTTCAACGCGAGCAGGATCGACGCCTGCAAGCAGTTGGTGTCCTGATATTCGTCGACCAGTACGTGGTCGAAGCGCGCCGACAAGTCGGCGGCGATTCCCGGCTCGGCGGCCATGTGCGACCAGTAGAGCAGCAGGTCGTCGTAGTCGAGCACGCTCTGTTTCTGTTTCGCCTCGACGTAGGCCGCGAACAGCATGCGCAGATCGGCCTCCGATTCACGGCACCACGGGAACGCCTTGTCGAGCACCTGGCCGAGCGACGCACCGGTGTTCACGACGCGCGAGTAAATCGCAAAGCACGTGCTCTTGGCCGGGAAACGCCGCTCTTTCGCCGACAAGCCGAGTTCGTGGCGCACGAGGTTCATCAGGTCGGCGGAATCCTCGCGGTCGTTAATCGTGAAGGCCGGCGCGAGGCCGATCAGATCCGCGTACTCGCGCAACAGCCGCGCGCCGACGCTATGGAAGGTGCCCGACCACGTCAGTCCTTGCGCCAACGCGGCTCGCGAACCGAGCGCCGCGCCGGCGATGCGTGTGACGCGCCGGGTCATTTCGAGCGCCGCGCGGCGCGAAAAGGTCAGCAGCAGGATGCGGCGCGGATCGGCGCCCTTCACCACCAGATTGGCGACCCGGTGCGCGAGCGTGTTGGTCTTGCCGGAACCGGCGCCCGCGATCACCAGTAGCGCGCCGAGCGGCGCGGTGGGCGTGTCGGCGCCGTAGTCGACGGCTTCGCGCTGCGCGTCGTTGAGCTTCGCCAGCCAGGCGGCGGTGTCGGACGTCGGGGACGTCGGGGACGTCGGGGACGTCGGGGACGTCGGGGACGTCGGGGACGTCGGGGACGGCGGGGACGTCGAGGGAGGCGCGGATTCGGCGACTGAGAGCACGATTGATTTGGGCGTTGGATGGATTCAGAGCGGCGACGCATACTGTATATCCATACAACTAGCGCAGACAAGCGACCCTTTTTTAGCCGCACGCCCTGTCTGCATTTTCAAGCGGCCGCACGGGCGAAGACCAGCGCAAAAAGAATGGCCCGTCGCACGAATGCGCACGGGCCATCTTTTGCCGGCAGAACATCGCGAGACGTTCATGCGCCCCGCGTCTGCCGCTGCCGCTGCCGCTGCCGCTGCCGCCAAGCCTGCTATTGCTTCTTCGCGTCCTTCACATTAGCGTCGGCGCTGGCCTTGTCGGCGTCGGCCTGCGCATCGGTCTTCTTCTTGTCGGCCTTGGCCTGCGCGACGGACGCCTTCTTGTCCGCCTTCGATTGTTCCTTGGCCGCCTTCTTGTCGGCATGGGTAACCGGCGCCGCGGCCGGATCGCTAGCCTGCGCGAACGCACCCGACGACAGGCAACCCGCGATCAACGCGGCGACAAGCGTGGTCTTCGTGGACTGGGTAATGCTCATGCGATACCTCCGTTGAAACGAGATGCCCGGACCTGAAAATCCGTTAAAGCGGCCGCGGCGGCAAAGCGCGCCGCCACGCCGCTTGATCAAAACTCGGCCTTAGTGCTTGACGTCGGCGCCGTCCGACTGGTCGCCCGTCTGGCCTTGCATGTTCATCTTCATCTCGTTGTTGGCGGTCTGCTTATCCGCCTTCTGGTTGATCTTGGCGTCGCGCACCTGTTCCTTGTACTGAACCTTGGCGGCCTTCTGCTGATCCTTGAGCTCCGCCTTGGATGCCTTTTTCGACGCGCGATATTCGGCGTTAGCCTTCGCATTGGCGTCGCGCTTCTGCACCAGCGGATCGGTCGAGCCCGACGCCGTCAGACGCGTCGGCGGCGGCGTCACCGGCTGCACGCCCTGCGCGGCAGGGGCGGTCGCGGTATCGGCGCCTTGCATCTGAACCTGCGGCTGGCCGTCCGTACCCGCTGCCGGTTGCGCGGTCTGCGCAAGCGCGGCCGTGGAAGCAAGAGCCGTAAGGGCGGTACCGATCAGAAGCGTACGAATCTGGGTCATGGCTAATCCTCTCTAAAGTTGTTGTGACGCGGGCGAGCTGTCCGGCGCTGCGCATTTGAGCCGCTGCATTTGAGTCACTGCATGAGCGCGCTCTGCGTGCCTCGCCCGGTCTGCTTGCTACCAGATAAAAATCCAGCAGGCTTTCCCTACTGATCTGCACTTTACGAGTGAAGTTCGTGTTTTACGACCGTCGTTACGGAACGTTTCACTTTCCGACAATCGCATAACATCTGCTTGCAGATGCTCACACGACGACGGCGCGCACCGCGAACTTCTTCTAGGGCAAGCTTCTGGCTTATGATGCGAACCCTTTGCCTGAAGGTGCAAACGCCATGCCCAACCTCGATTTCACGCTCACCGGCGACTACGTCGAACTGCACAATCTCCTGAAGATAACGGGGCTGGCGGACAGCGGCGGGTCGGCAAAAATGATGGTCGCGGACGGTGCGGTCACCGTCGACGGCCGGGTCGAAACGCGTAAAACCTGCAAGATTCGCGCGGGTCAGGTCGTGCTGCTCGGCGATACGCGGATCGCAGTCCACGAGGCTTGACACGCGGCCCGTCGCCCGCAGTCCGAAAACTCGGAGCAACGTGCGCACCAAAATCGTGCCTCTTCCATCGACATCGCCGCGCCCAAGCAATAAGCTGTCAGTTTCGACAAACAAACAATCGGCTGACATACCCGGCTGGCGCCTGCCTCATGCATTCGCCAAGGCTCATCGAGCCGCCGCCCTCGCCTCCGCCCGCGCGCTCGTCGCGCCCGCCGTCGCGCTGTCGCCACTTCCGCCGCCAAGCGCTCCATGACTCAATCCGGCATCACCCGGGTGGCCGCCCGGCCGCCGACCCTGACCCGCCACGCGGCGGACACCGCGCGGCTCGCCGCGCCGCTCGCCATCGCGCAACTCTCGCAAATGGCGATGGGCGTCACCGACACGATCCTGCTCGGCTCGCTCGGCCCCGACGCGCTCGCGGCCGGCGGCCTCGGCGCGAACCTGTTTTTCGTGGTGGTCACGCTGCTGCAAGGCGTGCTGACCTCGGTCAGCGTGAGCGTGTCGCACGCGCGCGGCGCTCAGGACGAAGGCCGCGTGCCGCACATCTACTGGACCGGCTTTGTGCTGTCCGTGCTGCTGTCGGTGCCGGCGTTCTTCCTGCTCTCGTTCGCCACGCCGATCCTGCTCGCTTTCGGCGAACCTGCGCTGCTCGCGCGCAACGTCGGCGAATATGCGGCGGTGCTGCGCTGGGGCGCGCTCGGCAGCCTGATCGGGGTCGGCCTGATGCGCTCTTTCCTGCCGGCGATCGGCGCGGCCAAACGGCTGTTGTGGGTGTCGCTGGTGAGCGTCGGCGTGAACGGTTTTCTCAATTACGGCCTGATCCACGGCGCTTATGGCCTGCCGCGGCTCGGTTTTCTCGGCTCGGCTGCCGCGACCTCGATCACCGTCTGGTTGAGCGCGCTCGTGTTGATGGCGCTGTTGCATTTGCGCCCGCGCTATCGCCATTTCGTCGTCGCCACGCGGCCCGACGTGCCGCTGATGGGCGAACTGTTCGGCATCGGCTGGCCGGTCGCGATCACCTACGGCGTAGAGTCGACGCTCTTTCTCGCCACCGGCCTGATGGTCGGCCTGCTAGGCGAGTCGCAACTGGCCGCGCATCAGATTGCGTTGAACGTGGCCTCAGTGGCCTTCATGGTGCCGCTCGCGATCGGCCAGGCGGCCAACGTGCGCGTCGGCTTCTGGTCCGGCGCCGGCCAGCCGCTCGCCGCGCGCCATGCCGGTTTTGTCGCGCTCGCGCTCGGCGTCGCTTTCATGACGCTGTCGGGCCTCGTGCTGATCGCCGCGCCGCACTGGATCGTCGGCCTCTATCTGCATCTCGACGATCCGGCCAACGCTGCCACGGTCACGCTCGCGAGTTCGCTGCTCGGCGTGGCGGCGATCTTCCAGATCGTCGATGGCATGCAGACGGTCGGCTCGGGCTGTCTGCGCGGCCTGAAAGACACCCGCGTACCGATGATCGCCGCCGCCTTCGGCTACTGGGTGATCGGTTTTCCGACCGGCTACACGCTGGCGTTTCACTTCGGCCTCGGCGCGCGCGGTTTGTGGTGGGGACTCGCGGCCGGCCTCGCGAGCGTCGCGCTGCTGATGACGCTGCGCTTTCATAAACTGAGCTTGCGGCGCGTGCCGGCCACCTCTGGCGTGTCGCCGGTTAAATCCGCCTGAAGCCGAGCTTGAGGCGCGGATTCGCCACGCCGCCGGGCAAACGCGTTCAAAGCTGAACTAGCGCCGCTGGTCTCATCATGCGCGGCGCGCCGCCTGCCACATCGGTTTGAAGTCGCACTTGTAGCGCATCCCACTGCGGCCAGCACGGCGCCGGGCAAACGCGTTCAAAGCTGAACCAACGCCGCAGTCCACCCACGCTCGCCACACCGCCCGCCAATTCCGTTTGAACGATGCCCGGCTGGTTGCACGCGCAACCATCGGCGCACGGGAAATACGCCGCGAACGGTAAAATGCAGCGTTCCGGCCAATGGACGCGCACCCGCGCCCCCGAAAACCCACTCGCGCGCCTCAAAAAGGCCAGCGCCGCCCGAAGGCTCATCACCCGCCATCAAGGCTTGCCGCTCTCACGCGGCAGACTCTCGCAAGCGCGCCGCCGCTGGTGGCGCGCCGCTCGACCGACCCTGCTTCTCGCGCTAAAACATAACCAAGGACCACACGTCATGCTTGCCCGCGTCACCCGTCTTTTCCCGCTCTGGGCCGTGCTCGTTTCGATTGCCGCGTACTTTTCGCCCGCCTCGTTCTCCGGCATCGCGCCGCACGTCACCACGCTTCTGACGATCATCATGCTGGCGATGGGCGTCACGCTCTCCGTCGCCGATTTCCAGCGTGTCTTCACGCGGCCCGCGCCGGTGGTCGCCGGCATCGTGCTGCACTATCTCGTCATGCCTCTGGCCGCCTGGGTGATCGCCAAGGCGTTGCGCATGCCGCCGGATCTCACCGCCGGCATGGTGCTGGTCGGTAGCGTGGCAAGCGGCACGGCGTCGAACGTGATGATCTATCTGGCACGCGGCGACGTTGCGTTGTCGGTGACGATCAGCGCGCTGTCGACGCTGGTCGGCGTCTTCGCGACGCCGCTGCTCACGCGTCTTTATGTGGACGCGTCGATCGCCGTCGACGTACACGGCATGCTGATGAGCATCCTGCAGATCGTCGCGTTGCCGATCGTGGTCGGCCTGATCGTCAATCATCTGTTCGGCAAGATCGTGCGCAAGATCGAACCGATCCTGCCGTTGATTTCGATGGTCGCGATCGTGCTGATCATCGGCGCGGTGGTGGGCGGCACACAGAAGAGCATCGCGTCGGTCGGCCTCGTGGTGATGCTGGGCGTGGTGCTGCATAACGGCATCGGTTTGCTCGGCGGGTATTGGGGCGGCCGTCTGCTCGGTTTCGACGAAGCCGTGTGCCGCACGCTCGCGATCGAAGTGGGCATGCAGAACTCGGGCCTCGCCGCGACGCTCGGCAAGCTCTATTTCACGCCGATCGCGGCCTTGCCTGGCGCGTTGTTTTCGGTGTGGCACAACCTCTCGGGCTCGCTGCTCGCCGGGTACTGGGCGGGACGTCCCGCGAAAGGCTCCACGCATATGGATGGCGAGCGGGTGTTGAACGCCGGACGCGGGTAACGGCAAGCCGCGAGGCGCGCCGCGCGTGTCGCGATTGCTTCACGACCCCGACGCGTGCAGCGTGCACGATCGGCATTCAATAGCAGCTTCTGCCGGTGCGTCCACGACGTATCGGCAGAGCGCGCAACGCGCGCAGTCGAACGCGAAAGTCCCGTCGCCGCGACCGCGTGCAAGAACGAAAGCCCATCGGCCTGATTCCCCTTAGAATGCATTTCTCGACAGCGTGAGCCACTCACGCGCTGTCGCCATGAGAAGCCTGCAAACTAGGGGAAAAGCGTGCCGTCGCATCAAGATCAAAGCTGGGCCGCACTGAAACGCACGTGCGCGTTTAGCATGCCCCGAAGGAAGTCCCCTTGGGGGACAACGAGACAATTCTTCCTGCTGTGTTGCGCAACGGTATTTTTAACTGCCTGCGCGACCAGACCGCCCGCCACCGCGTTCGACCGCGAGGTCACTCACGCACTCCCCGCCACGGAAACGACTCCGCTGCACACGGCGCTCACGCCGCTCGAAGCGGCACATCCGGATCAATCCGGCTTCCGGGTTCTCGCGAGCGGCACCGACGCGTTGCAGATGCGCATCGCGCTCGCGCGCGCCGCGACCAAAACGCTCGACATGCAGTACTACATCGCCAACGAGGACACCACCGGCAAGCTGCTGCTCGGCGCCGCGCTCTATGCGGCCGATCACGGCGTGCGGGTGCGCATGCTGGTCGACGACCTGAATTTCAAGGACATCGACCGCGTGATGGCGGGCTTGAACTCGCACGACAACATCGAGATTCGCGTCTTCAATCCGTTCGGCAGCGCGCAGGAAGGCGTGTTCGAACGCACCACCAACGTGTTCACGCAGATCGGCCATTTCACGCGCCGCATGCATAACAAGGCGATGATCGCGGACAACCAGGTGGCGATCGTGGGCGGCCGCAATCTCGGCGACGAATATTTCAGCGCGAGCGAAACACTGCAGTTCCGCGATCTCGACGTGCTGGCCGCCGGCCCGATCACCGCCGACGTCTCCGCGAGTTTCGACGACTACTGGAACAGCAGCATCGCCTATCCGTTGCGCGTGCTGAACAAGCAGAAGTTCGACGCAAAGGAATTGGACCAGACGCGCGACGAGTTGCGTCAGCACTGGCGCACCAACGCCGATCCGTACAACGCAAAACCGCTGAACGCCACTCCGCTCGCCTCGCAGATCGCCAACGATCAACTCGGCTTGATCTGGGCGCCGGCCGAGTTCAAAGCGGACTTGCCGGAGAAGATCGTGCATCCGTCGCCGGATTATGTGAGTCCGCCGATGCAGCGGCTCGGCGAATTGATGCGCGATGCGCAGAAAGACTTCCTGATCATTTCGCCCTACTTCGTGCCGCACGATGCGGGCGTCAAGGCGGCCGGCGAACTGACGCATCGCGGCGTTCGCATCGCCGTGCTGACCAATTCGCTCGCCGCCACCGACGCGGTCGCCGTGCAGGCGGGCTACAGTCCGTATCGCGTGCCGCTCCTGAAACAGGGCGTCGAGTTATACGAATTCAAGCCGCAGCAGAACACGCCGACCGCGGGCGTTGCCGGCTCGCGTTCGCGCGCCAGTCTGCATGCCAAGACGTATGTGATCGATCGCAAGATTCTGGTGATCGGCTCGATGAACCTCGATCCGCGTTCGGCCAATCTGAACACCGAACTGGCGCTGGTGATCCACAGCCCGCCGCTCGCCGAACAGGTCGCGCAAATCTTCGGTCGCGCCACCGGACCCGAGGAAAGCTATCGCGTCACGCTCGCGGACGAGGCGCAGTTCGCTTACCTGCGCTCGATCGGCGCACCGCTCTCGCCGCTCGTGTGGACCGACGTCGAAAACGGCATGCGCCGCACCTACATATTCGATCCGCAGGCCGGTTTGTACCGGAATGCGCTAACAGGTCTATTCTCCCTATTGCCCGTCAACGCAGAACTTTGAACAGCGGAGTGGAACATGACAGAAGACGTACGAATGGAGCGTGACACGTTCGGCGAGATCGCCGTGCCGAACGCTCGTCTATGGGGCGCGCAGACTCAGCGCTCGCTGCAGAACTTCCGCATTTCGACCGAGAAGCAATCGCCTGAACTGATCACCGCGCTGGCCGTCATCAAGCGCGCCGCCGCCGAAGTCAACCTGGGCCTCGGCGTGCTCGACGAAAGCAAGGCGAAGGCGATCATGCAGGCCGCCGACGAGATCATCGACGGCAAGCATCCGGATGAATTTCCGCTCGCCGTGTGGCAGACCGGCTCCGGCACGCAGACCAACATGAACCTCAACGAGGTGATCGCGAATCGTGCGAGCGAACTGCTCGGCGGCGAGCGCGGCGAAGCGCGCAAGGTGCATCCGAACGACGACGTGAATCGCGGCCAGTCGTCGAACGACGTGTTTCCGACCGCCATGCACGTGGCCGCGGCGTATGCGATCGTCAAGCATCTGCTGCCGGCGCTGAAGACGCTGCGCGATACGCTCGACGGCAAGGCGAAAGCTTTTGTCGACATCGTCAAGATCGGCCGCACGCACTTGCAGGACGCCACGCCGCTCACGCTCGGCCAGGAGTTTTCAGGCTACGTCGCGCAACTCGAGCACGGCATTCGTCACGTGGAATCGGCGCTGCCGCATCTGTACGAACTCGCGCAGGGCGGCACCGCGGTCGGCACCGGTTTGAACGCGCATCCGCAGTTCGCTGACAAGGTCGCGGCCGCCATCGGCAAGCTGACCGGTTTGCCGTTTGTCTCGGCACCGAACAAATTCGAAGTGATGGCCGCGGCCGACGCGCTGGTGTTCGCGCATGGCGCGTTGAAGACGGTGGCGGCGAGCCTGAACAAGATCGCCAACGACGTCCGTTGGCTGGCAAGCGGTCCGCGCTGCGGGCTGGGCGAACTGTCGATTCCGGAGAACGAACCGGGCAGCTCGATCATGCCGGGCAAGGTCAATCCGACCCAGTCCGAAGCGTTGACGATGCTGTGCTCGCAAGTGTTCGGCAACGACGTCGCGGTGAATATCGGCGGCGCGAGCGGCAACTTCGAACTGAACGTGTTCCGGCCGATGATCGCGCACAACCTGCTGCAATCGGTGCGTCTGCTCGCCGACGGCGCGCACAGTTTCAACGACAACTGCGCGGTCGGCATCGAGCCGAATCACGAGCGCATCGACACCTTGCTCAACGAATCGCTGATGCTGGTGACGGCGCTCAATCCGCACATCGGCTACGACAAGGCCGCGAAGATCGCGAAGAAGGCGCACAAGGAAGGCACCACGCTGAAGGCCTCGGCGCTCGCGCTCGGCTTTGTCACCGAGCAGCAGTTCGACGAATGGGTGCAGCCGAAGGATATGGTCGGCAATTCGGCGGGTTAATCGACTGCGTGATCACGCACGGGGGCGTGCCGGCTTGGCCGGGAACTGAGGCGCTCCCTGCGCTCCAGCGTGATTCGAAACAACAGCAGGCCGCGCGGATATCGACTTCGCGCGGCCCGCGAGCGGCACTTGCGGCGCCGCCTACACCTTCCCCTGCGCCACCTCTTCCGGCTTCAATTCGACGATCGCGTCGAGCGCTTGCTTCACGTCTATCGCGTACCTGGCGAGGCGTTTCTGTTCGTCCGTATCCGGCACGAAGGCCGGCACGGGCACTGGCTGGCCGTTCTCGTTGACGGCGACCATCACGATCAGACAGTCCGTGGTTTGCAGCAGTTCGCCGCCCTTCGGATCGCCTGCCTGCACCGAAACATGAATGTGCATGCTGGTGCGGCCCGTGGCCACGACCCGGGCGCGCAACTCGACCAGGTTGCCGACCAGAATCGGCCGGCGAAAGCGGATATTGCCCACGCTGACCGTCACGCAATAGCGTCCCGACCACACCGCCGAGCACGCGTACGCCGTCTCGTCGATCCACTTCATCAACGCGCCGCCGTGCACCTTGCCACCGAAGTTGACCGAGCTCGGCTCGGCCAGAAAGCGGAAAGTGGTTTCGGAACGGTCCAGCGGCGCTACGGGAGGGGTGCTCATCTTGACTCCGGTCAATCGGATGCATTGAAAGGAGGCGATTATACGAGCGCAATATTGGCCCGTCGTGGGTGGGATGCGGTGCGCGGAAGAATTCCAGTGGGAGTGCGGCCTAAGCTTTCGATAAGCTTTCGTTGTGCGCCAGCTCAGCTCGCCTCGGCAATCTCGGACGCGACTTCGGAAATGGCCCCGCTTCGCGGCGCGACCGCCGACATGAAGCGCTCGCGATAATCGAGCGGTAGCACGCCGAAACGCCGCAAAAACGCCCGCCGCAAGTTCTGTTCGCTGCCGAAGCCGCAGTCGAGGGCGATTCGCTTGAGCGGCCGGCGTGATTCGGCGAGCTCGCGCGACGCCGCTTCCAGCCGCAGCGCCGAGACGGTTTTAGCCGGCGTGCGGCCGACCTCGTCGACATAGCGTCGCGCGAAAGTGCGCGGGCTCATCCGGGTTCGCTCGGCGAGCCGTTCGACTGACAGGTCGTCGCGTAAATGCGCTGCCATCCAGCTATGCAAGGCCTCGAACGGCCCATTCGCCGAGGCCTGCGCCGCCAGCGCCGCGCTGTACTGCGACTGGCCGCCGGGCCGCTTCATGAAAACCACCAGGCGCCGCGCCGCCTGCATCGCGACCGCATGGCCGACGTCCTCCTCGATCAGCGCCAGTGCCAGATCGATGCCCGCCGTCACCCCCGCCGAGGTCCAGACGACGCCATCGCCTTCGTGACGCCCGGCATCGCGGATAAAGATCGGATCGGCATCCACATGGACATTGGGAAAACGGCGCGCGAGCCGCGGGGCGTCGCGCCAGTGCGTGGTCGCGCGGCGGCCGTCGAGCAGGCCCGCCGCCGCCAGATAGAACGCGCCGGTGCACACCGAGCACACCCGCCGCGCACGCGGCGCATGGCGCCGGATCCATGCGACGAGTTCCGGTTGCAACGTGCAGTGTTCGTCGACGGGGACGCCGGGAATGATGAGCGTGTCGATCGGCTGGTCGTCGAGTGAATCGAGCCGTTCGGTGACGATCGGCAGGCCGGGGAAAGTCTGCAATATGCCGCCGTCGATCGACGCGACCGTCGTGCGATAGGCCACGGGTTGTGGCGTGCTGCGTCCCGAGCTGGCCGAACTGATCGATATGCCCGATCGGCCCTCATCGCTGGCGACTCCCTCCTCGCTTTCCACGGCTTTGGCGACACTCGCTCCCGCTATCCCGGCAACCGTTAACTCAGCGCGCCAGAACGCCTCCAGCGGCCCGCAAGCGTCGAGCAGCACCAGATCCGGTGCGACTGCGAAAACGATATGACGCGCCGCCATCAGGACACCTCCGCGGCCAACTGCCGCTTACGCGACCACGCATAGCCGAGCGTGGCCAGCGCCGCCGCCGCGAGCAGCGGAAAAATCGCGACATTGATCGTCGTCCAGCCGAAGCGCGCCAGCAATTGCCCTGCA
Source organism: Paraburkholderia sp. RL17-373-BIF-A (assembly GCF_046030175.1). NCBI lineage: Bacteria > Pseudomonadati > Pseudomonadota > Betaproteobacteria > Burkholderiales > Burkholderiaceae > Paraburkholderia > Paraburkholderia sp. RL17-373-BIF-A. The sequence goes on from NZ_JARESO010000040.1 coordinate 43,589, forward strand.
AACAGGGAACCCAGCGCGGAAAACGCGAACGTCGTGAATTCGCTGGTCGCTTGCGTCTTGGCGCGCTCCGACGGCCGGTACGACTGCGCGAGCAACGTCGAGCCGCCGACGAACATGAAATTCCAGCCCACGCCGAGACAGGCGAGCGCCGCGTAGAAATGCGGCAGATCGGTCGAACGCAACGCGAGCACACCGCACAGCGCCGACAGCACAATGCCCGCGCCGATCACCCGCAGCACGCCGAAGCGTTTGATCAGCCGCGCGGAAAAGAGCGACGGCGCGAACATGCCGACCAGGTGCCACTGGATGATCGCCGCGCCGTCGCCGATCGTGTGCCCGCAGGCGACCGCGGCGATCGGCGTCGCGGTCATCACGAACATCATCACGGCGTAGCCGAGCGCATTGTTGGCGAGCGCCGCCGCGAAGATCGGCTGCCGCACGATCTCGCCAAGCGGCCGCGCCGCCTCGTGAGTCGCCGTCGTGCTCACGATGGGCGCCGCGTCGCGATACAGGAGCGCCAGCAAGGCAATCGATAAAAGCCCAAAGCCTGTCACCAGCGCATACGAACCCGCGAATGCGACCGGCGCCAGCCAGTCCTTGCTCCACGCGGCAAGCAGCGGTCCGCAGACGGCGGCCACCACGCCGCCCGCCAGCACGGTTGAAATCGCGCGGCTTTTGTCTTCGACGCCGACCGCATCGGCGGCGGCGAGCCGGTAATACTGCGCGAACGCCTGGAACACGCCGACCGTCGCCGTGCCGGCGCAGAAGGCCCAGAAACTGTGATGAAAGATCGCCCACACCGAAACCGCCCCGCCGAGCGCGCCGACCCCCGCGCCGAGCACGAAGCCCGCGCGCCGGCCGATGCGCGCCATCAGGAACGACGCGAAGATCGTCGTCAGCGCGGCGGCGACGGTGATCAGCGAGAACGGCAGCGTGGCGAGCGCCTTGTCGTCGGCAAGCGTGTAGCCGACCAGACCGGTCAACGTCAGATCGATCGATACCGATGACGTGTACAGCGCCTGGCAAACGGCCAGCACGCGCGCGGCGCGCCGGTCGTGCGGATCGGAGTCGCGCAGGCCGGCCGGATGGGTGGGAACGGCGGAAGCGGCGGAAGCGGCGGAAGCGGCGGAAGCGGCGGACGGCGGCATCGAAAGGTCCCGGGCGGCGGAAGTGAGATGACCTGATCGTCACATGAGCGTCGATGGCAGAGATGCCAATGATGCATCAATTTCTGCCAGACGTGACCATTGTCCGGAAAAGCGTGCGCCAGCCGCCTATTTGCGGACCGTGATGCCTTCGTCGATGGTGCCGTACATCGTGATGCTGCCGGTGCCCGCGCCCGAACCGCCGCCGCCCTGTGCACATGCACTGAGCAGCAATGCCGAGGCAACAACGGCCAGAAGAGTTTTCATGACAGCGAGTTTCCTGCTAGGACAGACTTTGATTCTAGCCTGGCGGTCGTGCCCGGCACCCGACGCACGGCACGCGGCACCGACGGCGGTCCTGCGCGCCGCCAGAGCGCGATTTGGATAGCGGCAGCGATGCTGGCCCGCGCCGCCGCCAAAGCGCGATTTGAGGCCCGTACTCACCTTCCCTTCCCACGACGCCTGCCAGGTTTTCGTAGCTGCTGCATTCAACACTTCACGCTAAGCTGAAACATCGAATCGCGCAGCCGGCTACAGTGGACTGCATGGCGCGCTTGACCGCGCCGCCCTCCGGAGACGTCAAATGCCCGCCACTCTCGCAGACGAACAGAACCACTTTCCCGGCTTGAGCCGCATCGGCGCGTTGCTCGCCGACCCCGGCCGCGCCGCCATGCTGTGGGCGCTGATGGACGGCAGCGCCCGCCCGGCCGGCGAACTGACGATGATCGCCGGGCTCTCGCCATCGGCGGCCAGCGCCCATCTCGCGCGTCTGACCGACGGCGGCCTGCTCGCGCTCGAAGTTCGCGGCCGGCATCGCTACTTTCGGATCGCGTCGCCGGATATCGCCGCGTCGATCGAAGCGCTGGCCAATGTCGCGCAAGTCAGTGCGCCGCAGCGTCCCGTGCCGCGACCCGTGCGCACCGTGCCGCTCGACATGCGTTACGCGCGCACTTGCTACGACCATATGGCCGGCGAATTGTCGGTGCGCGTGTTCGAGCGTCTGGTCGAAGGCGGCCTGCTGACGCTGCACGGCACGTCGCTCGAAGCCACCACCGAGGGCGCCGCCCGCCTCGCCGACTGGGGCATCGACATGTCGGCGCAGAAAAGCCGGCGCCGCCGCTTTGCCTGCACCTGCCCCGACTGGAGCGAGCGGCGTCCGCACCTGGGCGGCGCCCTCGGCGCGGCGCTGCTGGATTCGTGGACGTCGCATGGCTGGGTCGAGCGCACCGAACGGCCGCGAATCCTTCGCATCACGCCGGCCGGTCACCGCCATTTCGATGCGTTTCTCGCTGCGTGAGGCACGCCCGACTGTCTGACGCGGTTACACGAAATCGGCAATCAGCTTACGAATCGCCTTATCGAGACCTTTTGTTACACGGTGGTGAGGCAGCCTTACAAAAGTGCGGGCCTTGAAACAAACGCCGCGGGTACAGTGACTGCACGGATGCCGCAAGATGCCGCGTCCGTCGGAGCCAAATCATGAGAACAGTCACCCCACACCGCCATTCGAACCGCCGGGTTATCGGCTATACGCTGATCGCAGCCGCCACGTTCCTCTTTGCAGGCCAGGCCACCTTCGCTCAGGAAATCCAGGAGGCGCCGCAGAACGCCGCCGCCACCCAGAATACCGATCCGCCCGGCCGCGTCGCGCGCCTGAACTACACGGCGGGCGCCGTGACCACCGAGCCGGCCGGCGCCACCGACTGGTCGTATGCGCAGATCAACCGGCCGCTCACCACCGGCGACCAGTTGTGGAACGATCGGAACGCGCGCTCGGAGCTGCACATCGGCTCGACTGCGGTGCGCCTCGGCCCGTCCACCAGCCTCGATCTACTGAATCTCGACGACAACAGCGCCCAGCTCAAAGTCGCGCAGGGCACGTTGTCGGCGCGCGTGCGTGAACTCGCGCCCGGCTCGTCCTATGAGATCGATACGCCGAATCTCGCGCTCAGCCTGGACGGCCCCGGCGACTATCGCGTCGACGTCGCGCCGGACGGCAGCGGCACGACCGTCACCGTGCGCAGCGGCGGCGCCACGGTGTACGGCGACAGCGGCCAGGTGCCGGTCGCGGCCGGCCAGCAGATCCGCTTCGGCGGCACCAACCTGCAACAGGCCGCCGACAACGGCGCACCCGGTCTCGACGGCTTCGATCAGTGGGCCGCCAGCCGCGACGCTGCGGAAGACCGCTCGGTGTCGGCACGCTACGTGTCGCGCGACATTCCCGGCTACCAGGATCTCGACGCCAATGGCACGTGGCAAAGCACGCCGCAGTACGGCGAAGTGTGGGTGCCGCGCGGTACGCCCGCCGGCTGGGCGCCGTATCACGACGGCCATTGGGTCTGGCAGGCGCCGTGGGGCTGGACCTGGGTCGACGACGCGCCGTGGGGCTTCGCGCCCTATCACTACGGTCGCTGGGCCCAGGTCGACGATACGTGGGCATGGGTGCCGGGACCGGTCGCGGTCAGCGAGCCGCCCGTCTACGCACCGGCCCTCGTCGCCTTCGTGGGCGGCGGTGGCGGCGGCGTGAACTGGGGCGTGGATCTGGCGATCGGCGGAGCGGTGGCGGCCGGTGTCGCGTGGTTCCCGCTCGGCCCAGGCGAGCCGTGGCATCCGCACTGGGGCAATCACGATCACTGGAGCCCGGGCTACTACAACCGCGTCAACCGGACGACGATCGTCAACAACTACAACCGCAACGTGAATGTGACCAACATTCACAACACGTATATCAACTACCGCGCGCCGGGCGGCGTGACCGCGGTGCCGGCGACGGCCTTCGTGCACGGCCAGCCGGTTGGGCGCTTCGCCCAGAAGGTCGATCCGCGGCAATGGCGCAATGCGCAGATCAACCCGGGCGGGCCGGGAATCGCGCCGGTGCGCGAGAGCTTCGGGCCAGGCCTGCGCAACGCGAATTACCGCCCACCCGCGGCGGTGATGACGCGTCCGGTCGTGGCGACCCGTAGTCCGGCGATGCCGGCGGCTTACCACGACAGTCTCGCGCAGCGTTTCGCGCAAAGCGGCGGGCGGGTGCCGGGCGCCGGTCAGCCTATCGTTCGAACCTCGGTGCCGGCGCATATGGCGGGCGGACCGAGCGCGCTGCCGGTGCAGAACGTGCGGGTCGTGCAGTCGCATATCGCCGGACGTGCGCCGGGGATGGCGCCGGGCGCGCCGGTTGTTGGACCTAACGGTATGCAACAGCAGACCGGACAGCGGCCGGGTGAGGCGCCGCATGGCGGCGAACCGCAAGCGCGGCCGGGCATGCCGCCGCAAATCGCCAATCAGCGGCCGCAGCCTGGTGAGATGGGACATCCGTCGAACGGTGTGCCGCGTCCGCCGCAAGCGAACATCGGCAATCCGGCGGCGATGGGGCAACAGCAGCAGCAGCGCGGTATGCCGCAGCAGGCGGGTCAGCAGCCAGGTGTGAACGGGCGGCACGAGCCGGCCTGGACTCAGCCGCATACGCCGATGGCGCAGCAGGCACAGCAAGCCCAGCAGCGCAGCGGTCCGCAGCCGCAAGCGGGACGGCCGGAGTTTGCGCAACAACCCGGTGCGCAGCAGCACGGCGCGCCACGCCCGGTCGAGAACCCGGCGGTCCAGCAACAACAGCAGCAGGCGCGTCAGCAGGAGATTCGGCCGCCACAGCAGCCGCAGGTCCAGGTGCAACGTCAGCCTGAGCCGCAGGCGCCGCGTCCGGCGGAAGTCCAGGCGCAGCAACAACCGCGTCAGGAATATCATCCGCAGCCCATGCAGCAACCGATGCAGCAGCCGCGTCAGGAGCCGCGCCCCGAGCCACGCCAGCAACAGGCGCAGCAACAGCCTCGACCGGAGTTTCATCCGCAGCCGCAACAGCAGCAGCAACAGCAGCCGCGTCCCGAGCCGCGCCAGCAGCAGGTGCAGCAACAACCTCGGCCGGAGTTTCATCCGCAGCCGCAACAGCAGCAGCCGCGTCCGCAGCAGGCGCAGCAGCCACACCCTCAAGCGCAGCCGCAGCACGGCGAACAGCATTCAGGCGGCGGCAACCGCGACGAGCATCACAAAGGCTGAGCATCTTCCGCCTGCCAACTGGCAGGGAGCATAAAAAAACCGCCGCGATTCGCATCGCGGCGGTTTTTCTTCGTGCGAGCGGGCCGCTTACCGACCCGACCGACGATCAAACAGCCATCGGCGCCGTGAGCGGCTCGTGATGCCGATAGCCGACCAGCGAGAAATCCGACGGCTCGATCTTTTCAAGCCATTCCGGCTCGTACACACCGGTTTTCGCGTACTCCGGCACGCGCTCCGAGATCGCCAAGGCCGGGCTTTCGTACGGCTCGCGCTTGAGCTGCTGCTGCAACATGTCGAGCTGATTCTCGTAGATATGCGCGTCGCCGATGAAATAGGTGAACCAGCGCGGCGTGTACCCCGTCAGGCGACCGACCAGATGCAGCAACGCCGCGCCTTCGGTCAGATTGAACGGCGTGCCGAGCCCGACGTCGTTGCTGCGAATGTACAGGCACAGCGAAATTTCCTTGCGCACCACGTTCGGCAGGAACTGATAGAGCAGATGGCAAGCCGGCAACGCGATCTGATCCAGCACGGCAGGATTCCACGCATGAAACAAAATGCGCCGATCGGCCGGGTTCTGCATGATCGTGTCGAGGCACTGGCGCAGCTGGTCGATCGCTTTGTACAACAGCACTTTGCGGCTGCCGTCTTCATCGAATTCAGTCACCACCTGGAAGCCGCGTGCGGTCGCATCGGCAAGCTGCGCGCTCGCGGTCGCGTCCAGCACCTTGTAGGCCGGCCACTGGCGCCACTGCACGCCATACACGTCGCCGAGATCGTCCGGCCCTTGGCGATAGGGATTCGCGAGCCATTGTGGATTCTGGTTGGCGTTCGCGTCCCACACCTTGCAGCCGAGGTCGCGGAAATCCGCGGCGCTGCGCGAGGCGCGCAGGAACCCGACCAGTTCGCCCACCGCCGATTTGAACGCCAGCTTCTTCGTGGTGACCGCGGGAAAACCTTCCTGAAGGTCGAAGCGCAACATCGCGCCCGGCATGCTGATGGTGCGGATGCCAGTGCGGTTCTCCTGCCACGTGCCGGTGTCGAGAATCGTGCGGACGAGGTCGAGGTATTGTTTCATTCGGGTTCCTTCGACGAGACGCTGACCGGGTCGATCCGGGCGCCACGGAGATTGAGCGGAAAACCCGATTTTAACAAGCGCGACGGGACGACGCCCGGTCACGGCGCGCGGCATCGAAAATATCGAGGGAAAAGGTGACGCGAGGTAGTGCGAGGTTGGGGCGAGAGGACGGCACGCGGCCAGTCACAGGACCGCTCGATGCGCGCTGGACGAACCACTGAAATCGTTTACCGGCCCACGAGACCCGCGAGGCCCGTCAAACGATTTACAGATGCGGCACCGAAGCCGGCAATTCGCCGTGCGGCGTGGCGAGCGGCTCCCCTTCCATATGGCGCATGCCGTGCGAGCACAGCAGCCGGTACAACGTGACGCGCGAGATGCCGAGTTCCTGCGCGGCGTCGCCGAGACGCCCGCGGTGACGCAACAGCGCCAGTTCGATCGCCTGACGTTCGGCCGCTTCGCGCGCCTGCGCGAGCGACACCGGCACGATCTCCACGTATTCCGCGAGTTCGAGATCGCGCGCCGTGATCGCGCGCCCTTCCGACATCACGATGGCGCGCCGCACGCGGTTGATCAACTCGCGCACATTGCCCGGCCAGCCGTAGTTATGCAGCGCCGCGATCGCGTCCGGCGCGAAGCCGCGCAAGCGGCGGCTTGCATCTTTCTTGAAACGTTCCAGCATGTGCCGCGCCAGCAGTTCGATATCCTTGCCGCGCGCGCGCAGCGGCGGTTCGTCGATCTGCAACACGCACAGGCGGTGGTAGAGGTCGGAACGGAACCGCCCTTCGATCATCGCCGCGGTCATATCCACGTGGGTGGCTGAGATGATCCGCACGTCGACGTCGATCGCGCCGTGCCCGCCCAGCCGCTCCACCTTGCGCTCCTGCAGGAAGCGCAGCAGGCTCGCCTGGCTTTCGAGCGGCAGGTCGCCGATTTCGTCGAGAAAGAGCGTGCCGCCGTTCGCCGCTTCCACCCGGCCGATCTTGCGCTGATTGGCGCCGGTGAACGCGCCGCGTTCGTAGCCGAATAGTTCGGATTGCAGCAGATGCGGCGGAATCGCGCCGCAGTTGATCGGCACGAAAGGCGCATTGCGCCGCGCCGAGCGTTCGTGAATCGCGACCGCTGTCAGTTCCTTGCCGGTGCCCGATTCGCCCGAGATGAACACCGGTGCGTCGGTCATCGCCACTTTGCGGATAGAACGGAACAGCGCGAGCATGGCGTCGCACGAGCCGACCATTTCGCCTTCGGCGCCTTGCGAGGCATCGTTGGAAGCCGTTTCGCCGAGGGAGATCATGCCGTAGGCGTGACCGACCGAATCGACGATCCTGTCGCCAGAATACGGCACCGTCACGTAGTCGAAACAATAGTCGCGCACGAGCCGGCGCAACGCGGCGTCCTGCAATTGCCCCGGCATGGTGGCCGCGACCCAGCCGACGTTCGGCATGGTCAGGCAGGATTCGAAGGCGGCGATTTCGTGTGGCTGAAATTCGCTAGACAGATCAAGCAGGCCGCCAGCCGCCATTCCGGCGCGAACTGCCCGGCGCACGTCGCGCGCCGACCCTACGACTTCCACATGCCAGCCGCGCTGGTGAAACCGAGTATTCAGCTCCGCGCTCGGATCGCGCGAAACGTAAATCAGTTGCCGCGTTGCGGGTTCCATTATTCAGATCCTCTCGTCAACGAACGTTAAGGATGACGCACGCACCTGAAACAAGTTCAGACACGCTGACTCGTTCGGGATTCGCGATATAGCAAAAACCGAACGGCCATTCCATTCCGTGCGGACAGCTGATCCCCAAGAAAGCGGCGTGTGTGTTTGAGACGGCCCGTTAGCGGGCTTTTTTAAATCTGAAGCTCTTTTTCGAGAGCTTACTATACGCGCGCCGCTTGGAAAACAATTATGCGAATTTAATCGCGCACTCCTTACCCAGCGCCGCTGCGCGGGCGATAAAGACTTATTCAGCCGACGAATAAATCATTAGTGGAAGCGCTTTTCCTGGCGTAGACCCCATGGTAGTTCGTACCGGCCGGATTAACGAATTACAGGTATTTCCTGCTCACCGTTTCAACGCTGAAACGTTTTTGTCCGTTTTCTCAATTGTGACTCCCGCGTTTTGACTCGCCTGCCGATGCATCAATGGATTGCGAGCGATGGCACACGTTTCGCTAAATGTCATGCACCAAGGAGACACATCATGCGACTCGCTTTCCGCATCGATCTGGGCAAGGTTGCACCATGCGCGGCACTCTGCACCGCCATCGCACTAATCGTGCTGCCCATTGGCGCCAACGCACAGGAAGCCGGAGAGGCTCCATCCGCCACGCTGACGGAATCCGCCGACCCAGGCTCCGCCACCTTCGCGAACACCACGATCGCCGCGCCCTCTTCATCCGACACGACGACGCGCACCGCCATCGCTTTCCCCCCGCTTGCCGCCAACGTGCTGAGCATTCCGGCCGATGGTGCATCCGTGAACGATTTTTCGCTCGACGACCAGGTGCTCTCGCGGCAACGCGGCGGCGCGGTCGGCATGGTGATGGTCGCCACCACACCGCAACTCATGCGCGGCAACGGCGGCAGCGGCAACAGCGTGACGCTGTGGGACGAGATCGCCCCGCCCTCGCCCTTGCCGATTCCGATCGACGCGGCGCGCGCCGCACAGGGCAACGTCGCCAACTACCAAAGAAAGTAGCCGAACAAATTAACGAAGCAAAAAACAGGGGTGGCGGTGTGGCGGACACACCGCCCGCGAACAAGAAAACACAAGACGCAAGCAAGGACCGACATGACTACCTCCATCCGGACGCCGCGCGCACTCAGGTCGCGCGTGTCGGCGCACACCTCGTTGCCGGCGGCACTGGCAAGCGTCCTGGTCCTGCTCAGCGCCTCTTTTACCGTCGACGCCATCGCGCAGCAGGCCGTCAATCCGGGCGACATCATCGTCGAGCGCACGATTACACCGCGCGATGCATTCGTACCGGTGCCGAAGAGTCAGGACCCGGTCGCCGTGCGCGCCACCACTTTCCCGGCCAACTCATTCAATCCGGCGGTCGCCACGATCGTGGGCGATACCGATCTGACGAATGCGCACGGGTCCAGCGGAGTGGCAGCCGGCGGCGTGCTCGGCGGCACCGGCATGCAGGCGGTCACCCAGATCCTCAGCGGCAAAGCCACCGGCAACAACGTGGCGCTCAATTCCGGCGGCATCGGCCTGCCCGCGCCGGGCATCGGCGGGACCATCAGCTCGTCGGTGACGGGCGCGCTGGCACCGCTGTCGAACACGCTCACTGGCGCGCTCGGAGGGTTGAAATGAGCCCGCTCGTGAATCCGCTCATTAGCCAGCTCAAGCTCCGTTCGCTGCAAGCGGCGCTGTGCGTCTGCATGGGCGCCGCCTTGGTGGCGAGCCACGCCCACGCGCAGTCGGTACCGACGATCGGCGCCACCTCGACCATCGCCAACGGCGCCGCAGCCGGCGTGACGGGCGCGTTCGCCGTCAACGAAACGGCCGGTCTGAACAACGCGCAGGCCAACCAGATCACGGTGTCGACCGGCGGCGTGGTCGGCAACGATAACGCCAGCGTGCAAAGCGCCACGGTGGCCGCGAAGGTCACGAACGCGCGGGCGTCGATCGAAGCCAATGCTTTCTCGAATTCTTCCGGTGCCGTGCTGGTGAACCAGTCAGCCGGAGCAGGAAATCTGCAGCGCAACAGCACTCAATTGGGCACTGCGGCGCTCGGAGTCGAGACCGTCTCGGATGGGGAGCTATCCGCGACGGCCCCGAAAAACGGAGGTCTGGGGCAATCAGTCGGGGTTCATAGCGTACGCGAGGGAACCATCTCCAGCGATGCATTCAAGAACGTCAGCGGAATCGTGCAGATCAACCAGACAGCCGGCGCCGGTAATGCCACGGCAAACAGTTTTGTGCTCCGTCCCCCGGCGGGCACTTTTTTTTAACTGATGACATTTAAAGTATCGGAGCGAATCATGAAGCGCACTCTTATTGCCGCAGCCGTTCTCGTTGCCGCATCCGGCAGCGCGTTTGCCGCGCGCGTACACCGGACGGCGCGCTGATTGCCCATCTGAAAAGCCGCGGCTGGCACGTCGTGGCGGCGCGCTCGGCGCATGAGCTCGGCCGTCTGGTGAATCCCGATGTGGCTTGCGCGGGCATCGTCGATCTGGCGAGCTTTCCGCCGCGCGACCTCGCCGGACTCGAAGCGAGCCTGCGCCAGCAGCAAGTCGGCTGGATCGCGCTCGCCACCAACGAACGGCTCAACGATCCCGTGGTGCGGCGACTCGTGCGCCACTACTGCTTCGATTTCGTCAAGGTGCCGGTGGCCCACACCACGGTCGACTATCTGGTCGGGCACGCGTTCGGCATGGTGACGCTGTGCGATCCCGAAGTCGCGCCGCCCGTGAGCGAGTCGGGCGACGAGGAAATGGTCGGCACCTGCGAAGCCATGCAGCAACTCTTTCGCACCATTCGCAAGGTGGCGAACACCGACGCGAGCGTGTTCATCTCCGGCGAGTCGGGCACCGGCAAGGAGCTGACCGCGCTCGCGATCCACGAGCGTTCGCCGCGCCGCAAGGCGCCGTTCATCGCGATCAATTGCGGCGCGATTCCGCACCATCTGCTGCAATCCGAATTATTCGGCTATGAACGCGGCGCGTTCACCGGCGCGAATCAACGCAAGATCGGTCGCGTCGAAGCCGCCGACGGCGGCACGCTGCTGCTCGACGAAATCGGCGACCTGCCGCTCGAGAGCCAGGCGAGCCTGCTGCGCTTTTTGCAGGAAGGCAAGATCGAGCGGCTCGGCGGACGCGAATCGATTCCGGTCGACGTGCGGATCATTTCCGCGACGCACGTCGATCTGGAAGTCGCGATGCGCGACGGCCAGTTCCGCGCCGACCTGTTCCATCGGCTCTGCGTGCTGCGTGTAGACGAGCCGCCGCTGCGCGCGCGCGGCAAGGACATCGAGATTCTCGCGCAGCACATCCTGCACAAGTTCAAGACCGACAGCGCGCGCAAGATCCGCGGCTTCACGCCGTCGGCGATCGAGGCGCTCTACAACTACAACTGGCCCGGCAACGTCCGCGAGCTGATCAACCGGGTGCGCCGCGCGATCGTGATGGCGGAGAACAAGCTGATTTCCGCCGACGACCTCGATCTCGCGCACTTCACCGCGCAGCAGACCATGACGCTCTCGCAAGCCCGCGAGGCCGCCGAGAAGCGCGCGATCGAAGCGGCGCTGCTGCGTCACCGTCACCGGTTGAACGAGGCGGCGATGGATCTGAGTATCTCGCGCGTGACGCTGTACCGGCTGATGGGTCAGCACGGCTTGCGCGAATTGAGCGCCGCCGACGAGAAGGCGGCATTCGCCGCGGACGACAGCGCGCAGGAATGAGGCGGCGCGGGCTGGGCATGGCCGGCGGCGTCTCGTGAAGCTGAGTGAAGCCGCGTGATCTGGCAGCCGCGTCCGGCTGCGGCGCGCGCGTGGTTTGCACGGCGCGTCCCGGCCGGCTGCGCTGCGGCCGCACCGGCCGCCGCCGGGCCGAAACCCGCCGCCGCGGCGCGGGGCCGCGCGTCAGGTAGAATCAGTCCGGTTACGTTCCCCTTTCCATTCGATGACGACGCTCACCTTGATCGTCGCTCGCGCCAACAACGGCGTGATCGGCCGCGACAACCAGTTGCCCTGGCGACTTCCTGAAGACCTCGCGTTCTTCAAGCGCACGACCATGGGCGCGCCCATCATCATGGGCCGCAAGACGCATGAGTCGATCGGCCGGCCGTTGCCGGGACGCCGCAACATCGTCGTGACACGGGATGCCACGCGGCGCTTTCAGGGCTGCGACGCCGCCACCACGCTCGAAGACGCGCTCAAGCTCGCCGCTCAGGATCAGGCGCCGGAAGCGTTTCTGATCGGCGGCGCGCAGTTGTATGCGGAAGGTTTGCGGCAGGCGGACAAGCTGATCATCACCGAGATTTCCGCCGACTTCGAAGGCGACGCCACATTCCCCGAACTCGATGAAAACGAGTGGGTAGAAGTCGCGCATGAAACGCATCGCGCCGATGCGCCGAACGATTTCGACTACGCGTTCGTGACGTACAAGCGCAAAGGCGCCTGACATAAAAAAACGCCACGCAATCAATTGCGTGGCGTTTTCGTTTCTACGGGCCCGCAGGCCAATCAACTTGCGCGCCGAACAGCGGCTGAACCCTGTTATTGCCCCGCGATCGTCATCCGCTCGATCAACACCGAGCCGGTCTGCTTGGTGCCGCGCGTGATCGTATCCGCGCCGATCGCGACGATGTGGTGGAACATCTCCTGCAGCGTGCTCGCCACCGTGATCTCCTCGACCGGATACTGGATCTTGCCGTTCTCGACCCAGAAGCCCGACGCGCCGCGCGAATAGTCGCCCGTCACGTAGTTCACGCCCTGCCCCATCAGTTCGGTCAGCAACAGGCCCGTACCGAGCTTGCGCAGCATCTCTTCGAAGTCGTCTTCCGGACGCGTATTCGAGCTCCGCAGCGACAGATTGTGCGAGCCGCCGGCATTGCCGGTGGTTTGCATGCCGAGCTTGCGCGCCGAGTAGGTAGACAGGAAATAACCCTCCACCACGCCGTCCTTCACCACCGAACGCTGTTTGGTGCGCACGCCTTCTTCGTCGAACGGCGCGCTGCCCATGGCACGGGCGACGTGCGGGTCTTCGACCACCTGCACGTGCGGAGCGAACACCGGTTTGCCCAGGCTATCGACGAGGAACGAGGTCTTGCGATACAGCGCGCCGCCGCTCGTGGCCTGCACGAAGGCGCCGAGGATGCCCGCGGCGAGCGGCGCTTCGAACAGCACCGGCACCTTGCGCGTATCCAGACCGCGCGCGCCGATGCGCGCCAGCGCGCGTTGCGCCGCGTAACGGCCCACGGCTTCGGGATCGGCCAGCTCTTCGGCGCTGCGGGTGGACGTGTACCAGTCGTCGCGCTGCATGTTGCGGGCGCTGCCCGCAATCGGCGCGCACGCGATGTAATGGCGCGAGTACGGATAGCCGGCCAGGAAGCCGCGCGACGTGGCCAGCACGAACTGTGAGTGCTGTGCCGAGACGCTCGCGCCTTCCGAATTCTTGATCTGCGGATCGGTCGCGAACGCGGCGTCTTCCGAGCGGCGAGCGATCTCCACCGCTTCGTCCGCGGACAGATTCCACGGGTGATAGAGATCGAGATCGCGCGGCGCCGTTTCCAGCAACTCCGCTTCGGCGAGACCCGCGCAATCGTCTTCCGCCGTGAAGCGGGCGATGTTGTAGGCCGCCGCGACCGTGTCCTTCAAAGCCTGCGACGAGAAGTCCGAAGTGCTCGCATTGCCGCGCTTGTTGCCGATGAACACCGTCACCCCGACCATCTTGTCGCGGTTGTGCTCGATCGTCTCGACTTCGCCGCGCCGCACGGAGACGGACAGGCCGTCGCCTTCGGAAATCTCGGTCGCCGCGTCGGTACCGCCGAGCGACTTCGCGTGACGAAGGATGTCCGAGGCGATTTCCTTCAGTTCATCCTGGGTATGCGGAAAAAAGCGCTGCTTGACGTCCATGTCTGCTGCCATTGTCGTTGCCGTCCTGTTCGGGGCCGAGCGGCCCAGTGTGTTCGCTGTGTTCGCACCGGTCACGCACATGCCTGGCGCATGCGCGCGCCGATGTCCGCGCCTGTGTCCGCGCCTGTGTCCGATTACGTATCCCGCGATCATAGCAAGGTACGCGATGCCGTACCTGGCATTCGCTGCGCCTCGCCTCACCGCCGTCTCACCGCCGCCCGAGCGCCGCGTCGCCATCGCTTCGCAAGGCGCGAGGCCCTTGTGCGCGGCAGCACCGCGGGTGCGGTGGGCGCGGCACGCTACAATATCGGAATGACACGCAAAACCCGCATTCAACCCATCGAATCCGCCGAGCCGGAAGTCGACGAGAACGGCTACGACCGTCCCAGCAAGTCCCAGCTCAAGCGCGAAATGCACGAGCTGCAGGAACTGGGCTCGGCGCTGATCGCGCTGCCCAAAGACGCGCTCAAGCGCATGCCGATGCCCGAAAAGCTCGACGACGCCGTGCGCGAAGCGCGCCGCATCACCGATCACGAAGGCAAACGCCGCCAGGTGCAATACGTCGGCCGCGTGATGCGCTCGCTGCTGGACGAGGAAACCGCCGCGCTGCGCACCGCGCTCGACACCTACAACGGCGTCAACAAGGCGGAAACGGCCAAGCTCCACTGGATCGAGCGCACCCGCGAAAAGCTGCTCGCCGACGACGCCGCGCTGACCGAATTCATCCGCCAGCACCCGAACGCCGACCCGCAGCAGGGCCGCACGCTGATCCGCAACGCCCGCAAGGAAGCTCAGCAGAGCAAGCCGCCGCGCTACTTCCGTGAACTGTTCCAGTGGATCAAGAACGCGGACGGTCCGTCCGCTGAGACCGTTTCCGATGCCGACGACGCCCTGGACGAACACGACGATGACGACCGCGACGCCTAAGGCGGCACGTAAGCACCCCGACGAAATCGTAATCGGCCTCGTGTCGATCAGCGACCGCGCGTCCACCGGCGTGTACGAGGACAAAGGCATTCCGGCCTTGCAGGAGTGGCTCGGCGCGGCCCTCACCTCGCCGTGGCAAGTGGTCACCCGCCTGATTCAGGACGACGCGCCGACGATTTCCGCCACGCTGACCGAACTGGTCGACGAGGTGCGCTGCGATCTGGTGTTGACCACCGGCGGCACCGGTCCGTCGCGCCGCGACGTGACGCCCGAGGCGACGCTGGCCGTCGCCACCAAGGAAATGCCGGGTTTCGGCGAACAGATGCGGCAGATCAGCCTGAATTTCGTGCCGACCGCGATTCTGTCGCGCCAGGTCGCGGTGATCCGCGAAACGGCGGAGCACGCGGCGTTGATCATCAACCTGCCGGGTCAGCCGAAGTCAATCAGGGAAACGCTGGAAGGCTTGCGCGACGCCGAAGCAGGCGGCGCGGTGAAGGTGGCGGGCATTTTCGCCGCGGTGCCATACTGCATCGACCTGATCGGCGGACCGTACGTGGAAACCAACGCCGACGTGGTGAAGGCGTTCCGGCCAAAGAACGCGCAGCGCGCGCCCCGGCCGGCTTAGGCGCGCTTTTTCTACTGCTTCTATTCCGCAGTTTTATTCCGCGCCGTCAGCGGCGTCCGGTGCCGACGGGATCAGGAAGTGCTCGCGGTAGTACTTCAGCTCGTCGATCGACTCGTGAATATCGGCCAGCGCCGTGTGCATCGCGCGCTTCTGGAAGCCCTTGTAGATGGCCGGCTGCCAGCGGCGGCACAGTTCCTTCAACGTGCTGACGTCGAGATTGCGGTAATGGAAGAAGCGCTCCAGATCCGGCATCCAGCGTGCCATGAAGCGGCGGTCCTGGCAGATCGAGTTGCCGCACATCGGCGATTTGCCCGGCGGCACGTAGACGCTCAGGAAATCGCGGATCTGTTCGGTGGCATCGGCCTCGCTCACCGTGGACGCCTTCACGCGGTCGATCAGGCCCGAGCGGCCGTGCGTGTTCTGATTCCACTGATCCATTTTGGCGAGCGTCTCGTCGCTCTGATGAATCGCCAGTACCGGGCCTTCGACCATCCTGTCGAGCGTCGAATTCGTCACCACCACCGCGATTTCGATGATGCGGTCGGAGTCGGGCTCGAGCCCGGTCATTTCCATGTCCAGCCAGACGAGATTCATGTCGCTGCGCACGAGCGGCGGCTGTTCGGTGGATGCGAGGATGTCAGTCATGAAGGCAGCCCTGATGGCCGGGCAAACGGCTTCTCTGCAAGCCCGCCTGCCGCGGCAATTGTTCGTTTGAGATTGGATTAAGCTGGTTTGGGCTAGTTTGAGCCCATCCCCCGCCGCGAGGCGGGAAGAAACATATAATTCTCGCATAGATACCACGGAATCCCCGGATGCCTACCCTGTACTTCACCGTTCTGTTCGTCATCGCCGTCGTGGCTATGGTCGGCACCAAACTGTGGCTCGCGTCGCGGCAGATCCGCTTCGTGGCCGGCCATCGCGAGCAGGTGCCGAGCCAGTTCGCCGGCACCATCGCGCTGACCGCGCACCAGCGCGCCGCCGACTACACCGTCGAGCGCACCCGCCTGACCATGATCGAGATCGTCGTCAGCGCGGCGGTGCTGATCGGCCTCACGCTGCTCGGCGGCGTGCAGGCGCTCGATCTGGGCATCTCCGACTGGCTCGGCCGTGGTTACGTCGGCCAGATTGCACTGGTCGCGGCGGTGATCGCGATCACCAGCGCGATCGACCTGCCGTTCGACTACTACCGGCAGTTCGTGGTCGAGCAGCGCTTCGGCTTCAACCGCATGAGCAAAGGCATTTTCTTCCTCGACCGGATCAAGGGCGTGCTGCTCGGCGCCGCGTTCGGCCTGCCACTGCTGTTCGTCGTGCTGTGGTTGATGAACCAGGCCGGCAGCCTGTGGTGGCTGTGGACGTGGATCGTGTGGGTCGCCTTTCAGATGCTCGTGCTGGTGCTGTATCCGTCGTTTATCGCGCCGCTTTTCAACAAGTTCGAGCCGCTCAAGGACGAAGCGCTGAAAAGCCGCATCGAGGCGCTGATGCAGCGCTGCGGCTTCGCCGCCAAGGGCCTCTTCGTGATGGACGGCAGCCGCCGTTCGGCACACGGCAACGCCTACTTCACCGGCTTCGGCGCGGCCAAGCGGATCGTGTTCTTCGACACGCTGCTCGCGCGCCTGTCGGGCAGCGAGATCGAAGCCGTGCTCGCGCACGAACTCGGCCACTTCAAGCGTCGTCATGTGATCAAACGCATGCTCGTCACCTTCGCGATCAGTCTCGCGATGCTCGCCCTGCTCGGCTGGCTCACGCAGTGCGTGTGGTTCTACGAAGGGCTGGGCGTGCGGCCGTCGCTGATCGGCGGCAATAGCGGCCTCGCGCTGGTGTTGTTCTTCCTCGCGCTGCCGGTGTTCCTGTTCTTCGTGACGCCGCTCGGCAGCCTCAGCTCGCGCAAGCACGAGTTCGAAGCCGACGCGTTCGCCGCGACGCAGACCGATGCGCAAGACCTCGTCAACGCGCTCGTCAAGCTGTACGAGGACAATGCGTCGACCCTGACGCCCGATCCGCTCTACACCGCGTTCTACTATTCGCATCCGCCGGCGTCGCAGCGGATCGACCGCCTGCTGCGGCACGCATGAGCGGCCGCTCCCCGAAAGCGCCGCGCGCGCCGTCCAGCACGCGCGTAGGCGGCCTCGTGGTGGCCGCGCATGGCCGCCACTATCTGGTCGCACCGGATGACGGCGGCGCCATGCTCCAATGCTTTCCGCGCGGCAAGCGCAGCGAAGTGGCGGTCGGCGATCGCGTGATTTATGAGCTGGCTTCGGCGGACCAGGGCGTGATCGTCGAAATCGGCGAGCGGCGCAATCTGCTGTATCGCTCGGATCAGTACAAGTCGAAACTGTTCGCTGCAAACCTCGATCAGCTATTAATCGTGCTCGCCACTGAACCTCATTTCAGCGAAGACCTGCTCGGGCGCGCACTCGTCGCCGCTGAGGCGAACGAGTTGAAGCCGTTGATCGTGCTGAACAAGACCGACGTGACCGAAGCGCTCGAAGGCGCGCGCAAGCGGCTCGAATCGTATCGCGCGCTGGGGTATACGGTCGTGGAAGTGTCGATCAAGATGCAGCCCGAAGCCGCGCGTGCCGCGCTGATCGAACATCTGCACGGTCATTCGACGCTGTTGCTCGGCCAGTCCGGCATGGGCAAATCGACGCTTGTGAATCTGCTGATTCCTGATGCCGAAGTCGCCACGCGCGAAATTTCTACTGCGTTGAACAGCGGGCGCCATACGACGACTTTCACGCGTCTCTATCCGCTGCTCGACAGCGCGGACGGCGAAGGCGGCGCGTTGATCGACTCGCCGGGCTTCCAGGAATTCGGCCTGCATCATCTGACCGAAGGCAGGCTGGAGCGCGCGTTTCCGGAGTTCCGGCCGTTGCTGCCGAACTGCCGGTTCTACAATTGCCATCACCTGCATGAGCCCGGTTGCGCGATTCTCGAAGCGGTCGCGGACGGCCGCATCCGCCGCGAACGGCATGCGTTGTATGCGCAACTCGTGCATGAAGCCAGTCAGATCGTCCGCTGACATGAAACTGATGCGCGCGCCGAATCTGATCATCGGACAGCATTGGGTCAATGTGCTGGCGACTGCGGGCATTGCTTGCGAGTTGCACAACCGCTATCTGAACGGCGCGCTCGGCGATATTCCCGCGGATCAGTGCTCGCCTGAGCTTTGGCTCGTCGACGAACGCGATGAGGCGATGGCGCGGAGGTTGATCGACGCGGCGTTGCATGGGCCGGCGGCGGGGTCGCCTGGCTGGCGATGTCGTCAGTGTGGTGAGACGCTCGAAGCGCAGTTTACGGTGTGCTGGCAGTGTGGGACGGCGCGCGATCCGCGGGATGGGTGAAGGGCTCGTTATTGACCGTGCTGATCGAGGCAGCGGCATGAGCGGATAAAAAAAGCCGGACATTGTTTGTCCGGCTTTTTTCGTAGCGAGCAGCGCTTAGCGTAGCGACGTCACGCCAGCCACACCGCGATCGTCAGCATCAGCAGCAAAATCATCCACAACACCACCGCGCGCCACACCAGACCCACGGCCGATTGCAGCGTGCGCGGCGTGCAGTCGTCGCCGACCTGCATCGGGCCGCCGTCGCCGGTGGCGAGCGCGTCGAGGCTCGACGGTTCAGCCAGCGGCCCGCTCAGACGTGCGCCCAACGCACCGCTACCCGCGGCCAGCAACACGCCGTCGTTCGCATCCGGCCATTGGCGCGCATGGTTGCGCCATGCATAAATCGCGTCTTCGAAATTGCCGACGATCGCGAAACCCAGCGACGTCAGCCGCGCCGGCACCCAGTCGATCACGAAGAAGGCGCGCTGCGCG
Organism: Paraburkholderia sp. RL17-373-BIF-A; assembly: GCF_046030175.1. NCBI lineage: Bacteria > Pseudomonadati > Pseudomonadota > Betaproteobacteria > Burkholderiales > Burkholderiaceae > Paraburkholderia > Paraburkholderia sp. RL17-373-BIF-A. The sequence goes on from NZ_JARESO010000040.1 coordinate 62,801, forward strand.
AAGCTCGAAAACGCGACCGTGCGGTCGTCGACCGGCCGTGCCCACGTGCGCGCCAGATATTCGGCAATCCGATACAGCACCGCGCCCGCCGGGCCGACCGGAATCAGAAACCAGAAGAACACGCCGAACACGTGCCGATGCGAAGCGACCACCGCATGAATCAACGTATGGCGCACGATCTCGCTGACAGGCATGTCGACGGTATCGAGCCCGGTCCATTCGTTCAGGATCTCACGCGCGCGCGGCACGTCGTCGTTATTCAACGCGAGGTGGATGTCCGTGAAGTAGTGGCTGAACTGGCGGAAGCCCAGCGTGAAGTACAGCACCGCGACGTTCCACAGGAACGCCAGCGCAAAGTGAATGTGATAGAGCACGTAGTAGACGAGCGCGACGGCCAGCGTCCAGGGCACCACCACCACGAGCCAGGCGAGCAAGCCGTGCTTCGGCTTGCCGGCATCGAATCCGTGCGCCGCCGACTCCGCATGGTATTGAAGCAACGCCGACACCGGATTGTTCGGCGACAACGCGCGTACCTGTTCAATGATCAGAGCCAGCAATACGGAGAAAAAAGTCATGCGATGCGCCGTGCTTTTCGAGTTTTACGATTGTTTTATAACGATAGCACAGGGTCGGATGCCACTGAGCGCGGACGTCGACAAACACCTGACAACTGCACAGTCCGGTGCAACTCAGGCCGCAAGGAAGCGATAGAAGTTGCGCAGCATCGCCGCCGTCGCGCCCCAGATGAAATAGTGGCTGCCGACTTCGCTGCCGTTCTCCTCGGGTTCAGCCGATGCGGCGCGCGGATACGGCATCGCGAAAAAACGGCGCTCGCCGCCTTCATAGCGGAACACGCGCACTTCGTGGTGCATGGGGTTCATCAGGAAGGCGAGCGGCACTTCGAAGACTTCGGCCACTTCGAGCGCGTCCGCCTTCACCGTGAACGGCGGATGCACGAGGCCGATCACCGGCGTCACACGAAAACCGGTGCCCGTCAGATAGTCGGGCAATGCGCCGAGAATTTCCACGCGCGATGGATCGAGGCCGACCTCCTCCTCCGCTTCCCGCAGCGCGGTGGCCGTGGCATCGGCGTCGAACGGTTCGTGGCGGCCGCCTGGAAAGCTCACCTGGCCAGCGTGATCGTTCAGATGGTCGGCACGCTGCGTCAGCAGCACGGTCAGGCCGTGCTCGCGGACCACCAGCGGCACCAGTACCGCCGCGACGCGCGGATCGGCGTGGGCATCGCGCCAGGGCGCATCGACGACGAGCTCGGGGGTCCAGGCAAGACGCTGCTCGAAGCGGGCGCGCAGGCCATCAGGCGTGAGACGCGCGCCCGCCACCGGCGGCAGATCGGCGCCTGTCGCTTCGACAGGCAGGGTTTCAGGCTCAAAGACGGGGCGGGTCAACGGGTCTCTCGAAATGAGCGGATAGGGGACATTCCGCTATTTTGACCTGGCAAACAAAAAAGCACCCGCGAGGGGTGCTTTTTCTTACAGCATTTACGCTTGGGAAGCAGCGCGGTCTTTCGAGACCAGCTTTTCCTTGATCCGGGCCGACTTGCCCGAACGGTCGCGCAGGTAGTACAGCTTCGCACGACGCACATCGCCACGACGCTTCACGACGATGCTTGCCAGCAGCGGCGAGTACGTCTGGAACGTACGCTCGACGCCTTCGCCCGACGAAATCTTGCGGACGATGAACGACGAATTCAGACCACGATTACGCTTGGCGATCACGACGCCTTCGTAAGCCTGAACACGCTTACGCGTGCCTTCAACCACGTTCACGCTGACGATCACCGTATCGCCGGGAGCGAATTCGGGGATGGTTTTCTCGCCGAGAGCGCGGCCGATTTCTTCCTGCTCGAGAATTGCAATCAGATTCATCACTGACTCCTAAGTCCATCTTGTCGACGTTCGTACCTGCCTCGTGAAAACACTTGGCTACGGCCCCGATAGAGGATGGGTTCACATCTGGCGCCGTGCACGCATGCGCGGCGCCGCCTAATGTCCGCTCGAAAGACCCAAGGCTTTACGCCTTCGACTCTTCCTTCGCGAGACTCGCAAGCCATGCCTCGTCGGCACGGCTCAACATCTTGTTCTTTCTGGCCTTCACGATCAGATCGGGCCGTTTGTTCAACGTGTTGCGCAAGGCTTCCCGCCGACGCCACGCTTCGATCTCCGCATGATGGCCGCCGAGCAGCACATCGGGCACACGCACGCCGTCGTATTCCTCGGGGCGCGTGTAATGCGGGCAATCCAGCAGCACGTCGACAAAACTATCCTGCACCGCCGACTGCGAGTCGTTGAGCACACCGGGCAACTGACGCACCACGGCATCCATCAAGGCCATGGCCGGCAATTCGCCGCCCGACAGCACGAAGTCGCCAAGGCTGACTTCTTCATCGACGACACGGTCCAGCAAACGCTGATCGATCGCTTCATAGCGCCCGCACAACAGGATCAGACCGGGTTCGGCCGCGAACTGCATGACACGGTCGTGATTCAGAGTGGCGCCTTGCGGCGACATCATCACGACGCGCGACGCGCCGATGCCCTGCTCCGCCTGCGCTGCTTTCGCCGCGCCGATCGCGTCTTCCAGCGGCTTGGCCAGCATCACCATGCCGGGGCCGCCGCCGTACGGGCGATCGTCGATCGTGCGGTAGTTGTCGGTGGTGAAATCGCGCGGATTCCACGTACGCAACCCGTAGCGCTCCTGCTTCGCCGCACGGCTGGTGATACCCCAGTCGGTCAGCGCGCGAAACATGTCAGGAAAGAGCGTGACGACATCGAACTGCATCGCTCTCTCCATTCAGCGAATTATTTAGTAATCGGCTTCCCAGTCGACAGTGATCTGCTTCGCCGCCTGGTCCACCGTTTTGACAAAGACGCCGACGAACGGGATCAAACGCTCGCCGGTTGCCGGCTTGCCGCTTTTGTCGGTAGCCGGATATTCGATACGCATCACCGAGTGCGCACCGTTGTCGATCATGTCTGCAACCTTGCCGAGATTGACCCCGGCAACGTTCACCACATCGAGGCCAAGCAGGTCGACCCAGTAGAATTCGTCGGCTTCGAGGGCCGGAAATTCGCTGCGGCTGATATAGACGCGTGAGCCGCGCAGTGCCAGCGCCACATCACGGTCAGTGACGCCGCCCAGATGGGCAACCACACTGTCGCTATGCGTTTTCGCTTGCAACGACGGCGCCGACTTGCGCTCCTGGCCTTTGAGCAGCCACCAGCGCTTCGCGCTCAGCAAAGCATCGCCGCCATGCCCGGCATCCGCATGAGCGGCTACCTTGACCCAGCCTTTGAGGCCGTATGCGTCGACGATTGCGCCAACCTCAACCGCGTCGGCCGGCCAGGTTTCCACCGTTTCCATGCGCATTTCTCCTGCACCGGAACCGGCGTTTGCAACATTGGCTTTCGCCTTGCCTTCTGCTTTTTCGACCGTCTTGCGGACGAATGCACCGAACGGCGCCTGATCAGACGTCTTCGCGCGCGGGGCTGCTGCTGCTTTTGTCGCTTGTGCCTTTACGCGACCAGAACTGCCGGAATCACGCTCAGACATAAGAGAACCTCGCTGCCAGCTTCGACGCCTGCTTCAGCAAAACAACTCGCGCATCGGACTGCTCACGCACACCGCGCGAGCCGCCGGTCGACCCGACGACGATACGCATGCTAGCCACCATTAAGCAGCCGGCTGCGCCTTTGCAGCTTCCTTCACGAGACGCTCGACGGTCGGCGACAGTTGTGCGCCAACGCCTTGCCAATACGTCAGGCGGTCCTGAGCGATACGCAGGGACTCACCCTTCGTAGCGACCGGGTTGTAGAAGCCAACGCGCTCGATGAAGCGGCCGTCACGACGGTTACGCGAATCGGTTGCGACGATGTTGTAGAACGGGCGCTTCTTGGAGCCGCCACGAGCCAAGCGGATGATGACCATACTAGAATCCTTGAAAACCGGGGTTCGGAACGACTGAAACACGCGATTATAGCGGGAAACCGACGCCATAACAAACACTTACCCGGATAAACTGAGCGACGGGGTTGCGCCGGCCATACAGGCGGGAGCCCGGAACCACGTCGAAACGCCCGAATCACCTGACGGAGCGCCCGTGAAACTCCTGCTGCCAATTGTGTTTTTGCGCGCTTTTTTTACCGCCGCCATGCGGATTGCCGTCTTGGCGCTCGCTTTGCGAAGCCGGGGCCTGCGCGCAGGCGCCGCCGTGTTGCTCGCCGCAACCGCCCTGCCGGCGCTCGCCGCTTTGCCGGTGGACCGAATCAAACTGCCGCCAGGCTTCCATATCGCGGTCTTGTCGGACGCCGTGCCGAGCGCGCGAGCCATGGCGCTCTCGCCGAAGGGCATTCTTTATATAGGCAGCCTCGACGGCCACGTGTACGCGCTCGAATTGCAAAACGGACGCGTCACGGCGCGCCATGTGATCGCTTCCGGGCTGGAAACGCCAGCGGGCGTGGCGTGGCACGATGGCGCGCTCTATGTCTCCGAGGTGTCGAAAATCGTACGCTTCGATGCGATCGACACCCACCTGAACGATCCGCCCAAGCCCGCCGTCGTGATCGATACATTACCCACGGAGACGCACCACGGCTGGAAATTCATAGCGTTCGGCCCGGACGGCAAGTTATACGTGCCGCAAGGCGCGCCATGCAACGTCTGCCTGAAAGATCGCAACCGCTTCGCACTGATCGGCCGCATGGATCCGGACGGCAGTCACTACGAAGTCGTGGCGCGCGGCATCCGCAACTCGGTCGGCTTCGCGTGGCATCCGGTGACGCACGAACTGTGGTTCACCGACAACGGCCGCGACCTGCTGGGCGACGACGTGCCGGACGACAAGCTCAACCGCGCGCCGCGCGCCGGGATGGATTTCGGCTTTCCGTACTGCCACGGCGGCGACACGCCCGATCCCGAGTTCGGCAAGGACCATCCGTGCAGCGCGTTTACGCCGCCCGTGGTCAAACTCGGTGCGCATGTCGCGGCGCTCGGCATGCGCTTTTACAGCGGATCGATGTTTCCGCCCGCTTACCGGAACAGTATTTTTATCGCCGAGCACGGATCGTGGAATCGCAGCAAGAAGATCGGCTATCGCGTCGTCCACGTGACTACGGACCCGGACGGCAGCAACGCGCGCCAGGAAGTCTTTGCCGAAGGCTGGCTTCAGTCCGGCGAGAGCGAGTGGGGGCGCCCGGCCGACGTGTTGCCACTGCCCGATGGTTCGCTCCTGATCAGCGACGATTACGCCGGCGCTGTCTATCGCGTCACCTATTCGGCGCCGTAGCCTGTCTCAAGCGACTCACCGCTTTGAACGCCGGGCGCCCGGAAAGTCCGGCCAGTCAGACGAATCTCGCCGCCCTTGCAGCCCCTCGTTCCGGCGCATCTCACACAACCCGCTCGGCCGACCGACTCGATCCAATGCTTCTCGCACCACCCGTCCCGCGACCGCGACCACCCGTCACGTGACCGGCGGCCTGCGGCGGGCGTAGAATGCGCGTCGGTCCGCGCGAGCCCGCGCGCCGCTCCTTTCGACCGCCTGTCACTCTGCTCTGACCTACATGTCCACCCTTGTTTCGACTTCCCCGCGTTTCAGATCCAAGACGATTACCGCCGCCCTGGCGTTCTTCTTCGGCAGCCTTGGGGCGCATCGGTTCTATCTGTACGGCATGCGCGACATCTACGGTTGGGCTCACGTGATCGGCACGCTGATCGGCATTCCGGGCGCCATGCTGCTGGTAGCCAGCGAACGGTCGTCGATGCTCGGCTGGGCGCTGGCCTTTCCCGGCGCGGTCTCGCTACTCGCGGCGTTTCTTGCCGCGATCGTCTACGGGTTGCGCCCGGACGAAAAGTGGGACGCGCAGTTCAACGCTCAGACCCAACGCAAAAGCCGCTCCGGCTGGACGGTCATTTTCATCGTGATTTTTTCGCTGCTGATCGGCGCCTTCCTGCTGATGACCGGCCTCGCCATTTCGTTCCAGACCTACTTCGAAAGTCAGGTGCAGGCGGCGAAAGCGCTCTCGCAGTGATCCGGCGCGCGCCGCGTTAAAAAAGATCCAGTTGAGGATCATCGCGCGCCGGTTCGGCGGGACGCGCCGCCTCGACCCGGCGAAAGTGCGACATATCCAGAATGCCGCGGTCGCGCCGGTTCAGGCCCAGCCGGCGCACCGCCTTGTGGAATCGCTGCTTGAGCAGATCCGCCCACAAGCCTTCGCCCTTCATGCGCGTGGAGAAGGACGAGTCGTAGTCCTTGCCGCCGCGCATGTCCCGCACGCGGCTCATCACCCGGTCAGCGCGATCGGGAAAGTGCGCGGCGAGCCAATCCTTGAATAGCGGCGCGACTTCCCAAGGAAGACGCAGCACGATATAGCTCGCATTGCTTGCGCCGGCCTCCGCACAGGCCTCCAGCACGCGTTCCATATCCGGTTCGGTGACGAACGGAATCACCGGCGCGATGCTGACGCCGACCGGAATGCCCGCCTCGCTCAAGGTGCGGATGGTGCGCAGTCGCCGCGACGGCGTGGCCGCCCGCGGTTCCAGCGTGCGAGCGATGTCCGCGTCCAGCGTGGTAATGGTGATGGCCGCCATGAATTGCCCGCGCGCCGCCATGGGCGCCAGCAAATCGAGTTCGCGTTCGATCAGCGACGACTTGGTGATCGCCGCAAACGGATGCTGACGCTCGCTGAGCACTTCGATCACCCTGCGCGTGAGCCGCAAGTCGCGCTCGACCGGTTGCCAGGCGTCCGTATTGACGCCTAGCGCGATTGGCTCCGGCACGTACGACTTCTTCGACAGTTCCCGCTCGAGCAACTCCGGCGCATTGACCTTGGCGTAGATCCGGCTTTCGAAGTCGAGTCCCGGCGACAGCCCCAGATAAGCGTGCGTGGGCCGCGCAAAGCAATAAATGCAGCCATGCTCGCAGCCGCGATAGGGGTTCAGCGACACGCTGAACGGAATATCCGGCGACGCGTTGCGCGTGAGAATGGTCTTGGCCCGCTCTTCGAAGACCTGCGTGCGCAAGACCTTGGGCTCGTCATCGTCTTCCGGCGACGACAGCCAGCCGTCGTCCACCGCTTCGCGCTGGTCGACTTCGTAGCGGCCTTGCAAGTTCGTCACCGCGCCACGGCCCTTGCGAAGCACGGGCGGTGCGATCGGAAATTCGTTGACGAAGTGAGGGTTGGAGTCGGTCACGGCTGGCACACGCAAAAACGAAAAACGGCGCAAAACACCTGTACAAATATACAGTGTTTACGCCGTTTGTCGAGCCCCGCCCTGCGCCGTCGCGCCGCCTAATCGCCGACCGCGATCGTCAGCGTTTCCTTGATCTCTTCCATCACCACGTAGCTTTTCGACTGCACCGCGCCGGGCAGTTGCAGCAGGATGTCGCCCAGCAGCTTCCGGTAGTCGGCCATTTCGCCGATGCGCGCCTTGATCAGATAGTCGAAATCGCCCGACACGAGGTGGCATTCCAGCACTTCCGGAATCTTCTGCACCTCGCGTCGGAACTGGTCGAACATGTTGCCGCTCTTGTGATCCAGCGTGATCTCGACGAACACGAGCAGTGCCGCGCCCAATTCCGCCGGGTTCACGCGCGCGTGGTAGCCGGTGATCACGCCGTCGCGCTCCATCCGCTTGACGCGCTCGATGCACGGCGTGACCGACAGTCCAACCTGTTCGGCCAGGTCTTTCATGGCCATGCGGCCGTCCTGTTGCAGCAGCCGCAGGATCTTGTGATCGAGTTTGTCGAGAGCCCGGACCGGTTGGCGCTGTGTACGCATGGTGTTTTTTCTGAAAATCTTGAAAATACAATAACAAAACCTACCTCACTGTTAATAGTATAGCGGTTAACACTGGGCGAGCCGCATTACACCTCGTGAATCGAACGAATTCCAACGTATCGACGAGCGCATCGCCCTCAGATCTCATTTTGAATACCTGGAGCAGCTATGCGAGTCGTCGTCTTGGGCAGTGGCGTCGTCGGCGTGACCAGCGCGTATTACCTGGCGCGCGCGGGGCACGAAGTGACCGTGATCGATCGCGAGGCCGGCCCGGCGCTCGAAACCAGTTTCGCCAATGCCGGCCAGATTTCGCCGGGCTACGCGTCGCCGTGGGCCGCGCCTGGCGTGCCGCTAAAGGCCGTCAAGTGGATGTTCCAGAAGCACGCGCCGCTGGCGATTCGCCTCGACGGCACGCAATTCCAGCTGCAATGGATGTGGCAGATGCTGCAGAACTGCACGTCGTCGCGTTATGCAGTGAACAAGGGCCGCATGGTCCGCCTCGCCGAATACAGCCGCGACTGCCTGCAAGCGCTGCGCGCTGAAACCGGCATTCAGTACGAAGGCCGCGCTGGCGGCACGCTTCAGGTGTTCCGCACGCAGCAGCAATTCGACGGCGCCGCGAAAGATATCGCCGTGCTGCAGGAAGCCAATGTGCCGTATGAACTGCTGTCGCCGACTGAACTCGCGCGTGCCGAACCGGCGCTCGCCGCGGTGTCGCACAAGCTGAGCGGCGGTCTGCGCCTGCCGGGCGACGAAACCGGCGACTGCCAGATGTTCACCACGCGGCTCGCCGCGCTGGCTGAGGAACTCGGCGTCAAATTCCGCTACAACACGCCGATCGACGCACTCGCGATGGCGGGTGGCCGCATCGCCGGCGTGAAGTGCGGCGAGGAACTGGTGCGCGCGGATTCGTTCGTCGTCGCGCTGGGTTCGTACTCGACCCAGTTCCTGTCCGGTCTGGTGAAGATTCCGGTCTATCCGCTCAAGGGTTATTCGATCACCGCGCCGATCGTCAACGAAGCGTCGGCGCCAGTGTCGACCGTGCTCGACGAAACGTACAAGATCGCGATCACCCGTTTCGACGACCGGATTCGTGTGGGCGGCATGGCCGAGATCGTCGGCTTCGACAAATCGCTGCGCCAGGCGCGTCGCGAAACGCTGGAATTGTGCGTGAACGATCTGTTCCCGGGCGGCGGCGATACGTCGAAGGCCAGCTTCTGGACCGGTCTGCGTCCGATGACGCCGGACGGCACGCCGATCGTCGGCCGCACTCCCGTGCCGAACCTGTTCCTGAACACGGGCCACGGCACGCTGGGCTGGACGATGTCGTGCGGCTCCGGTCAACTGCTCGCCGACGTGATGTCGGGCAAGCAACCGGCCATCAAGGCGGACGATCTGTCGGTGCATCGCTATCTCGGCGAGATCGGCGGCGCGCATCGCCCGGCTTATGCTTAAGGTTTAACGACGACGCTTCGCGAAAGCGGTGGCGCTGGTTTGCGATCTGACAGACCAGCGCGACAAAAACAAACGGCGCCTCACAAGGCGCCGTTTGTTTTTAAGCGAAGCAGAAGCTAACTCAGAACTGATCTTCCGACAAAGCCAGCACACTCTCTCCACCCTTCGCGCTGACAATCGACGCTTCGAGCGCCGACGCCAGCGGCAGCACATGCTCCGCATAGAACTGCGCGGTCGCGATCTTGGCGCCGTAGAACGACGGGTCTTCGTCGCGCTTCTGAGCCGCCACGAGCAACGCACGCGCCATCTGCCAGCCGCCCAGCACGATGCCCGCGAGCGTCAGATACGGCACGCTGCCTGCGAACACCGCGTTCGGATCGCCCTTCGTGTTGGCCACGACGAAATCGACCGCCGCGCTCAACGAGCGCTGGCCCTGCGCGAGATACTTCTTCATCGAATCGAACGCCGGGCCTTGCTGCGCGCCGAGTGCCTCGATCGTTTCAGCCACCTCGGCGAGCAGCGACTTCGCCACCTTGCCGCCGTCCCGCACGGTCTTGCGGCCGATCAGGTCGTTGGCCTGAATCGCGGTCGTGCCTTCGTAGATCGTCAGAATGCGCGCATCGCGGTAGTACTGCGCGGCGCCGGTTTCTTCGATGAAGCCCATGCCGCCATGCACCTGCACGCCGAGGCTCGTGACGTCGATCGACAACTCCGTGCTCCAGCCCTTCACGATCGGCACGAGGTACTCGTAGATCGCCTGATGTTCGGCGCGCTTGCCTTCGTCCGCATGACGATGCGCGATGTCGCAGTGCGCCGCGGCCACGTACGCCAGCGCGCGAGACGCTTCGGTGAGGCCGCGCATGGTGGCAAGCATACGGCGCACGTCCGGATGTTGAATGATCGCGACCGGCTGCTTCGCGGAACCATCCACGGGACGGCTTTGCACGCGATCTTTCGCGTACGCGACCGCCTTCTGATAAGCGCGATCCGAAATGCCGACGCCTTGCATGCCGACAGCGAACCGCGCCGCGTTCATCATGATGAACATGTATTCCAGACCGCGATTTTCTTCGCCGATCAGATGACCGATCGCGCCGCCGTGGTCGCCGAATTGCAGCACCGCGGTCGGGCTCGCCTTGATGCCGAGCTTGTGTTCGATCGACACGCAATGCACGTCGTTGCGTTCGCCGAGCGAACCGTCTTCATTGACGAGAAACTTCGGCACGATAAAGAGCGAAATGCCCTTCACGCCTTCCGGCGCATTCGGCGTGCGGGCCAGCACGAGATGCGCGATGTTCTTCGCCATGTCGTGCTCGCCCCAGGTGATGAAAATCTTCGTGCCGAACAGCTTGAACGAACCGTCGCCTTGCGGCTCGGCGCGCGTGCGTACCAACGCGAGATCGGAACCGGCTTGCGGCTCGGTCAGGTTCATCGTGCCGGTCCACTCGCCGGAAATCAGCTTCGGCACATAGGTTTGTTTTTGCGCTTCGGTGCCGGCGGTGAGCAGCGCTTCGATCGCGCCGTCGGTCAGCAGCGGACACAGCGCGAACGACAAATTCGACGCGTTGAGCATTTCGACGCACGGCGTCGCGATCAGCTTCGGCAGGCCTTGGCCTTCGTAGTCGACGGGATGTTGCACGCCTTGCCAGCCGCCTTCGCCGAACTGGCGAAACGCTTCCTTGAAGCCGGGCGTCGCGGTGACCACGCCGTCTTTCCAGCTGCTCGGATTGCGATCGCCTTCTGCATTCAACGGCGCCAGCACGCCACCGCACAGTTTCGCCGACTCTTCGAGGACGGCTTGCGCCGTCTCGAGGTTCGCGTCTTCGAAGCCCGGCAAGGTCGCGATGTCTTCGAGACCGGCCAGTTCTTTCATCACGAACAGCATGTCCTTGATGGGCGCCGTATAGCTCATTTCAGTTCTCCTCCCGCTTCTGATATAAAAAAAGGGCGCTGGACTTGATCGGTCCCACGCCCTTCATGTGCTGCCAGACGCCTTCTATGCGGCGTTACGGCGCTTAACCGAGTTCGCTAACGAGTTCGGGCACGAGCGTGAACAGATCGCCCACCAGACCGTAATCGGCGACGCTGAAGATCGGCGCTTCTTCGTCCTTGTTGATCGCGACGATCACTTTGCTGTCCTTCATCCCGGCCAGATGCTGGATCGCGCCCGAGATGCCGACTGCGATGTACAACTGCGGCGCGACGATCTTGCCGGTCTGCCCGACCTGATAGTCGTTCGGCACGAAGCCCGCATCGACCGCTGCACGCGATGCGCCCAGCGCGGCGTTCAATTTGTCCGCCAGCGGTTCTAGCACCTTCGTGTAGTTCTCGCCGTTGCCTAGACCGCGGCCACCGGAGACG